>NZ_JBSGSG010000038.1:0-79913 GCF_053606765.1 Streptomyces sp. NPDC055189
CAGGCAACTGGCACTGCCCGTTGTGTTACTCATCAGCCTCGGCCTTCTGTTGGGGTCCCCAAACCCCCTCGCCCCCCGCCGCCCCCCGCCTGGCGGCGGGCGGCCGGTCCCTTCTCCCCGCGTTCCCCCGAACGGACACGGCATGTCCGCCAATCCGGCCCAGCCTCTGCCGGACCTGAACCTGCGACAGGAGCAGCCGCCATTACCGGACCCTCCGGCGGACACCACACGAGCACGGACCGCCTCAACATCTGCCAGACCTCGCCCGACAACGCCCCCTGCTGCACGTTCGCCTTCAACGGCGAACTCGACGTCGCCAGCATCGGCGAGTTCAGCGACACCGTCGTGCACACCCTCGAACGCGGCGCCCGCCACCTCTGCCTCGACCTCGCGGGCATCATCTGCTGCGACAACGGCAGCCTCTACACCCTCCTGGGCATCCGGCACGCCGCCGGCCACACGGCGGCAGCCTCTCCATCACCGCAGCCAGCACCGCCGTCACTGACGCCCTCTACCGCACCGCACTTCACGAACTCCTGCCGCTGGCGCCGAACGGAGCAGGACGAACCAGGCCGCGAAACATCCCGCAATGATCAGAACCCGCCCGGGGCCTGTGGCGACAGTCCTGCTGCGCTGAGCAGCCGGCACCCGGCCGCCGCGCTGCGGCGGCCGGGAGGCATGCGTCTGCCGGGACTTCAGAGCCCCGGCACGGTCTCATGGGGCAGGCTCAGAGCCAGCCCGGCCCGCAAGCGGCGCCGCCGCACGTGCCCCGGATGGCGCGGCCTTCGACCACGACGCTCCCGGCCACGACGCGCTCTTCGGAGTTGTCGACCACTTGCAGGGTGTTCTCACCCTCCATGGCCATGGCCCGTACGTGGCCGGGCTCCAGGGGAGCCGAATCGGCGTAGGCGGTACCTGCACTGCCAGCGAGCGTGATGGCGGCCGTGACAGCCAGAAGTCCGAGCGAACGACGCATGCGCATACGAGGAATCCGTTCTGAGGTAGGGATCTTTCCTGGGACAGAATGGCTGCGGCCGTTCTGTCTGTGTCAGCGCCTGGCAGTGTTCTGATCAAGATTCACCCGGTTGCGGAATAGTCGTCCTGCAACTGCCGGTCGCAGCGCTAACTGGCCTAGCCGTGGGAAGACTTGGGAAGGCCCGAGGGCCCCCACGGACAAAATCCGCCCGCCCGCGGGGCGACACGATCCGACATCGACCCTGATCGCGCCGGTCGCTGTCGAGGTCGCCCGCCCGGTCGCTGAGTCCGGGCCGAGGCGCCGGGCGCAAGCGGAGGACGGGGAGGGGTACCCGACGACGGTCCGCGGCCTGGTGGTTGGTGGAGGTCGCGGCGGGCACCACCCGCCATGTGGTGGTGACGGTTACCCGCCTACGGTGACTCGTGCTCAAGGGTCGCCGGTCATCGCCTGCCTGCGAATCACTTGCGCAGTCGAGATCGGTACTCGCCGGGGGGCATGCCCCGGACGCGGCGGAAGGCACGGCTGAAAGCGTGCGGCGAGGCATAACCAACCGCGCCGGAGATCGACTCGACCGGCTCGTCGCTGTCGCGGAGCCGGACGGACGCCAGGTCGATGCGCCACTGCGTCACGTATGCGCCCGGCGTCTGTCCGAGCGCGGACCGGAAGTGCCGGGACAGCGTCGTCCGGGAGACCGCCGTCGCGGCCGCCAGGGACTCGGTGGTCCAGGGGTGTTCCGGCCGGGCGTGGACACATGCCAGGGCATCGCGCACGATCGGATCACGCATGGCGCCCAGCCATGAGCCGGACTGCTCCTGCGGGTGGCGGGCCAGCCAGACGCGTACGAACTGGATGAGCAGAAGGTCGACGATGCTGTTGACGGCGGCGGTGGTGCCGATCTGCGGCTGCGCCAGCTCCGCCGTGAGCAGCTCGACGGTCTTTCTGAGCTGTGCGTTCTCCCGGCTCGTAACGTGCATCGGCCGGTGGAGGGAGGTGAGCACCGGCGTGCTCACCTCCGGGTCCTGCTCATAGCGCAGGACGAGCACTTCCGTCTGCGCCGGCGTCGAGCCCAGGTGCAGGGCGCTGCCGTCGGTGCGGGCCTGGTCCGTCGCCTCGCGGTCACAGGGAGCCATCGTCGTACTGGACCCGCCGGCTATTCCGTGGTCGGTGCCCGGCGGCAGCAGGACGGCGTCTCCTGCCTGCACCTCCAGGGGTTTGTCGCCCGGGACGTGGAGCCGCATCGTGCCGCGGGACACCACGTGCAGTGTCGCTCCCGGAGAGGACTCCAGCCACAGGCCCCAGGGTTCCCCGGCCTTCAGTACGACCCCGAGCGCGCCTCGCGCACCCGATACGCGCAAGGCCTCCGCGAGTACGTCCATCGTTCCATTCTCGTCGACGGGCGTCGGACCACGACGGGCGTCGAACCATGCCGGGCGTCGGACCATGAGGGGCGTCGGACCATGAGGGGCGTCAGACCACGTCAAGAACGATCTTCCCGTGCACCTTCCGCGCGAACAGTGCCCGGACGGCGTCGTCCACGTCCTGCCAGTTGCCTCGCAGTCCGACCGGTGCCGAGAGCCTCCCGGCGGCCATGAGGCCCAGCAGGTCCGTCAGTTCCCCGCTGGTCGGCGTCATGTCGCCGTAGGTGGCGATGGAGCGGGGTTCGCCGAAGCCGAACAGGGCCCCTGACGCAAACGTGGTGTCCTGCCCCGAGGAGTAGCCGACCAGGTGGATGGTGCCGCCCTCGGCGAGAAGGCTCCACGCCCGGGCCATCAGCGGGCCACCGACCGTGTCCAGGACGAGGTCGAAGGAGCACTCGGTCTCGGCCAGGTCGGTCAGGACTTTGTCGGCCCCCAGTTCGCGGAGTCCGGCGGCCCGGTCCGGCGAACCCACCAGTGCCGTCACCCGGGCGCCCGCCAGCGCCGCCAACTGGACGGCGAAGTGCCCCACTCCCCCGCTGGCGCCGGTGACCAGCACGTCGCGCGCCAGCAGGGAACGCTTGCGCAGCACCCGCAGCGCGGTGACTCCCGCGATCCCCAGCGCGGCGCCGTCGGCCAGATCCACGCCATCGGGGACGGTGCCGAGCGAGGCGGGGCTGACTGCCACCCGCTCCGCCCACGCGTGGGACGACATCCCCAGCGCGACGCGCGTACCTTCGGGCGGCCCCGAGCCGTCGGATGCGGCGCGCACGACGATGCCGGCCGCGTCGTGGCCGTGCACAGCGCCGGCCGGCCACTGGTGCACGTAATTGAGCTCTCCGAAGTTGAGACCGATATGCCGTATCTCGACCAACGCCTCGTCGCTGGACGGCACGGGCTCATCGACATCGGCGAACCGGACGGGTCCGACCTCGCCGTGATCGACCACAAGGGCGCGCATGGGTGTGTTTCCTTCTCTCGTGGATGCGCCTGAACACTGGGCGCGATAGTGGAGGGCGTGCGCGAATGCCGCACTGCCGCCTCCTTGAAACCCTACGCAGGACCAGCACAGCGACCAGTCCCGTGAGAACCGATCAGTTGACGATCTGTAGCAGTGCGGCTCGGCCCCGACGGTCAGCGCCGCGTGCGGTACCCGGTCGCCGCGGATGCGTTCGAGGCAGACGCCTTGGTGCAGCAGGTACCGCTTGCGGTATTCGGCCAGGTGACTCGACGCCGACGAACTGCAGTGACCGGCAGGGTGGAAGCGGCAGTGTTCATACGGACTGTCATACCGGGCCCTGGACCCGGACCTCCACGAACACCCGCCGCCATGCGCCCATATGGCTGTCAGAGGCCGCCGTTAGGGTCGGGGCATGAGTTCTTCCCTGAGCGTGTACCTGCTCGACGTGGCCGCCACGCGCGCCCTGATCGGCTCCCGTGACGAGCAACTGCTCGCCGTCATCCGCGAAAACTACGCCGCCCAACTGGCCCGTGATGACCAGGAATCCTCCTTCGCCATCGAGGAGGGCGCGCCCACCGCACTCGAGGCACTGACGGCCGTCGTGAACGGCGGACCCTTCAGCACCGACGAGAACCACGCCTTCCAGTACGGCTACGCCTACCTGCGCCTGTGTGACCTCACCGGCTCGTTCCTGGCCAACAACTGCTTCACCCCGCACCGCGGCGACTGGCTGTCCGACGTGGACGCGGGGCTGACCGCCCGGGGCATCACTGCGGTGTCCACGGAAGATTTCTTCTTCGGCTCGCTGCCCGGCCCGCTGCCACGAGGGGCGGACACCCCGGACTCCGGCGAGTGGACGCACGAGCAGTGCACCAAAGCTCTGGAGCAGTTCGAGGCCGCCCAGCGGGCCATCGACGCGGGCGGGCAGGCCCCCCGTCTGGAACCCGAGGTCGACCGGGCGGTCAAGCAGTGCCTGGGCTGGATACGGCACGCGGCCGCGCGTCCGGGCTACGGAGTCATCGGCTTCCGCTTCTAGGCCCTGCCGTCCTTCCCGGCGGGTGCGGCTGGTCAGGCGTGCGCGCTGCCAGGACGGACGGCGCCGACCAACTGCTGATGACAACGCCCGGTCACAGGTCACAGGCGGCGAATCCGGATGCCGGGGAAGGCGAGGGGGCGATGTCAGCACTCCAAGCCGATGATGCCCCACCCGCGTCCTGCAGCCTCGGCTACTACCTCCCCCCAACCGGTGACGAGGGCAGCAAACGACGAGAAGGTACTGACCCGCCCTGTGGTCCCGGCGAGGTGCTGTTCGAAAGGTGCACGCAGCAACGGCAGGTCGGGCTCAAGCCGGGTCCAGAAGTAATGGAGGGCTGTTACGTCCTCGGGGAGGAGCCACAGCATGGTCTCCGGGCACCAGTGGTTCTCCCGTCCGGGAACGGCAGGGGTGAACGGAGGGTCCGCGAACTGCCAGTTGTATTCGCCCCAGAACAGGGGAGCACTGAACTCGTCGAAGGCCGTGCGCAGTCCGGGCTGGACGAACCTTCGCATCTTGTCCCAGCGTTCACCGGCCCAGAAATGCGGCTTGTACGAGGTGAGGGTGTTACGGAACTCGTAGCGCGCGTACCAGGGGCGGTCTTCGGCATCGGGCCAGGCCCATCCCTCCGGCTGGCGGGCCTGTCGGACGTCGTCACTACCGAACGCGGCGGTCTCCACCAGATCGGCCCGCGACCCGGCCGGCACCGCTTCTATGTACGCGCAGTCAACGATCAGCAGTTCCATACACACGCCCACACAGTGAGCCTAGACCAGCTCGTCGCGGCATCCGGCTGCAGGCCTGCCGGTGATGGCGTCCAAGGGCCCAGACCCGGATGCCTGAGACGCCGGCGGGCGCCGGCATCCGGGTCGCGAACAGGCGGACACTTCCAGCGCCCGTCTCAGCGGCGGGAAGACCGCGCCCGCCGGGTCATCACGACGCCTGCGCCGGTGATCCCGGCCGCAGCGAGGGCAGCCAGGCCCAGACCGTCTTCGGCGCCGGTCTCGGCGAGGGCCGGCGCACCGGGCACGGCCGCATCTCCCGCTGATGACGGGCCCGCAGAGCCCTCGAGGCCCGCACCGTGCCCGGACGCGACGGGCGTGAGGCCGGCCTGGCGGCCGTCCCGAGCAGAGCCCGTGACGGGGTGACCGGCCTCCGGGCCCTGTTCCCGCGAGAGCTGGTCACGGTGGGCGCCACCGTCCGCAGGCGCCGTGGGAGACGAAGCGTGCGACGCCTGCGGGCTCCCGTGCTGCTGGGGCTTGCCGGCATCATCGCCGGGGCGCTGAGGCTTGCCCGCACCGTCGCCGGGGTGCTGAGGCTTGCCCGCACCGTCGCCGGGGTGCTGGACAGGTCGACGTCCGGTCTCCTGCGCGGGGCCCTCGTCCCCGTAACCTGACGGATGTTGCGGCTGCGCGGCGGAACCCTGCGGCGGGGTGCCCTGCTGTCCTGCCTGCCCCTTGTCACCAAAAGACCCGCGGGAGTGCGCGTCGGCATTCGCGCACCGGTTCCCGAAAGCCGGATTGAGCAGACCCACGACATTCACGGTGTTGCCGCAGACATTCGCCGGTACGTGGAGCGGGAGTTGGGCCAGGTTGCCCGAAACGGCACCGGGGGAACCCTGAGCCGCGCCCTGGGCACCGCTGTCCGCCTGCGCGCACGACGCGCCGATCAGGCCGACGCCCGCTGCAAAGCATGCGGGGAGGGCGAGGTAGAGGGACTTCATCTCCACAAGTGTTCCTTTACTGCACAAGGAGAGCTCTGATGCTCTGACTGTGCAGCTCAACGAGACAATCCCGCACCGCGTCACTGAGTTCCATTCCCTACATCCGTGGATTAGAACGCCCGGTGCTCGCCCGGTGCTTTCGGGGCTCCCAGGTGCCAGCGGCGAAAGGCTGTTCCGTGAACGGGCGGCGTTAATTCCCAAGCCGGAGCGCGGCCACCGGGATGCACAGCGGCCGAACAAAGGCGATCAGCTGCCCGGACCGACCGGATTGGTCACCCGAACGAAATCCCATCCATCGGATGACAATTCACCAGGCCGGGTGTCCCCGGAATTCGCAGAAACGTTGGTGCAGCGTGGAACCGGCCGGACACGATGCACTCCCCGGCGGCATCCCGCACCCACCGGCAGTGATCACAGCAACATACAGCAGCAGACCCCCGGTTAGCCCTCGCGGCCGCCGGGCGCACCGCCCCCGTGGACCGGCGGTGCGCGAACGGAGAGCCCTTTGCGCAGACGGCTGCCGTTCAGGGGGCCGCGGCGGTGACGTCCACATCCGTGATGGCCGCGTCGGGATGCCGCGCCCCCGTCAGTACCTGGTCCTGCCCGGTGTCGCCGAGGAGGTAGCGGCGGAAGAAGGCGCCGAGGTACGTGGCGGCGACATGGCGCTGCTGCGGCTCGGTCAGCTGCCTGGCCGGCGCCGCACCCTCACGGTCAGTGCACTGCCCGGGGTGTCCTTGAACCGGCATGGCGTCGTCGGAGGCCGCGACCTGACGGCTCTGAGGCGACCACTGCGTGTTGAAGTAGTTGTGGTTCGCCCCGTGGATCGCGAACCGGTAGAAGCCGCTCCGGTTCCCCTTGGCCGCGTCGGCCGCAAACCAGAACGCCTCGCTGCCGACCTGTCCGTCGCATGTTCCCCGGAAGGCGGCGAAGGGGGTCTTGGTGATCGTGTAGTTGGACATGTCCTCGGTCATCACGTTGTAGGCGGGCGCCACGGCCGCCACCGCCTTGATGTCGACGCCCTTGGGCCACTGTCCTCGATGACTGTCAGCCGCCTGCCAGGTGACCCCGGCGCCTGCCCTGGAGTGCCCCATGATCCCCACGTTGCCCATGTCCACGTGGTGGGCGAAGCCGACGCGTCGCGCCGCTCCGGTTGCCGGATCGGTGAACTTCCCGGCCAGCTCGCCCTTGCCTGTGGAGCTGAGCTTCTGCCACATGCGCAGATGCCGGTTGATGAGATCCGCGCGCGCGGCAGCGTTGTCATCCCCCGTCACGGAAGAGGCGTTGATGCCGTTTGCGCCGACCGAGACCACGACAAATCCCTGAGCGGCCAACTTGCGGCCCAGGTAGTCATATCCGCGCTCGCTGGGCAGGGCGGGTGTTCCCGACGCACACGGCCAGGCGGACAGTTTGGCATTGGCGGCTTCGTATGCGGCGTCGTCACCGTCGTGCTCGGCAGCTGTGCGCGCTGCGTCCGCCTTCCGGTCGGCGCACGTGTCGTGCAAGCCGTGCATCAGCACAATCAGTGGATGCCGCCCCGTGCCCAGGTCGGCGGGGTAGTGCGCCACCCCGGTCAGCTCGCCCGGTTGACCGGTCTGTGGCAGGTGCCAGGCCTCATTGCCCAGGTCGTAGCGGACCGTCTTGGCGGCCCCGGACGAAGGCACCGTGCTCCGTCCGGTCGCCTCGGTCGGTGCCGCGGCACCGGTTGCGGCCGTATACGTGAAGGCTGCCGCAGCGGCGGACAGCACCGCCGCCGACAGGCCCAGCAGACGAGCCGAAGTCCTCGTGCGCTTGTGTCGCTTCATCATGTCTCTCTCGGGTGAGTGCGGGGCCGGCCCGGAGCGTCTGGTTCCGCTCGCGGCCGTTGCCCGGGGTGAAGGTGAAGGCCGTCGTCAGCGGGCGGCGGTGTAGGAATCCAGCACGAACTGGATGACCCGGTCCTGCAACGCGGCGCCTGTGGCACCTTCCCGCTTGATCATGTCCGTTCCGTGCCGTTCGCCCTTCTGGATGACCAGGTCCTTCTTGCGGGCAACGGAGGCCGCGTAGACCTCACGGACCTGCTTCTCCACGTTGCCTTGCATGTCACCGGGTGACGTCACGAGAAGCGTCGGAACGCTCAGCTTCTTGACCGCCGCCACGCCGTCCACCCCGCCGCACCGGGCAGGCGAGGACATCATCAACAGGCCCACCACCCGCAAGGGCGTATCGACCCCGGCGACTGCCGCCGTCGTCCCCCCGCACGACGCCCCCGCCAGAAACACCCTCTTCGCGCCGACACGTCGCAGCTCCGCCAGTCCGGCCCGGGCATCCCGGTCGATGTGCTCGTTCTCAGCCAGTTCCTCGGACGCGCCGTGATTGCGGTACTCGGGGATCACCACGTGGTAGCCGCGCTTTGCCAGCTGCCGCCCGATGTCGACGAACGAGCAGATGCTGTAGCCCTGCTCGTGATCCAGAAGAACACCGTCGGGCCCGTCCCCCAGGACCAGCGCCGACAGATGCACCCCGTCGCTGGTCGTCAGCGTGGTGGCTTTGCTCCTGAGGTCCTTGGGCACGCACGCGTTGACGCGATGCCCGCGCGCCGTGCGCACCGTGGTGTCGGGCCAGCTCGGCTTGTACGAGACAGGCTCATGATCCGGCGGTGTCGCGGGAGCACTGCTCGGCGTCCGGGAGGGCACCGGCGCGGTGGACGTCGCGGCCCCCGCTTCCGCGTCACGCGCGGACCCGCCGGCCGGGCTCGCACAGCCCGGCACCAAGCCCAGGCCCAGACCCACCAGAACGGCGGCGGCAACAGCTCTGACTTTCAGCACAGTCTTCCTCAGGTCTCACATCCGACGGCGACGTGTCCTGCGCAGGCTGGACACGCACGTCCGCACGGGGGCGGAACGCCCCTTACGCCTTGACAGACGTGCGGACCTGCCCGGGGTTGCAGGTCGGGACGATCAACGTTCCGGAAGCGGCAGACGGACACGCCACGCCACAGCCGCACGCCCATACCGCGCGGTGAACTGCAACCTGTCGGCGCCTCACACGTCCTTCTCAGTAGAGGGCGCCCCCGCACCCCCGTAAGCCCTGAACCGCTCGATTAACGCAACAGGTTGACACATATGCCAGAAATCACCCGCCGGGAAATCATCCGCGGCAGCATCCGCCCGACACCCCCATGGCACCCCGGACCGGATGACGGCCGACACACACAGCGTCAAGGCGTCAGGACCGCGGCCGTGAGGAAAAGGCGCTGATGGCTGCCGTTTCCGCCTGTGAAGGTACTTTCCCGCGCAGCCGGTGGCGATGGCTACTGGCGCGCCTCTCCCAGAACCGAAACAGATCGGACCTCGCGGGCCGATTGTCCGGCACCACGTCGGAGGAAATCGACAGACTGTACCGCCACCGCAGGCTCGACCTCGTGCGCCTGGCCGTCCTCCTGGTCGACGACATCCCCACAGCCGAGGACGTCGTCCAGGAAGCCTTCGCAGCCCTCTACCGACGACACGGCAACACGCTCGACCGCATCGCCGACCCCGAGGCGTATGTACGGCGCAGCGTGGTCAATACCTCCAGGGACGTGCTGCGCAGGAGGCGCACGGTGCGCGCCTACATCCCGCCGCGCATCCTCCCCGTACCGCCACCGGAAGAAGAGGTCCTCCTCAGGGAAGAACACCAGGAAGTGCTGCGAGCACTGAGACTGCTCACCGTGCGCCAGCGGGAGGTCCTCGTCCTCAGGTACTGGTCGAACATGTCCGAAGCGGACATCGCAGCGACCCTGGGCCTGTCCCGGGGTGCGGTGAAGTCCACAGCGAGCCGGGCGCTCACGGCTCTGGCCAGAAGACTCAAGGAGACGCCATGACAGCCGTCGAGGACCGCCTGCGCGCCACACTGCACGCCCGGGCCAGCCAAGTCACCGCCCTCCGCCCGGACTTCTCACCACCGGCCCGCGCACGTACGGTGGTCCGCCCGGCACTGCGCAAGGCTGCGGCAGTCCTTCTGACCGCAGTCCTGGCAGCAGTCCTCCTCGTCCTGCCACGGCTCCTCTCCCGGGACGACCCGTCAGCCCCCGCCGACACTCCCCCACCCGCCAGCCCCAGCATCAGCACGTCACCTCCACCCGTCACCTCCCCGCCGGACGAGACACCCGGACCCGTCGCACCGTAGAGCAGCCGCAGCCGCAGCCGGAGCTGCGGCCGTCCGCCTCACCGCCCCCGCCCAGCGGTCCTCCCAGCCATCCCTCCCTCCATTCCTTGCAGGATCGGGATGACTACTTCGGGTCGGCGTTGAACTGCGATGTGGACCAGCGGTGGCCGAGGAAGGTGAGGGCCAGGCACCAGGCCAGTGCAATCCACCAGTTGTTGCCGATCTCGATGCCCAGAAGAAGGCCGCGCAGGGTTTCTATGGCGGGGGTGAAGGGCTGGTATTCGGCGATCGGCTGGAACCAGCCGGGCATCGAGTGCAGGGGGACGAAGGCGCTGGAGATGAGGGGCAGCAGGATCAGCGGCTGCGCGCTGTTGGCGGCTGCCTCGGCATTCGGGCTGCCCAGACCCATGCCGACGGCGATCCAGGTGAACGCCAGAGTGAAGAGGGCGAGCAAGCCGAAGGCGGCGAGCCATTCCGGGAGGGTGGCGTCCACTGACCGGAAGCCCATGGCGACGCCGACGGCGCCGACCAGGACCAGGCTGAGCAGGGTCTGCACGACGCTTCCGACGACGTGGCCGAAGAGGATGGAGCTGCGGTGGATGGCCATGGTGCGGAAGCGGGCGATGATGCCCTCGTTCATGTCGGTGGAGACCGACACGGCCGTGCCGATGGTGGTCGAGCCGATCGTCATCAGCAGGATGCCGGGGACGATGAAGGCGATGTAGGCGTCGCGGCCCGCGCCCCCGCTCATGGTGTCGCCGAAGATGTAGACGAACAGCAGGAGCAACATGATCGGGGTGAGGAGTAGTTGCAGGGTCAGCGACGGGTAGCGGCGGGCGTGCAGGAGGTTGCGGCGCAGCATCGTGGAGGAGTCGCGCACGGCGAGGGAGAGGGAGCTCATCGGACGGTCTCCTTGGACTGGCTGGCCTGGTCGGCCTGGCGGGCCTGGTCGGTCTGGTCGCCCTGGTGGGCCTGGCTGGGGACTGACGCATCGGGGGCGCCGCCGGTGAGGGCGAAGAAGACGTCGTCGAGGTCGGGGGTGTGCACGGTGAGCTCGTCCGCCTCGATGCCGGTCGCGTCCAGCCAGTCGAGGATCGAACGCAGCTCGCGCTGGCTGCCGTCGCTGGGCATCTGCAGCACCAGCGCCTCGTCGTCGCAGGTGACCCCGTCCAGGACGGAGGCGGCGTGCTGGTAGACGGCCGGGGCGGTGAAGCGGAGCCGGATGTGGCCGCCGGGGATCATGCGCTTCAGTTCTTCCGCGCTGCCCTCCGCGGCGATCTGCCCGTTGCTCAACACCGCGATACGGTCGGCGAGTTCATCCGCCTCTTGCAGGTACTGGGTGGTGAGGAAGACGGTGACGCCGCCGGTGACGAGCTCACGGATGATCTGCCACATGGTGTGGCGGGAGCGTGGATCGAGTCCGGTGGTCGGCTCGTCGAGGAAGATGATCTGGGGATTGCCGACCAGGGTCATGGCGATGTCCAGGCGGCGCTTCATACCGCCGGAGTAGCTGGAGGCGGGCTTCTTGGCTGCCTCCACCAGGTCGAAGCGCTCCAGGAGTTCGGCTGCGACCCGGCGGCCCTCCTGCTTGGAGAGGTGGTGCAGGTCGGCCATGAGGAGCATGTTCTCCTCGCCGGTGATCAGGCCGTCGACGGCGGAGAACTGGCCGGTCACCCCGATCATCGCGCGGGCCGCGTGCGCGTCGGTGGACGGGTCGTGGCCGCCGACACGGACGGTGCCGGCATCCGGAGCGATGAGTGTGGAGAGGATCTTGACGGCGGTGGTCTTGCCCGCGCCGTTCGGGCCGAGCAGAGCGAAGACCGTACCCCGCGGGACCGTCAGATCGATCCCGTCGAGGACGACCTTGTCGCCGTAGGACTTGCGCAAGGCGACGGCGGAGAGTGCGGCGGGCATCTGGAGACCGCCCTCCGCACTGGTTGCGGACATGACAGATGACGACATGGCTTCCTTCCGTTCGGAGTTCAGGCAGGTTGATCAAGGGCAGAGCAGGCCGGCAGGTGAAAGAGCCGGGTGTGACATACGCGGGAGCGTGTGGAGTGCGAGCCGGGATACCCCGGGCGCAGGAAGGCCCCCTGTCCGGGGCGGTCAGGCGCCGGCGGGCGGAACCCACTCCACGAGCCGGATCACCACTCCGTTGGGGTCGGTGAGTTGTACCGCCCACTCGCCCCACGCCTCCTGTCGCAGGGGCATGGAAACGTGCGCACATTCGCGCCGCAGCCGCTCGTGTTCAGCCGCGAGACCGGTGACCGTGAGGCAAATCGCGACTTCCGATGACGCAGGCGACCCCCTGTGCACCTGGTGCTCATTGCCCGAGGGGGCTTGCAACACGACAAGGTCGGCAGCCGCGTCGTCACGTGCGAGATGGATGGCTTCCGGTGAGAGCAGGACCTCACGGAAGCCCAGGTGGGCGGTGAAGAACCGGCTCGACGCCGCCGGATCGGCGACGGTCAGCAGCAGCGCCGACGCCACTATGTTCATAGCTGATCTCCTCTGCAGCGGCTGTCCTCGCTCAAGGATCAGCGTGACGCGAAGGTCGATCAACGACCTATTCTGCACGGATAGTTAATCTGAGAGTTCACGATCGACGGGGGTGGACAGTGGAGCTGCGGGAGATAGAGATCTTCCTGGTCCTGGCCGAGGAGCTGCATTTCGGCCGCACGGCGGAACGGCTGCACGTCACCCCGGCCCGGGTCAGCCAGGCCATCAAGAAGCAGGAACGCATCATCGGCGCCGAACTCTTCCAGCGGACCAGCCGCAGCGTTCAACTGACCCCGATCGGCAGTCAGTTGCGAGACGGCCTGTCGATCGGATACCGGCAGATCCAGGAGACACTGGCCGCGGCAGTCGAAGCGGGCCGGACCTTCACCGGGACACTCACCGTCGGGTACTCGGCCGCCTGGTGCGGCAACCTGGTCGTGGCGGCCGCCGACATCTTCCGCACCCGCCATCCCCACTGCGTGATCCGGTTCCGCAACTCGCAGATGGACGAACCCCTCACGCCGATGCGCGACGGGAGCTGCGATGTCCAGCTCATCGAACTGCCCATCGACGAGCCCGACATCGTCAACGGCCCGGTGCTGTTCACCGAGCCCCGAGCACTCGTCGTACCCGCCGACCACCCCTTCGCCAAGCGTGCGACCGTATCTTTGGAAGACCTCGCACAAGCACCGCTGATCTCGGTCACCGATCAGCCGGAATACTTCCTCGACCTGCACTACCCCCGACACACACCCACCGGCCGGACCATTCCCCGCGGGCCGTCGGCCACGGCCTGGCAGGATGTCCTCGCCCTGGTCGGCGCAGGCAAGGGAGTGTCCCCCACCTGCCTGCGCGCAGCGCACTACTACTCCCGCCCCGACATCGCCTACATCCCCTTCAGCGACGCACCGCCAGTCCACTACGGCCTTGTCTGGCCGGCCACCGGAAACACGGCAAAAGTACGGGCGTTCGCCCAAGCCGTGCAGGAAACCGCTGCCCTCGCAGCGCCCCCTGCCTGATGACCCGCACCGCACTCCGCCGTCAGCGCCGACACCCACACCAGATAGCGTTCTGCGCATGACAACGGACGGAAAGCCGCAAGCGCCGACGCCGACATGCCCGCGCTGCGGCGGAGCCGAGGTGCGGAGCGTCGAACAGGCACGGTCCGGCAAGGGCGTCCTGACCAAAGACCTCGGTACCCGCCTGGCGAAGGGCCCGGAGAAGAGCGGCGACGGCTGCCTCCACTTCATCGAGGGGCTCGTCATGAGCCTCGGGTTCGGTGGCGGCCTCGCCTACGCGGGCGTCGAAAAGGACAACCCGCTCTACATCGCCGGCGGCGTGGTCCTCGGGCTGCTCATCTTCGCCGCCACGATCGCCGTCGTACGACAGGACGGCCGGGAAAAGGACGCCGAGACATCCGGCGAGACACTCGCCGACGAGTTCTGGCTGCCCGCGCACTACTGCTACAGCTGCGAGGGCGTGTTCTGCCCGGGCGACACCCCCTGGCAGGGCGTACTCACCCCGGAACAGTTCAAGAAACTGATCTGGCATCAGGGCCGCTACGACGGCCAGTTGCAGCCGGGCGACAAGGCGAAGGACGCAGAGATTCCACCGGGGACCCTGACCGGGCGCTAGGGCATGTCCGGCGGCTCAGCCCATGACCTTCTTCGTAGTTCCGACCAGGCCCGCTCTACCTGGATGCCTGTGGCCGAGGCCCGCTCAGAGGTGGCCGTCGAGGAACTTCCGTACCTCGGCGTCGGTCGTAGGCCCTGTGCCGTGCGCCACCGCCTCTCCCTCCTTCAGCAGGACGCAGGACGGGGCTCCGGTGATCCCGTATCGCTCGGTTGCGGCCGGACAACGCGTGATGTCGGCGCGGACGACCGTCAGGCGGCCCGTGTAGTCGTCGGCGATGCCACCCACGACGAGGTCCATCACCCGGCAGGGCTCGATGGCCTTGGGCCATGTCCCGATGAAGTATGCGAGGACCGGAACTCCGCTCATCCCGAGGATGAAATTGAACTCCGCGTCCTCACGGGGTTGGTGGACCCGCTTTGCCATGCAAGCTCCTGACCTCGCATTCCGTCATTCCATCCCCATCATGCCTCGCGCTGCGTGCCAGGTCGCCCGGTCGGTCGTCCGGCGGTCGACGTACGCGTCAGCTGACCCGACGACCGACCGCCAGCGTCAGTTCAAGGACCCGGTGCGGCGACGCGAGATCCGGAAACAGCTCCCGCAGCTGTGACATCCGGTACCGGACCGTCTGGGGATGGACGAACAACGCCGCCGCCACCTCCTCCCGCCTGCCCTGGTGCAGCAGCCACTCCCGCAACGTCTCCTCCAGCCGCCGTGCGGTCGCGGCGGGCAAGGTCCGCAACGGTGCGAGGGCCCGGGCACGCAGGTCGGCGAACGCGTCCGCGTCGGCGCTCAGCACCAGCTCGGGCAGGTGGTCCTCGGTGTCGCGGATATCAGCGGAAAGGGAGCGCGCGCGTACGGCTCGTGCGTACGAGGCGGACGCACGCGTCCATGGCCGGGCCGGGCCGACCACGGCGGTGCGGTCGGTCAGCTGCCGCAAGAGGCGCGGCCGGTCGGCATCGGGGACGAGCAGCACACCGGTGGCGTCCGGCAGATCGTCGAGGACGAGGGTGCTCGGGTCGAGCGTGCGGTAGGCAGGCCGGGCCTGGGCGGCGGGCAGCAGGACCGCGGTCAGCGAATCCGGAGGCTGCCACCCGGCCCGTTGGACGGAGGCCAGCAGCACGTCCGGGCTCGCGCCGGCGAGGAGGTCGCGGGCCAGGTGTTCCAGGTGGCGCTCGTGGGCCCGGCCCCGGGCGGCCAGTTCGTCGGCGTGGCCCGCGGCGCTCGCCGCGGAGAGCTCGTCGATGTAGGCGAAGGTCAGCTCGGCGAACTTGGCGACCTCGGCGGCGGGCAGCCCTGCGGGTACCGCGCCCGCTGCCAGGCATCGCCAGGCCACGCGGGCGCCGACGCGGTAGGCGCCGAGCAGGGCGTCCATCGAACGGCCGTCGCGCACCTCGCCGCGGCCCAGCTCGTAGGCCGCGTCACCGGCGTCGCCGCCGGTGGCCTTCCCGCTCGCGAGGTCCAGGTAGTGCCCCAGGGCGGTGCGGACGGCTCGGCGGATGGTGCCGCCCATGCGGCCCGAAAGGGCGTTGGCGTAAGGCGGGACCTCGTCGATGATCGCCTGGACGATCTCGTCGGCGGTGGTCTTCAGCGCGGCCCGAAGTGCGGTGACCGTCGTCTCGTCCAGGGCCAGCTCGCTGGCCCTCTGGATTGCATGGCTCACGTTTTTGTTCCCTGCGAACAATTCAGTCGACCAGATTTACGTCTTGCGGTCAGGACTTTACGCCTTGAGGCGCAGCAAGCTGTAGCCATGACGAGTACAGCCCTCCGCAGCAGGGCGTGGAAACTGCTGGAGATGGTCACGACGCCGCTGTTGCCGTCGGACTACCTCGACCTGGCAAGACCGCTGCGTGCGGGCGCCGACCTGCGTGGGCGCATCGAGGCCGTGCACCCCGAGACGGGTGACGCCGCGACCATCGTGATCAGGCCGGGACGGGGCTGGCGCGGCCACACGGCCGGTCAGTACGTGCGGGTCGGGGTCGACGTCGACGGGGTGCGCCTGTGGCGTGCCTACTCCCTCACCTCGCCGACCAACCGCCCGGACGGCCGCGTCACGATCACCGTGAAGGCGATCCCGGACGGCAAGGTCAGCAACCACCTGGTCCGCCGGGTGAAACCGGGCACGCTGATCCAGCTCGACCAGGCGACCGGTGACTTCGTGCTGCCGCAGGCCAAGCCCGCCAAGGTGCTCTATCTGACGGCCGGCAGCGGCATCACGCCCGTGATGGGCATGCTGCGCGACAGCGAGTTCGACGACGCCGTCATGATCCACTGCGCGCCGCAGCCGCACGACGTGATCTTCCGCAACGAACTGCACAACCTGGTCGCGGACAAGAAGCTGCGGCTCACCGAGGTGCACACCGACACGGACGGCATGCTCGACATCGCCCGTCTCGACGAACTCGTGCCCGACTGGACCGAGCGCGAGACCTGGGCCTGCGGGCCCGCGGGCCTGCTCGACGCCGCCGAAGAGCACTGGAGTGAGCACGGTGTACGAGAGCGCCTGCACACCGAACGCTTCCGCCCCAACATCGTCGTCGCCGGCGACGGCGGCGAGGTCACGTTCAGCGTCACCGGCAAGACCGTCGACGCGGACGGCGCCACGCCGTTGCTGGACGTCGGCGAGGAGAGCGGTGTGCTCATGCCCTCCGGGTGCCGCATGGGCATCTGCTTCGGCTGCGTCACGCCGCTCAAGGCGGGCGCCGTCCGTGACCTGCGCACCGGCGAGATCACCGAGGCCGAGCCGGGCGTCCTCATCCAGACCTGCGTGTCCGCCGCTGCGGGCCCTTGCGACATCGAACGGTAGGAGCACCTTGACCGCCATCGACCCCACCGCCCACCTGACCGCGGAGCAGATCGAGGAGCTCGGCCGCGAGCTGGACGCGATCCGTGACGAGGTGATCGCCGACCGAGGTGAGAAGGACGCCGCCTACATCCGTAAGATCATTTCGGCACAGCGCAAGCTCGAGCTGGTCAGCCGGGGTGTGCTGCTGTTCTCGATCTTCCCGCCCGCGTGGCTGATCGGCACAGCCGGTCTGTCCGTGGCGAAGATCATGGACAACATGGAGATCGGCCACAACATCCTGCACGGCCAGTGGGACTGGATGCGGGACCCGAAGATCCACTCCACCACCTGGGAGTGGGACCACGTCTCGCCGTCCGAGCAGTGGAAGCACTCGCACAACGAGCTGCACCACACGTACACCAACGTGATCGGCAAGGACAACGACCTCGGCTACGGCATCATGCGCGTCGACGAGGACCAGAAGTGGCACCCCTTCCACCTCGGCCAGCCGGTGTGGAACTTCATCAACGCCTGCTTCTTCGAGTACGGCATCGCGGCGTACGACCTGGAGCTCGGCAAGAACCTGAGCAAGCGCCGCCGCAAGAGCCCGGAGTTCCGCGCGCGGGCCAAGGCCGTGGGCCGCAAGATCCGCAAGCAGGTGCTCAAGGACTACGTGATCCACCCGCTCCTTTCGGGCCCGTCGTTCCTCCCCACGCTCGGCGCCACGTTCACCGCGAACCTGGTCCGCAACCTCTGGACCCACTCGGTGATCATGTGCGGGCACTTCCCCGAGGGCGTGCAGGTCTTCGAGCGCCGGTCGATCAAGGGCGAGACGCGCGGCCAGTGGTACCTGCGCCAGATGATGGGCTCGGCGAACATCAGCGGCAGCAAGGCCATGCACTTCATGACCGGCAACCTCTCCCACCAGATCGAGCACCACCTCTTCCCCGACCTGCCGAGCAACCGGTACGCCGAGGTCGCGGTGAAGGTGCGCGCGCTGTTCGAGAAGTACGAGCTGGAGTACGTCACCGGGCCGCTGCCCAAGCAGGTGTTCTCCGCCTGGCACAAGGTCTTCCGGCTCTCGCTGCCGAACAAGAAGCCCAAGGCCGGGGTCGAGACGCCGGAGCGCGAGCGGGAGCTCGTCGCGGCCTGATCCCCGGTATCGGTTCAGCCTTTCGGCCGCACCACCGCCACAGCCGGGTTCCCGGGGGCCCGCCGCCCTTCCGCGGCGGGCCCCTCACTCCTAGGCGACGGGCTTCGTCCGTTCCCGCTCGCGCCAGCATCCCTCGCCGCTACGCTCCATCAGATCGGTGAGGGGACGGGCTGCGTCAGTAAATTGTGGCCATGACTGGCTCCCTGCCGCCCGGCGGCACTGTGCTTGATACAGACGAACTTCATCACCGATGGGCCGATGCGTGGGGGCCGGAGCAGGTTGCGGGGCGGTTGGGCGGGGTCCGCACTCCCTGGTGTGTTGCGGCCGGGTGGGCGCTGGACCTGTTCCGCGGCGAGCAGTCGCGGCCGCACGGCGATCTGGAGATCGCGGTACCTGCCAGGGGGTTCTGGGAGATTCGGAGCCGTTTTCCGGAGTACGCCTGGGACGCGGTGGGTTCGGGACGGGTCTGGGCGGACGCGGGAGACGAGGCACTGGCCGCCACGCACCAGACCTGGCTTCGCGATCCGGCAAGTGGTCAATTCCTGTTCGACGTCTTCCGTGAGCCACACGAGGACGGGATGTGGCTCTGCCGGCGGGACGAGAGCCTACGGCTGCCGTACGAGGCGATCACCGAGCGGACAACGGACGGAATTCCCTACCTGGTCCCAGAGTTGGTGCTGCTGTTCAAAGCGAAGCAGCCGCGGCTCAAGGACCAGGAGGACTTCGACGGGATACTGCCGTTGCTGAGCCGGGCGCGCCGGAAGCGATTGAGTGAGTGGCTGGAGCGGGTGCATCCCCGGCATCCGTGGCAGGCGCAACTGGCGGAGTAGGCGGTGCGTCTGTCGCACGTTCGGTTCCAGTCCTGGCCTCCGGTAAGCGCCGCAGCGCGACCACCCTCTGTCCTGTGCCGTCGAACCCTGATCATTGCCATCGAAGGCTGTTGATCACTAGGTTTGTGCCATCGATGTCCGAGTGGCACGGGGTACGGGTCTTCAGGGGCGGCGGTCGGTAAGCCCGCGGATGCCTGCCCGGTTC
Organism: Streptomyces sp. NPDC055189; assembly: GCF_053606765.1. NCBI lineage: Bacteria > Bacillati > Actinomycetota > Actinomycetes > Kitasatosporales > Streptomycetaceae > Streptomyces > Streptomyces sp. NPDC055189. The sequence goes on from NZ_JBSGSG010000038.1 coordinate 19,338, forward strand.
TTGGTTGTGCTGTGACACGTGGCAAGTCCAACTCCCCCGGCACTGCCCTGCGTCAGGAGCCCGCATGGTTGCATCCCGGTCCGCGCTCGCCCTGCTGGGCTGCACGGCCCTGCTGCTGGCGGGTTGTACAGGCAGTGGCGGTAGCCGGGAGGAGAGAGCCGGCGGTACCGGGCACAGCCGTCCGGCCCCGCCGGATCGCGACGGCCGCAGCGAATCCGGCACCGGCGACTTCGACAAGGACGGCTACGACGACTTCGTCACCGTCGAAACCGAACGTGCCTCCGGCGGTTCATGGGCCTGGCATGTAGTCGTCGTCCCGGGCTCGAAACACGGACTGGACGCGGCCCGCGCCACGCGTTACCGCGACGTCTACAGCGGCCCGCTGCTCCGCGGCGACCTCGACGGCGACGGGTACACCGATCTGGTCGCCACCCGTGAACCAACCCGACCGGGCCGCAAGGCCGAACCGGGCGCCGCCTACCGGGCGGTGGTCATGTTCGGCGGCAGGAACGGCCTCGGCAATCCGGTGACCGTGGCCGCCAAGCGCCAGTTCCTCGCGACGGCCGTGGCCGACGTCAACGGTGACGGGGCCCTGGACCTGATCGACCGCGGCAAGGGGGCGCAGGAGAAGGACCCGTCCCGGATACCGGGGCGGATCGCCTACGGCCCGTTCGGCCGGGACGGCGCCCCGGCCCGGCTGGCGGGCCAGGACTGGAAAGCCGCCGGGGGCGGGGCCACCGCCGGCGACTTCGACGGCGACGGCTTCGATGACCTGCTCTTCACCGGGAGCCCGCCGTATGCGGACGACGTGGAGCCGGGCCCGGACCCGATCCCCGCGGCCGCCTACTTCCGCGGCAGCCCTGAAGGGCCCGTCCCGGCCGCCCCGCCCAAGGGCCTGGACAACAGCATCGAGGACGGAGTCCTCACCCCGCTGGCCGGCGACGCGGACGGCGACGGCATCACGGACCTCCTCGTGGGAGGAGGGGGCATTTCGTCGCCGGCCGACGGGCTGGACGCGGGAGCGCTCACCGTCGTCTTCGGCGCCGCGGGCGGCCCCGGTACCGGCCGGCGCACCACGGTGTACACCCAGGAAACCCCCGGCATCCCCGGCGATTCGCAGGGCAAGGACATGTTCGGTGCCCTCTCCGGCACCGGCGACATCAACGGTGACGGGCACCCGGACCTGGTGATCACCACTCCCGGCGAGGACAAGGCGGGCCGCTTCACGCTGCTGCCCGGCGCAACCGACGACACCGGCCCCGAACCCACCCGCGCCACCGCCTATGACGCGGCCACCTACAACCGGGAATCGATCAGCGCCACCCTGCCCCCACTCGACGTCAACGGCGACAGCTATGCCGACGTGGTGGCCGAGACACCAGACGGCCTCCTCCTCTTCCCCGGAGGAAAAACACAGTTCCCCGCCAGCGACCCGAAACTCACCCGAACCACGAAAGCGGGGATCGACGAGCGGAACTGACCCTGCGGGCCACACCACTCCCGCACCGCCTGCGGATCACCGCCGCGTGGCAGCGCTGGCTCGCAGGTCGGCCAGCGAACGCCGTTGGGCCCCCTGACCGTCGAAGTTGTCGGGTGACAGCCAGGCCTCGAAACCATCCCTGACCGCAGGCCACTCGGTGTCGATGATCGAGTACCAGGCGGTGTCGCGGGTGCGGCCCTTGTACACGACGGCCTGCCGGAAGATTCCCTCGAAGGTGAAGCCCAGACGCGCGGCCGTGGTGCGTGAGGGCGCGTTGAGGCTGTCGCACTTCCATTCGTAGCGCCGGTAGCCGAGCTCCTCGAAGACGTACCGCATGGCCAGGAACTGGGCCTCGGTCGAGATCGGACGGCGCTTCATCGCCGGGGAGAACATGACGCTGCCGACCTCGACGACACCGTGGGCCGGTTCCTGCCGCATCAGCGAAAGCGTCCCGGTCGCCGTTCCGTCGGCGAGGCTGATCACCGCGTAGTGCCGCGGGTCACTGCCGGCGGCCGCTTCACCGGCGTAGCGGCGGTAGTCCCCCAGCGACTCGAACGGGCCGACGGACATGTACGTCCAGTCCCGCTGATCGCTGCCGCCGCTGTACGCCGCGTACAGCTCGGCGGAGTGCCGGTCCGCGTCCAGCGGCTCCAGCCGGCAGTACTCCCCCTCCAGGGTGACCGCTGCGGGCCGGGGACGCGGCGACCATCCCGGCACCGGCTCACCGATGGGCTGCTCGTACTCGTTGAGACGATAAGACACTGCTTCTCCCGGGTTCACATGTACCGACATCAAGCCGACCGGCGCTTCCCGCGCCCTGGCCGCCGCCTTCTACGGAGCCGAGGTGATCACGAAGCCGGCTAGCGATCAAGCAGGCCAAGGAGATCGAGGGCCGGTCAAGGGGGTTGCAGCCGGGTTCGGAGGCGCAGAGCGGGCGGCGGCCCGGGCATAGTCGGCAAGGATCGGCTTCTCGGGGCCGATGAGCGTTACGGGGGGTTGATCGGGCCGGAACAACTGCCAGTCGGTGTTCTCCCGGCCTTCTACCTGCGGGGTGCTGTCCCTGGGAAGGGGGGCACGGTAGACGACGGTGACGTTGTAGATCTCATCGCCATTGGGGTACCGGTAGAACTGCTCCGCCCCGGAGTAGACCCCGAACAGCTCCAACTCGCCGAAGCTGAGCCCGGTTTCCTCCCGTACTTCGCGCCGGGCCGTGTCCTCGAGGCACTCGCCGGGTTCCATCAGCCCGCCGGGCAGGCCCCACCCTCCGGTGTCCGCTCGCGCCAGCAGCAGGACCTGGCCGCCCTCATCGGTGAGCAGCACCGCTGCGCCTGGAAGGACCAGAGGCCGGTGTCCCACCAGGGCCCGAAGATCGCTCACGTAGTCGTGCATGATGCTGTCCGCCTTTCCTCAGGTTCCCCGGACGAGCCCGACGCTGCCATCGGCGAGCTGACCGGCGAGGACGACCAAACCCTCATCAGGACTGCGCAACAGGCCCTAACGGTCGGCCTTGGCGTCGAGGCCGCCCACGATGAGGTCGGTCAGCGTGCTGACCGCTTCGCCGTCGGTTGCCCGCTCCCGGTTCAGCTCGGCGGCAAGCGCCTCGGCCGCCCCCAGCACGCCGACGCAACGCAGCTGGAGGGCGCTGGGCGAAAGCCCGGAGTACGGCAGCAGCGCCGTGACCACCAGGTCCGTGTAGTTGTCGGTCAACTCGAGCTGGACCGCCTCCATTTCCGGGCTTCCTTTCAGCGCGGCGGAAATGGCGCCGAGCTCTGGCATGTCGGTGGCGCAGGCGAAGTAGGCGGTGCTGATGACACGGGCGACCTCACCGGCGCTGGGCGCCGCATCCTGCAACGCCTGTTTGATCGCGGCCCGGTGGTGTTCGTCGAGTCGCCGGTAGAGCGCGAGCAGCAGGCCGGGGCGCGTGGCGAAGTGGTCGTATGCGATGGGTCTGCTCACCCCGGCTGCTTCCGCGAGGGTGACCAGCGTCAGACCGTCCGTCCCCTGGGTGCGCACGATCGCCATGGCGGTGTCGAGCAGCTGCTCCCGCCTGGCCTGCTTGGACAGGCGGGTCGGTGTGGTGGCCATGGTCCTCCCTTGCGTTCGCACTCCAATCTAAGCTACAAAACGTAGGTTACATAATGTAGCTTCGTGGATGTGGGGGGAACCGACAGTGGGACAGACGGAACCAGTACTGATCATGGGCGGCACGGGTCAGGCAGGCGCGGCAACCGCCGCCCTCCTGCGCCAATGGCACCCGGCACTCCCGCTGACGATCGCGGGCCGTGACCTCGAGCGTGCCCAGCGGGTGGCCGACGACCTGGGCGCCGCAACGGCCGTAACCATCGATCTGCGCCGCGGCGATCTCGGCCTCCCTGCCGATCACCGCTACTCGGCGGTGATCGCCGCGCTTTGGGACGACCACCTGCACGGGCTGCGCTACGCACAGCATCGCGGGCTGCCCTACCTCAGCATCTCCAGCGGCCTGGCTGACATCGCGCCGGAGGTCGTCGCGGGCGCCCAGCAGGCACACGCCGCGCCGATCCTGATGGCCAGTCACTACTGCGCCGGCACCGTCGCCCTCGCGGCACTGCACTGGGCCCGGCAGCTCGGCCGGATCGACACCATCCGGATCAGTGCCGTCCTGGACGATCTGGACACCGGCGGGCCGGCGGGAAGAGCGGATCTGCAGCGGTGGTCCACTGCCACCTCGGCGGGACTGGTGCGCCAAGACGGCGTCTTCACCTGGATCAACGGCCCCGACGCACAGGCCGATGTGCGCAGTACCGACGGCACCGTCCTGCCCGGCCAGAGCATCGCCATCCTTGATGTACCAAGCCTCGCCCTCGCGACGGACGCGCCGAACGTCCGCTTCGACTTCGCGGTCGGGGAATCCGCGGGCCGGCGCCGCGGCGAGCCCGCTTCCTTCGAGGTCCGGATCGACCTCGAAGGAGCAGACCGAGGAGGTACGCCGATCAGCACGAGCCGCTGCCTGGTCCACCCGGCAGGCCAGCGACCCCTGACCGCACTCGGCATCGCCCTCGGCGTCGAGCGGTTGCTCGAACTGCGCGGCGACCCCGTCACGCCGGGCATCCACACTCCCGAGGCACTCATCGACCCGGCCTATGCGGTCCAGCGGATGGCCGAGACCGGCGCCGCCTTCATCGACCTGCCCGGCGACAGCTGACCGTCACTTCACAGGATCCGCACCCAAAGCAGATTCACGTACGAGGCGGTCATCAGCGTGTGGCAGCAGCCTGATCTGCAGGAACAGGTAACGCCACCGGGGAAGCCGGCAGCAGGGGATGGTCGTTACCGGCTTGTGGCGCAGTGCCGTTTATTGGGACCATCCCCCGCATGTTCGAGTTGCTCCCCGACGTCGGCCTCCGGCTCCCCGGCGGTGCCGGCACCCTCCGCTTCGGCATGGACGAGCGCACCGCCCAGTGGGCCGTCGCCACCATCGCGGACGTTCGCGATGGCTGGGTCTGTGGCGCCGGCTGGGCCTTCAGCGCGCAGTACCGGGGCCTGACGCTCGACGCATACGGCGACACCACGGACCGCCACGACCGGCACCAGGACGCACCCGGCCTGGCCGGCATCGGCCTCACCCGCGGCCCCTTCACGCCCACCGGGCCGTCGGCCTGCCCACTCGTCCTCCGCGGCATCGACCTCTTCGGCTACCCGACCGCCGAGGTTTCCGATGCCCTCAGCGAGAGCCTGCCTCCCACGCTCCGGCTCAGCGGTGACGGTCTTTACCTCAGCGCCGTGTCGGTCCACGCGGAACCCCTGCCTGTCGAGAGCTGGCGGATGAAGCCGGCGAGGTTGTCGTGGGCGGAGAGCAGCACGCTCCGTTGACACGCCGACTTCGACCAGCGGCCAGGACGGCAAGCGCATCGACACAACCCGGGGCCGACCATCCCTCGACGCAAGGTCCGAGCAGACCGGTGCGACACGAACGTGTTCAGTCGGCGTCGGCCGAGCACCTTATGAGCCTCAACAGGGCCCGCGCGTAGGGCAGTTCGAGGGGCTGCACGACCACCGGGGACGAGTCGCCTGCGGGCGGATGCTCCGGCCAGGGATGCGGCTGTGCCCGACGCCCCGGACCCGACGCTGTGTACAGCCCCCAAAGATCCCGCAGGGGCCGGGGATAGCGTCAGCTGTCAGTGGTGCATGGCAGTGTGGCGCTCATGGAATCGAACGTACGTGATGCCGTTCTCGACGCCGGACAGACCCTGGGTGTACCCGAGCAGGTGACCCTGGCCTTCATCCGCCTCCTGCGCCCCTGTGTCCACCTCTGCTCCTACGACAGGCTGCCGCAGGCGCTGAAGCAGGGGGCCCAACCGGCCGCCCGGGTTGCCGGACTGGCCCACCTGCCCCCGGACATGGAGGCGCCCCGGGGGCTGCCGCATGTGCTGACCATCGACTGCGCCGCCATACCCACCGGCATCCTCGACATCGACTTCCCCGCCGACGGCCATGTGGTGATCCACGCCGAAATCGCGAACTACCCCGGCGAAGGCGTCATCACCCACCTGCCGGCCGGGACCGAAACCGTCGAACACCCACCGACGGAGCGCAGGGAGAAGGACGCCGCCAAACTGCACGAGCCGTTCGCGCTTTACCCGGTGCCCGGCACCACCCCGCCCGCCCGCTATGACTTGACCGACGCCCCGGAGGCGGTGGACTTCACCGCAGGGGATGACGAGCGGATTGACCTCGTGGAGAAGCTGGTAGACGAGATCGACAGGGTTCTCTACGCGCCGTGGACCTACGAAGTCCAGCTCGGCGGCCACTCCGGCGCTTGGCACAACCCCGTGGAAGATCGCGGCGACGTACTGTTCATCCGCATCCCGGAGAGCTCTGTCTCCCACGGAGAGACCTACCTCACCATGATCACGGGGACTCGGGAGGACATAGCTCGGCGCCGCTACGACGAACTCGATGTCGAAGTCGAGCTCTGACGGATCGTCTGAGGCTGCCCGGCGCCCTCTTGCCCCGAGGCAGAGGAAACTACCGAGTGGGTGGGAGAGCGACGCGGCGGCCAAGGGCTGTTCCATTCCACGCCGCCGCGTCCGGGCCACCGACAACGAAGCCACCGCGCCCCTCGGGCAACGGGCACAGCAACACGCCGACCCGCCGCCGACGCTGCTGCCGTGCGGCCGCACGGCCGTGCTGTGCGTGCTGTCGCTCATGCCCGACCCCCGTACGGCGCAAGCCTCGTGCGGGCTGGGACGCCAGAGGCCTTCGTCCGGGTTCCCGCTGTCGGCAGAGCGTCAGTCGGCGAGATGCCGCGGGAGTGCTAGGAGGGAGCGGTGGCGCCCGGGGGTGTGCCGTCGGTGTCGGGTTCCTGTGGCGGGTCGCTGAGTTGCTCGCGCAGGTAGTTCCAGATCACCGCGATCAGGCCGGCTACGGGCACCGCGAGCAGGCTGCCCACGACACCGGCCAGGTTCGCGCCCAGGGTGACCGCCAGCAGGACCACCGCGGCGTGCAGGCCCAGCCCGCGGCTCTGGATGATCGGCTGGAAGACGTTGCCCTCGAGTTGCTGGACCACGAGGATGATGGCCAGCACGATCAACGCGTCTGTCAGACCGTTGGACACCAAGGCGATGAGTGTCGCTACCAAGCCGGCGAACACGGCGCCCACGATCGGTACGAACGCCGAGACGAAGGTCAGCACCGCCAGCGGGAGCACGAGGGGCACACCCACGATCCACAGGCCCAGGCCGATGAAGATGGCGTCCAGCAGGCCGACGAATGCCTGGGAACGGACGAAGGCACCCAGGGTGTCCCAGCTGCGCGCGGCGACGACCGGGACGTCGGTGGCGAGCCGGCCGGGGAGCTGACGGGCGAGCCACGGAAGGAACCGCGGGCCGTCCTTGAGGAAGAAGAACATCAGGAAGAGCGCCAGAACTGCGGTGACCAATCCGTTCAACACGGTGCTCACTCCGGTGAAGACAGTGGTCACCATGCTGCCGACGCTGTCCTTGATGCGCGCGGTCGCCGAGTCGATGCCGCCCGAGATCTGGGCGTCGTCGATGTTGAAGGGCGGCCCGGCAGCCCACTGGCGCAATTTCTCGATGCCCTCGGCCACACCGTCGGCCAGTTCGCCGGACTCGGACGCCACCGGCACCGCGATCAGTGCCGCGACGCCTGCGACCACCAGGAGGAACAGCACGGTCACCACCGAGGCGGCCAGGGCGGGGGACCAGCCGCGCCGGCGCAGGAACCGAGCCGGAGGCCAGGTCAGGGTAGTGAGCAAGAGGCCCACTACCAGCGGCCAGAGGACCGACCACATCCGACCCAGAATCCACAGGGCTGCCGCAGCAGCCACAAGCACCAGCAGCACCTCGAGGGAAACCCGTGCCGATCTGCGGAGCGCGGCGGCGGTTTTTGTGGAACTCAGTGTGGCAGGCATGGGCGACACCCTATTGATACCTCTGTCACGCGTGGCACCACAGTGGGCCGGGAGCAGTCTGAGCCTGTGCTTTGAACTTGGGGCGCGTGATGTGGAAGCCCGCCTCTTCCAGGGTCGTGCAGCCGCGGTGGGTCTGGGTGGGGTGGGGGTGAGGTGGACACGCCGGGAGTGCCAAGGCTTGGCCTGGCGTCCGGGGTTCGCGGTGTATCGGGGACGTATGAAAAAACGCATACGCCCCCGCAACAGCGCATCGTCTTCAGTCAGTGCCACGCACCACAGCGTGCACGGCAGCCGCCTCGGGACTCTGCCGGCTCAGCACGTGGCGACAGGACGATCACGAGGAGAAGGCGTGGCCAAGAACCGGGCGTGGGAACGGCGTTCGCTGTTGCGGGGAGCTGCTGTATGGACGGGGGCTGCCGCCGCCGGGACGCTGCTGGGCGGTCCGGCCGCGGCGCTGGGCGGCAGCCGGAACGCGGATGCACTGTTTGAGGCCGGGGAGTTCGAGGAGGCCGGACGTGCCTACGAGCGGGTTTTGGACAAAGACCCCGGGAACCTGCACGCAGCGCGCCGCCGCGGCTATATAGGGCTGCTGGCCGGCAAGTTCCCCGACGCCGAGAAGTATCTGACGACGGCCCTCGGGCTCGCGCCCGGCGACAAGGAGACCCACTTACTGCTGGGCGACTGCTATCTGCGCCAGGACAAGCTCGCCCTCTCCGCGCCGCACTGGCGCGCGGCAGGCGAGAAGGCCTACGCCCGGTGGTTCGCGGCAGTCGGCGGCGAGCCGTATCAGGTCCACGGCGACGCCGCCCGGCTGCCGCTGCAGCAGATGGACCCGATGCCGCTGATAGAGGCCTCGGTCAACGGCGGACCGGTCAAGCGGTTCACGTTCTACACCGGTGCCTCGAATCTGAGCCTGAGTGCGGCGGTGGCCAAGGAGGCCGGTCTGCGTCCCGTCGCCCGTCAGAAGGTTGTTTTCGAGGGCGGCGCCATCTGGGCGTACTACGGGATCCTGGACTCCTTCCGGCTGGGCGGGATCGAGTTGCGCAACGTTCCGGTGGGCTGGTCGTCGACGGAGTCGGGCCAAGAGGCTGGCAGTGGCGGAAGTGACGGCATGATCGGCACGTGGGTCTTCCAGCATCTGCTGACCACTTTCGACTACGCGGGCCGGCAACTGATCCTGCGCCGCCGCACCCCCGAAGCAGCACGAAAGGCCCGCGCCGCCGCGCTGCGGGCGGGGGCCGAGCCCCTGCCGCTGTGGCTGACCGAGCAGTACCTGCACACCAGGGGCAGCATCGCCGGCTCCCGCACCGGGGTGGTCGGCGTGAACTTCGGCGGAAGCGGCGGCGAAAGCGCCGCGGTGCTGTTCGGGCGGACCGCCGAGCAGCTGGGAGTCCGTACCGACCACGACCGCCCGATCGGGACCTTCGCCCACAGCCACCCCGCCGTCACCTACCCCTGCTATCCCGCAGAGATCCGCCTGGGCAACGCCGCCGCCCGCAACATCTACTGCGAGACGCATCCGCAGGCCGCACTCGCGCCCTACGGGTTCGATGTGCGAGCGGCCTTCTTCCACACCTTCCACAAGCCCTACAACATCACCGTCGACTTCACCGACATGAAGCTCTACATCGCCCGCGGCAACGCCGTCTGATCACCTGCGGCAGAGGGAACCCAGCCCGTCCTCAGGTGGTCAGTCAGTCCCAGTCAGACGGCGGTTGATCGATGTGGCCGCCCTTGTGGGGTGTGGTGATGTGGTCCTCGTCGCCGTCGGGCAGCGCGTCCACACACTCGGGTGAGCAGGCATTGACCAGGAGGGGCAGCACATCAGTGGCCACGCGGATCGAGATCCACACCTGGTGGAATCCGCGCTGTGTGACCGACCGGTCGCAGACACTGCAGTTGTGCACGGCGGTGGTTCCCCAGCGCCGGGGATCGAGGTGCGCCGGATCTGGCCCGGCGGCAGCGGCGTCCGGGGAAGGGTGAAGCCGGGGGAAGGGCGGGCGCAGCTTGTAGTTACCGAACAGCGCGCGCGTGCTGACCGTGCTGCGGGTCAGCTTGCGGCACCGGGTGATCTCGTAGGGGAACCAGTGGAGCCGGTAGGAGGTGTAGGGGGTGAACTCCTCCAGGCTGCTCATGGCTCCGATCTCGGGCGGGATACGGACCAGGTTGCTGCCGTAGAGCACGAGATGCCTGACCGCGGTTAGCTTGGCGATGGTCGGCGGCAGGGTGACGACCTGCCGCCGCTCCTCGGCGCTGAGCTCGGTCAGGGGGCGGAACTCTTCCCGGCCGTCGTCGGCGGCCTCCTCCACCAGCTCCAGCAGGTGCTGCCAGCCCGGAGCAGAGGTGTCCTGCTCTTCGGTATGGAACCCGACCCGGGCCCGCGGGTGCGGCGTGGACTGGGAGATGCACGAGCACAGGTCCCGGGAGGACCCGGGCCCGCCCGGGGCCGGACCCGGTGTGTCGCCCCAGCGGTTCACGTAGAGCGTAGGCTCTCCCTCGTTCGTCATGACGCCAACCTATGGAAATCAACCCTGGCCTGGCCAGCGACTATCGGGCGCCGGGTCGGTCAGGACGTCGCCGAGGCCGTGCGATCCGAACTGACCATGGCCTGGGCCGCGACGACGACCTGCCGGGGAACGCCACCCGCACCTCCGACCGGCTGCGCAGCCGCTCACCTCGATCCATCAGGCCGGGAACGGTTACTCCGGACCATGCGTGAGCTAACCTGCCCGCATGCGCGGAGAGTTCACCGGCTGGCCGGAGCAGGCCATGGACGTGTTGTGGCAGCTCCAGGGCGAACCGACCCACGCGACCCGCGAGCTCTGTCGCGCGGACCGCGAACGCCTGGTCCGGCAGCCGATGATCGCCCTGCTCAACGAGGTCGCGGACACCGACCCCCGCTATCAGGACTTCTCCGTCTGGCACCACCGCACCAACTCCTGGTGGTGGCAGCACCAGAGCGCGATGATCCGGCTCGGCCGCAAAATCGAGATCAACCTCCGGTTCGACCTGGACGGCCTGTGGATCCAGGGCGCCTGGTGGTATCCCGACCCCGGCCAGGTGGACATGTTCCGCAAAGCCGTGGCCTCCGAGGGCAGCGGCCGCGAGCTGTCCGCCATCCTCGAGGAGGTGCGGAAGAAGGGCTACGACATCTCCGGGGACGTGATGAAACGCCCCCCACGTGGCTACCCGGCGAACCATGCCCGTACGAACCTGCTGCGTCACCGTTCTCTGATCGCCGCCCGTCACCTCGGCTGCGAGGAGTGGTTGCACACCCCTGAGGCAGTCGACCGGGTCCTCTCGGCCGCCGCCGACCTGGACGCCCTGCTGATGTGGCTGGTCCGCCACGTGAAGCGCACCGCCTGACGTCACAAGGGTGCCGCAAGCGCTTCCCCGTCGTATGGCACAGGCTGCGACTACCGGACCGGGGCAGGTGGCAGGATGCCGCCTCAGCGGGGCGGAGGAGTGTCCAGGAACCGGTGGAGGGACGCCGTCATGCTCATTATGAAGGCGTCACGGGTCTGTTCGGGGACCAGGTCCAGGGACAGGTAGGGGTTGAGGTCTTCCAGTTCGACGAGGAGGAGTTCGCCGTCCCGGGTGCGGCAGGCGTCCACGCGCTGGATGCCGTGGTCGATTGTGTTCCAGTCGATGAATCGCCGGGCGAAGGCAAGGTCGGCGTCGGTGTGCTCGTAGGGTTCGAGGACCCAGCGCCGCTCGGGATCGGGGGCGTTGAGGGCGTACTGGAAGGTGTCGTCGACGTAGTAGAAGGACACCTCGTAGCGGAAGTCGACGCGCGGCTGGACAAGGACGTCGCCGTAGGTGAGGTCGCCCAGTTGTCCGCCGGATACGAAGGTCAGGCCTATGGAGTCCGCGCCCGCCTTGGGCTTGACCGCGTACTGGCCGGCTTCGGGCAGCAGGTGCAGGTCCTCGGGACGGTCGATGGTGGGGATGACCGGGTATCCGGCGGCGGTCAAGTCCAGCAGGTACTGCTTGCCCGCCATGTCGCCCCGGCCGGACAGCGGGTTGTAGACCCTGGCACCGCGGGCCGCGGCCTGTTCCCGGAAAGCGTCGTATTCCTTCTGATAGTGCAGTACAGGCCCGCTGTTACGGACCACGACCCCGTCAAAGGCGTCCATGAGCGCAGCGGCATCCAGCGGGTGGCACAGGGCGATGTCGAAGGCGTCCCGCAGTCGGGAGGACAGGAAGATGTCCTCGTCGCAGTAGCGCCGCCCCCGGGCTTGGTAGGCGAGGTCGGTCACGAACAGAACTCTGCGGCGTTCGGGCATCACGGATCTCCTCGGGTCGTCCAAGGAATCTACCGGGGTGTGCGTGTGCGACCACGCTCGCCGTCGCGTCCAAGTCCTTCGTCCATGTCCTTCGCGTACGCCGCGATTCACAGGCCCCCCACCGAGTGCCGCCCCGGGCTCCTGGCCATGATTCGGCCGGGGCGCCGCTCGTTCAGTCGCGGCTTGCGGCCTGTTTCCTGGACCAGGCGGTGGCGTCAGCTCCGTATCGAGCCAACAGGCGTGCGAACTGGATCTGCTCCTCCGGCGACCAGGCGGCAGTGATCTCCTGGAACGCTTTGCGCTGTTCAGCGGCGAAGCGGTTGCGTTCGGCCTCGCCGTATTCGGTGAGTTCGAGCACGGTGCGACGTCCGTCGGACTGGGACGCCGCCCGGCACAGCAGCCCCTCCTCGATGCAGGCGGCGACGGTCCGGCTGGCCACCGGCTGGGCGACGCCCATCTCGGCAGCGAGGCCACCGACGGTCGTCTCGCCCGGCGCATCGGCAATCACATTGAGTACGAGGTTGCGGGAGAGGTCCTTGCCCGATGCCGGTGCGCGTCGCCGCAGGCGTGACAGCGCCGGGCCGATCTGGTCCAGCGCCAGGTCGTCGGAAGGCCGCTCGGAGAAAGACGCGCTGCTCATGTGGGTGAGTCTAGGCCCGGTCCACACATTTGCATACCTCTAGACAAGTGCATAGCATTAGGTATGTAAATTTGGAACGAACGAGGAAACGAGGCGGACTGCCATGGCGCTCACCGCGATCACCAACGCGCAGATCTTCGACGGGGAGAAGGCGGTCGGCGTGCAGACCGTGGTCATTGACGGCGGGAGGATCGTTCGTGTCGGTGGCGACGCTCCCGAGGGCAGCGAGATCGTCGACGGCAGCGGTGCCACACTGCTGCCGGGACTCATCGACGCCCATGTCCACTCCGCTCCGGGCTCCCTGGCGCTCGCCCTCCGGTTCGGGGTGACGACCGAACTGGAGATGCAGGGGATGAACACCCGCGAGAACCGGGGGCCCATCACCGACGACGACACCCTGGCTGACGTACGTTCCTCCGGCTTTGCCATCACGCCGCCCGGTGGTCACCCGAGCGAGCTGATGCCCGAGGGATTCCGGCCGAAGTGGGACCTCCCGCCGGTGATGCCCCTGATGCCGTTCTCCAGCACCCCCGAGGAAGCCGTCGCCTTCGTCCCTCAACTCCTCGGCCGGGGATCCGACTTCATCAAGTTCATGATCGACGACGGCAGCGTGGAGGGACACCCCGGACTGCCCGCGCTCGACCAGGCCACCGTGAACGCCGGGGTCGCCGAAGCCAAGAAGTACGGTGCCCTGACCGTGGCCCACGCGCTGACCGTGGAGGCCACCAGGATGGCAGCCGAAGCCGGCGTCGACGGCGTCACCCACGTCTTCATGGACCAGCCGCACACCGCCGAGATCATCGACGTGATCAGGGATGCGGGCATGTTCGTCATTCCCTGCATCACCCTCAATGCCTCGATGATGGGGATCACCGGCAGCGAACTCGCCGACGACCCCCGGGTCGCCGCACGCCTCGACAGCAAGTGGGACCAGACCCTGCGCTCCAGCTACAGCCGCTACCCGCAGGGCAAACTCCACGACGTGTACGACACCGTGCGCGCGCTGGACGCCGCCGACGTGGACGTGCTGGCCGGCACCGACGTCTCCATGCCCGAGACGTTCTTCGGGGGCCTGGCGCACGGAGCGAGCCTGCACCACGAACTGCAATACCTGGTGGCTGCCGGCCTCACCCCCGAGCGTGCCCTGCGCGCGGCCACGGCGACCACAGCCCGCCGCTTCCGCCTCAGCGACCGGGGCCGCATCGCCGAGGGACTGCGCGCAGACCTTCTGCTGGTCGACGGCGACCCGGTCAGCAACATCAGCGACACCCTCAACACCCGCGCCATCTGGCGCCGCGGCACCCGCCTGGCGGCATGACCGCAGCACTTCGGGCGCACTCGCCGCCGCCGACCGGACGGCCGTAAGGCTCCCCCACTGGCTGCCCGCGCTGCCCGCTCGGCGGAAGGTCTCCGCTCCGCCGCAGAAGTGACGGATGGCCAGCTCCGCGGGATTCGCCGCGGGGAGGCACCTTGCGGCGTCCACCCGCGGCGCCCGTCCGCCGGGCGGAGGCTGCACCGCCATGTCCCGGATATCCGGAACTGGGCGTGTCGCCCCCGGTGTCACCGGGGGTGCGATACGCGGCGTGACAAGGGTCGCACCTTTGTGTGCGATCCGTGATGGTCCTATGGGCGTGCAGGCCCGTGAACTCGGGCTTTACTGTTCGGTAACCCTCACAAGAAGCGGATTTCGTGCCTCCGGTAAGGAGATCCACTGCGTGCTAGCGTCCCCGGTCGCCGGGGGGCCGACACAGCAAGTGAGAGGAATCCCGTGGGTCACATGCACCACATGGCAGGAGGCTGGGCCACTCCGGTCCTGTCGTATGTCATGGCCGTCGTCGGCGCCGCGCTCGGACTGCGCTGCACCGTGCGCGCGCTGGCAGCCGGGGGGCGGTCCAAGAGGAACTGGCTGATCAGCGCCTCCGTCGCCATCGGCGCCGGCATCTGGACCATGCACTTCATCGCGATGCTCGGCTACACCGCCGACGGCACCGCGATCCGTTACGACATCCCGCTGACGCTGCTCAGCCTGGTCGTGGCCATCGCCGTCGTCGGCGCGGGCGTCTTCACCGCCGGCTACGGCAACTCCCGGGCGCGCTCCATCGTGCTCGGCGGCGTCGGCACCGGACTGGGCGTCGCCGCGATGCACTACATCGGCATGGCCGCCGTCCGGCTCAACGGATCCATCTCGTACGATCCCGCGCTCGTCGCGCTCTCCGTCTTCATCGCGATCGCCGCCGCCTCCGCCGCCCTGTGGGCCGCGCTGGCCGTGCGGGGGCCGGCCGTCGCGGCCGTCGCCTCGCTCGTGATGGGCCTGGCGGTGAGCAGCATGCACTACACGGGCATGGCCGCCGTCACGGTGGACGTGCATGCCGGCACCGCTCCCCTGCCGGGCGCGAGCGCCACTGCCTTCATCCTGCCGCTGGCCGTGGTGCTGGGTTCCTTCCTGTTCTTGACCTGCGCGTTCGTCGCGCTGTCCCCCACGGCGCGTGAGCGTGCCGAGAGCGAGGCCGCGGCCCGTCCGCTGCACGAGGTCGAACTTCCCGTCGCCTGACCGCAGCCGGGCCGCCCCGGCCCGCACCCCTCCCTCTCCCCACCGCGGCACGCGCGGCGTCACGCACGCCGGCGCGCCCCGCGTTCCCCCGGGGGCCCACGCACTGCGCGCGCCCCCGCACTCCTGCACCGCCAAGGAGACCCTTCGCCATGCCCGTACGCCCTCTGGTGCCTGAACGCTGGCGCCCCAAATCGATCCGCGCGAAGGTCGTCACGCTGCTGACCGTGCCGGTCCTCTCGCTGATGGCCCTGTGGGGACACGCGGCCGTCACCACCGCCTCGCAGGTCTCGGCCACCGAGCAGCTGCGCCAGGTCGACTCCACCCTGGTGCGGCCCCTCGCCCAGTTCACCTCCGCGGTGCAGGACGAGCGGGCCCGGGCGCTGAAGTACCAGGCCGCGCCCGGCGGCACCGCCCGCGCCGACTTCGAGACCGCGCAGGCCCGTACGGACCGCTCCGTCACGGCCCTGCGCGCGGGCGTCCGCTCCAGCAGCACCGACCTCGCGGCCCTCGACGCCGCGCTGCCCGGCCGGGTCCGCTCCCTGCTCGACAGCGCCGGGTCGCTCGGTGAGCGGCGCGCGAGCCCCCGTAGCGCCGCCGCCGTACTGTCCGATTACGGCAGGGCGGTCGACCGTGCGTTCGCGGTGCGCTCCAAGCTCGCGGGCGCCGACCAGCCCGACCGCGCCTCCGACACCCGTACCGTCCTGGAACTGGCCCGCTCCCGCGAGGCGTTGAGCCGCCAGGACGCGGTGCTCGGCGCCGCGCAGGCGAGCGGGAGCCTGCCCGGGGCCCAGTACCGTACGTTCGTCGGCGATGTCGCCACCCAGCGTGCCTTGGCCGACGCGGCGGTGTCCGACCTGCGGGCCGAAGACGCCGCCGCCTACCGCACGGTGCTCGGCTCCCGCGCCGCAGGCGACCTCGCCACCGCCCAGGACGACGTCCTCGCCGCCGGCCCCTCCGGCGCCGCCACCGCGGTGACCGCCGGGCACTGGCACTCCGTCGCCGCTCCCACCCTGTCCGGGCTCGCCTCCGCCGAGCGGGGCGCGATCGCCACGGGTGCCGACGCACAGCCCTATTCCCTGGCGAACCTGGGCAGTTCCGGCCTCGCCGTCCTCCTGGGCCTGCTCGGTGTGCTCCTCTCGCTCCTGCTCTCCGTACGCATCGGACGCGGCCTCGTCGACGACCTGACCGGCCTGCGCAACTCCGCGCTGGAACTCGCCGCCCACCGGCTCCCGGCCGCCATCCGCCGCATCCACGGCGGCGACGGCCTCGACCTGGAGAAGGAGGCCCCGCTCTCCAACAAACCGGTCCGCGACGAGATCGGCCAGGTCGGCGCCGCGCTGACCACGGTGCAGCGCGCCGCACTGCGCGCCGTCGAGGGCCGCGCCGCCGTACTCACGGGCGTCTCCGGCGTGTACGTCAGCCTCGCCCGCCGCAGCCAGCTCCTGCTGCACCGGCAGCTGGAGCTCCTGGACACCATGGAGCGCCGCACCGAGAACCCCACCGACCTGGAGGACCTCTTCCGCCTGGACCACCTCACGACGCGCATGCGCCGCCACGCCGAGTCCCTGCTGATCCTCTCCGGCTCCGCGCCCGGCCGCGCCTGGCGCAACCCGGTCCCGCTGATCGATGCCGTGCGCGCGGGCATCGCCGAGACCCAGGACATCGAGCGCGTCCAGCTCCACGACATTCCCGACCTGCGCCTGTCCGGCTCGGCGGTCGCCGACCTCATCCACCTCGTCGCCGAACTCACCGAGAACGCCGCCACCTACTCCCCGCCGCACACCCCCGTGGTGGTACGCGCCGAAGAGGTCGGGGCGGGCGCCGTCCTGGAGATCGAGGACCGCGGTCTCGGCATGGGCGACGAGGCGCTCGCCGCCGCCAACGAGAAGATCCGGGCCGCGGACGTCGACCTGCTCGACTCGCGCCAGCTCGGCCTGTTCGTGGTCAACCGCCTCGCCGAGCGCCAGCACCTCGACGTGACTCTGCGCCGCTCGGTCTACGGCGGCATCACCGCCCTCGTCTTCCTGCCCCAGCAGCTTCTGCAGGCCCCGCACCCGGGCCTGCGGCCCCTGCCGGAACCGGAGTTGCCACGAGCGGTGGATCCCGCCCCCGCACCGTCCATCGAGCCGCCCGTCGCGCACATCCCCGCCCAGCGGCAGCACGGCCAGCAGCCGGCGCCCGCCCCCGACACGCAGCCCCGCCTCCCGCATGATGCCCCCGCGCCCCGCCAACTCCCCGGCCGTGCCCGGCACGCCACACCCCAACCACCCGCGACCCCGCCCACCGCGCCGTCCACCAGCGCCCGGGACGCCGAGGACGGACTGCCGCGCCGGGTGCGCCAGGCCAGCCTCGCGCCCGAACTGCGCAACGACGAGGACGCGGACACGGGCCCCGCCCCGAGCCCGGCCGTCCGCTCCCCCGAAGCCGCCCGCGCCACCATGGCCTCGCTGCGCTCCGGCCGGCGCCGCGCCTCGGCCGCCCGCGACCAACCGGCCGACCCCGCCACCCCGGGCCCCTCACCCGACCACCACGCAGCGAACGACGAAGGGTTCCACGACCGATGACGCCGACCTACTCCGTCACCTCACTGGGCGAGCAGCGCAACGACCTCGGCGCGGGCGGCATCGACTGGCTCCTGGACGACCTCGTCGACCGGGTCACGGAGGTGCGCTACGCGATCATGCTGTCCACCGACGGCCTGTGCGTCGGCGCCTCGCACGGCATGGGCCGCGACGAGTCCGAGCGCTTCGCCGCCATCGCCTCCGGCTTCCACTCCCTGGCCAAGGGGGCGGGCCGGCACTTCGACGCGGGCGGCGTCGTCCAGACGATGATCGAGCTGCAGGGCGGCTTCCTCTTCGTGATCGCCGCAGGCGACGGCTCGTGCATCGCCGTGTTCACCGACGGACACGCCGACATCGGCCTGGTCGCCTACGAAATGGCCCTGCTGGTCGACCGGGTGCACGAACACCTGGCCGTGCCCGTACGGACCGACGCCACGCCCGCTCCGGACGGCGCCGCCTCATGACCGACCGGCCCCCCAACCGCCGCCGCGGCGATGCCGGCGACCGCTCTTCCGAGGCCTGGGCCGACCGGTACGACGAGGAGGCCGGCCCTCTGGTCCGGCTCTACGCCATGACCGCGGGTCGCGCCCGCACGGACAACGGCGCGGAACGCGTCGACCTGATGGCGATCGTCCGGCCCACCGCCGCCACCCCGCGCGGCCCGCTGCCGCCCGAGCAGCGCGCGCTGCTCGCCCGGTGCGCCCAAGGCCCGCGCCCTGTCGCGGATCTCGCGTCGGACTCGGGGCTGCCACTGGGCGTCGTACGGGTCCTGCTCGGCGACCTCACGGCACAGGGCCTGATCCACATCACCCCGCCCGAGTCCACCGCCACCGGGAAAGAACGTCCTCCCGCCCACCTTCTGCGAGAAGTGATCAATGGCCTCCGCGCACTCTGACCGGCACTACCGCACGCGGCATTCGGCGCCCGCCGACTTCACCGCGCTCAAGCTCCTGATCGCCGGCGGCTTCGGCGTCGGAAAGACCACGCTGGTGGAGTCGGTCAGCGAGATCCGCCCCCTGCGCACCGAGGAACCGCTCACCGAAGCATCGCGCCCGGTCGACAATTTGGAGGGGGTGGCCACCAAGACCACGACCACGGTCGCCATGGACTTCGGGCGCATCTCCCTGCGCGACGATCTCGCCCTGTACCTGTTCGGCACGCCCGGACAGGACCGGTTCTGGTTCGTGTGGGACGAGTTGGCCACCGGCAGCCTCGGTGCGGTCGTCCTCGCCGACACCCGCCGCCTCGCGGACTGCTTCCCCGCCGTGGACTACTTCGAAAGCCGCGGCATCCCTTTCATCGTCGCGGTCAACTGCTTCGACGGGGTCCGCAGTCACACCCCGGACGCGGTGGCCCGCGCGCTCGACCTGAACCCGGACACCCCCGTCCTGCTCTGCGACGTGCGCGACCGGGAGTCCGGCAAGGAGGTCCTGATCTCCCTGGTCGAACACGTCCTGTCCCAAGAGCTGGTCACCCGCTGACTCATCGAGGACGGTACGGAGCCCAAGTCCGCCCGGGAACGGGGCAGCCAGCACCATGATGCAAGAAGGCCTGGACTGCACGCCCGCAACCGACAACACCCCGGCGGAACACCGCCCGTCCAACGGGAGCCAACGATGACCGAACGCGACGTCCTACTCAACGAACTCGCCCAAGGGCTGCGCCCGATGACACAGGGCGTCGAATGGTTCGACGGTCTCGGTCCGCAGGAGCAGCCCGAGGTGCTGCGGATCTTGCGCCATCACTGCATCCAGGCGCGCGCCGTCACCGAGGACGGACCGGAAAGCATCCGCCGTGCCGGGCTGCGCCCGACGCATACGCCCGCGGTACTGATCACACGCGGCAGGATCGACCAGCAACTCGGGAAGATCGCCGGCCTCGCCCCTCCCGACGAACGCCGCAAGGCATTTCGGCTCCTGATCGCGGTACTCGCGACCGCCGACGGACGGCGCCGCGAGCGTTTCTGTTCCGGCGGATGCAGTCACTGGTGGCACAGGCTGTCTGTTGCCGATCCCGCCGGATCAGTCAAGCAGGAGGGGGTTTCGTGAACCTTGCCGAGTCGGCTCGAGGCCCCAAGCCACTTCACGGCGCGGCCAACCATCCGCTCTCAAGGCCCGTCAGCGCGTGCGCTCACGTATCGATGAGCATCCTCGATCGCCCCGGTGCACACCGCTCTCTGCTATCCCCAACACGCCATCCACGTCGTCACGGACCGACCACCACAATGGCGGAAGTCATGCTGTCAGCACGGCACGCGTTCCTGGATCCTCGTGAGGTGCTCCATACCGAAGCCATCAGGACCTTGGGGGGAACCAAGTATGCGCAAGACCGCAATGATCACCGTGAGCCTGGCCCTCGCCGCCGGGACCGGCTTTGCCGCGGCGCCCAGCGCCCATGCGGCGACTCCCTGCCCCAGCGGAGCACTCTGCATCCGTGAGACGAACGGCACCATCCTGAGCAAGAACATCTTCTACAGCTACGGCTCCCACAACTTGTCGAACGTCACCGGCCACCGCGTGCTGGCCCACTACCAGACCGGCGGCGCGGGCTTCCGGGTCTGTTTCGGGTACAACGGCACCAACTGCTCCGACGTGGTCCGTAAGACGGGCGAATCCCTGCCGTACGACATGACGCCGATCAATTCCGTCGTCCTCGTGCCCTGACCAAGGCCGGGGCGCCCGGGCCCACAAGCTGAGGGTGCCCGGGCGATCAGTCGTCGAAGTAGGCCTTGGCCACGGCGTAGCTGTCCTCGTAGAGGTGGTAGCGGGTGATCCGCCCGTCCCGGACCGTGGCGTGCAGGGCGAACGCGGTGTCGATGTCCCGGCCCGTCTTCTTGACCTCGGAGACCATCCGCCCGATGAGCACCACATCGTCACCCTCGGCGATGACCTGGCGCAGGTCGAACTCCTTGGCCTGCACGTGTGTTTGCAGCAGCTCGAAGAAATCTCGCATGCCCTGCGCGGAGTCGACCTCGGGCACCCACGGAATGCCCGGCGGGTGCGGGATCGAGAACGACACCGAGTCGGCGAACAGGGCCGCCGCCTCGGCGCTTTTCCCCTCGGCAAGCAGCGGGAACAGTCGTTGCACAGTCTGCGTCGGTGACTCTGCTGTCATACATCGAAGCTACAGGCCGGAACTCCGCTTGGCCCTGGAGATGTCCAGGGCCGGCATGATCGGATCTGCGAAGGGCGGGCCCTCCCCCGTCCCACCTGGGGTGTGCACGGCAAGGAACCGGTTCGCGCACGCCGTATCGCCGACGCGCAGAGCAGGGTCGTGCCTCGGGCCGGGCTCTCTCGCTACGAGCCGCCCTGGTCGGTTGCCCGTTCCGCAGCAGCCGCAGCCTCGGCGAGTGCACGGACGACCAGCAGCGCCGTTCCCTTCTCGCGGATCCCCGTCGCCTCCCTCTGCTCCACAATCATCTGCGCCGCCGCGTCCGCCGTGTCGTACGCGAGTGAGTACTCCCCCAGAACAAGGTCCCGTCCGATGATCTCGACGACGGTGTCAAGACCGTGGACCACGTCATACAGGGACTTGTCGCCCGCCCAGAGGGCTTCGCGCTCGATCGGTTTGTCAGGCATGGCCAGATTCTCTCAAGGATCACGGGTGCCCGGTCATGCCGCCCCTCCCCGCGATTACGGCCCTCATAGCCATGCCCCTTATTCGACCTCTGCCACTCAATGGCAAACGCCTCTTGGCGGCAGCATGGCGCTGATGGATTGCCTGCACGGCAGCAGTGGCCGCCTTCCCGGCCTCGATGGTCGCCTTGCCGGCCGTCGGCCGGGCCGGCTTCACGACCGGCGCGGTCATCGCCGCTGGCGGAGGACGGGCGTCGCGATCTGACCGGGCCGCCGACCGCTCCTCATCCACGGAGGCGGACCGCAGCCCACGTATCCAGTGCGTCGATTTCACGTCAGTTGCCGTCATGTATACGGCAGTTGGAGGAATGAAGCCCTCGCGGGTGGACAGCGATGGCCTCAACACCTCGCCCCGAGCCGCCCCGGACACGCCCGGGCGGACCAACCAGCTGCCACCCGAAGGCGAGCTGTGCAAGAGCAGAACCGCCATCGTTGAAGGGTTCTCCATCATGGTGCAACCGGCCCAAGAGTTCGGCGACAACCCTGTCGATGTACGAGAAACCGGTCACTACACGGAGGAGTACGTACCCAGCTTCGTCGAGAAGTGGGACTCACTCATAGATTGGGAAAAGCGGGCGGAGAGCGAGGGGACGTTCTTCATCGACCTGCTGCGCAAACGGGGAGTACGAAGCGTCCTCGACGTCGCGACGGGCACCGGATTCCACTCGGTGCACCTGCTCGCCGCCGGATTCGAGACCGTCAGCGCCGACGGCAGCGCCGAGATGCTGGCCATGGCCTTCACCAACGGCATGCAGAAGGGCGGCCACATCATGCGGGTCGTCCAGGCCGACTGGCGCTGGCTCAACCGCGATGTGCACGGCGAGTACGACGCCATCGTCTGCCTGGGCAACTCCTTCACGCACCTGTTCTCCGAACGCGACCGCCGCAAGGCGCTCGCCGAGTTCTACGCGATGCTCAAGCACGACGGCATCCTGGTCCTCGACCAGCGCAACTACGACGCCATCCTGGACGACGGCTACACCTGCAAGCAGAAGTACTACTACTGCGGCGAAGACGTCGCCGTGGAGCCCGACTACGTCGACGAGGGCCTGTGCCGCATGCGCTACCGGTTCCCCGACGACTCCGTCTACCACCTCAACATGTTCCCGCTGCGCAAGGAGTACACCAGGAAGCTCATGACAGACGTGGGCTTCCAGCGGGTGGAGACCTACGGAGACTTCCAGCACACCTACCGCGGCGAACAACCGGACTTCTTCGTGCACGTGGCGGAGAAGGAGTACCGGACGGAGGGCGAGCAGGAGGGCCGCTACACCGGCGCGGTCGGCACCGCCCGCAGCTACTACAACTCGCCCGACGCGGACACCTACTACGCCAAGGTGTGGGGCGGCGAGGACATCCACATCGGCCTCTACGACCACCCGGGCGAGCCGATCGCGGACGCCAGCCGCCGCACGGTCCAGCAGATGGCGGGCAAACTGCCGCTGGCCGCGCAGACGGTGGTCCTCGACCTCGGCTCGGGCTTCGGCGGCTCGGCCCGGCAGCTGGCGGCGGGGCACGACTGCCGGGTGATCGCGCTGAACCTGAGCGAGGTCGAGAACCAGCGCCACAGGGAACTGAACTCGGGCCGCGGTCTGACCGACCGCATCGACGTCGTGGACGGCTCCTTCGAGGAGATCCCCTACGGCGACGGGCAGGTCGATGTCGTCTGGTCCCAGGACGCCTTCCTGCACAGCGGAAACCGCGTCAGGGTCCTGGAGGAGATCGCCCGGGTGCTCCGGCCCGGCGGCCACCTGATCTTCACCGACCCGATGGCCGCGGACGACTGCCCGGCAGGCGTGCTCCAGCCGATCCTCGACCGTATCCACCTGGACGACATGGCCTCGCCCGGCTTCTACCGGCGCGAGCTGTCCCGGCTCGGCTTCACCGCCGCCGCCGGCACGGACCGGGGCTTCGAGGAGCACGCCACCCAGCTGACCACGCACTACACCCGCGTCCTTGAGGAGACGGCGCGCCAGGAAGCACAGGGTCTGGCCCGGCAGGTCAGCCACGCCTATCTGGACCAGATGAAGACGGGCCTGGGCCACTGGATCAACGGAGGCCGCCAGGGACACCTGACCTGGGGCATCTTCCACTTCATACGCAACTGATCCGTGCTCTGGCCCGACGGGCCGCAGCAGGAGGCGGCAGGGCGCCGGGACGACTGTGTCCCGGCGCCCGGCGCCCTGCGCCTTTCGCCCTGATCAGGAAGCGGTGATCCTGACCCCGTCGATTACCCAGAACCAGTTGTTGGCTCCGGTGTAGCGGAAGCGGACCTGAGCCTTGCGGGCGCCTGCCGGGACCTGGAGGGTGATGTTCTCGACCACGGAGGGGGTGTCCGCGGTGTACGTCTTCACCGTGACCGGGGCCCCTCCGTCGTACGAGATGAGCACCTCGCCCTTCTGCGGGGCCTCCTGGCGGTAGTACGTCGTGTAGGTGAGGGTGGCCCGAGCACCGCCCGGCACGTCGTAGGAGGGGCTGACCAGCGTCGAGTCGAAGGTCCCCGAGAAAGTCTTGTCGGCCCACTCGTCGCCGTCCGCGACCGCGAAGACGTTGCGTGCGCGGATGTTGAGTTCGCGCCGCTGGTCGCGCTCGGCCTTCGTCCAGAACTCGTCCGTGGTGAAGGACCAGCCGCGCCACTCGGTGATGCCGCCCGTGCCCATCCGGGAGTTGTCGACGCTCCATCCGCCCGGCGGTGTGTGCGTGAAGCCGATGACTCCGGCACCGATGCCGGTCTCGTCGACGGGCCCGGCCAACTCGGCCCGCAGGGCGTCGAACGCGTCCGGCGCGGGCTGCTGCACGGGCCGCCCGTCCAGCCCCCAGGCCGGGTCGATCGGGATCCCCAGGTGGGCAAGGGCGCTCGCGGCGATGTCGGGCATGCGCACGTCGTGACGGACCGAACCCGGCGTGACCGTGCCGCCGGCGGCGACCATGAAGGTCTGGCGCTCGGGCCAGCTGGAGCCGCCGTGACCACCCGGGTCGGTGTGCCCGTGGTCAGCGGTGACCATGACGAGCCAGTCCTCATCGCCATACGTGGCGCGGGACTTGACCGCGCCGAGGATCTGGCCGACCTGGGCGTCGGCGCCGTGGATCGCGTCGAGATAAGCCTGGCTGGCGGCGCCGCTGTCGTGGCCCGCGTGGTCGATGTTGTCGAGCTGGACGAAGAGGGCGCCGGGGTTGCCGCTCTTGATCTCGGCGACGGCACGGGCGGTGGTCCCTGCGTCGTACTCGGCCGACGGGGTGGAAACCCGCGCATCCACCTTCGCGGAGAAGATGATGTCGGTGATCGGGTTCCAGGAGGCGACGGCGTAGGTCCGCAAGGATGGCTTGGCGGCCTCGATCCGGGTCAGGAAGTCCGGGTAGGCGGCGAGGTTGTGCCCGGTGAACTCGTTGTTCACGACCTTGTGCTTGTCGGGCCACACGCCCGTGATGAGCGTCGACCAGCCGGGGCCCGACGAGGTCGGCGCGAGCGGCTGGGCGTAGATGCTGCTCGGCGCGGTCAGGCCCGCGCCCATCAGGCCCTTGAGCGCGGGCGCGTCGGCGTCCTTGATTCTGCCGAGCAGGGCGCCGTCCAGGCCGATCACCAGGACTTTGGGTGTCTTGGCCCGGCCCCTGGCAAAGGCCGGCGCGGTACCGGCGAGCGAGCCGGCGGCGGCCAGGGCCGCGGCCGATGCGAGGAGCGAGCGGCGGGATACGCCCTGACGGGATATGCCGTGCGACGACACGTGAGCCTCCATGCGGGGGGGGAGAGAGAGGGGGGCGGATGCGCGTCCCAGCACCCCCTGACATCCCGAGGCGTTGGGGCTAGACCCGTTACCGTTTCGCTATCCTGGCGCATGCCGCCGAACGGGCACCAGGACTCCCGGGGTGAATACTTGGATCAAGTAGTGAACTGGACCGTGAACGGTCAGTTGCCGGTGCCGACTTGCCTCTCTCGGCATCCGTCCGGGGGTCTCTGATTAACGACGCTTCGACGCCGCGACGGTGCCCGGGGTCGGCCTCCGCGGGACTCCGCGAAGCGGTGTTGTCAGTGGGCTCTGCCAGGGTGTGCGTCGTGGACGAACTGGTGGAGCGTGTCGACGATCAAGATCGGGTGCTGGGGATGGTGGTCAGCCGCCGGCAGGCCGTCCGGGAGGGGTGGCTGCACCGGGTAGCCGTGACGGTGTGTCGTGATGAGCGTGGGCGGATCCTCGTTCACCGGCGGTCGGAGCAGCTCTCGCGCTTCCCCGGGCGCTACGAGGTCGAGGTCGGTGGCGCCGTGGATGTCGGTGAGTCCTATGAGCAGGCCGCCGCCCGGGAGGTGGCCGAAGAGATGGGCATTCGTGTGCTGCCGCGCTTGCTGTTCACGTTCCTCAACCGCAGCGGTCTGAGCCCTCACTGGCTCGGCGTGCACGAAGCCACGGTGCCGGACGTTGTGGCCGCCGATCCTGATGAGGTCGCCTGGCACGGCTGGCTGACCGAGCCGGAACTGGCCTCGGCCCTGCGGGAGTGGCGCTTCACCCCCGACAGCCACGAAGCCTTCAGCCGGTACCTCGCGTACCGGTCCGCGCAGTCCTGACCCTACCCGCCCGCCCTTCGCGCCCCGCGCGGCCTTTGAGAGCACGATGCATCGTCGCGTGCCCCTCCTTCACCGGACGCGTAAATCCGTGGACGGACCCGCGGAAGAGCACGTACGGTTTGGCTTCACGCCCTGAGATGAACGGAAGGAGGCGAGTGCCGTGCAGTTCACACCTTTCCAGCGCTCCCTCTTCCGTTATCCCGGCGTCGTACGTCAGTTCTGACCGGGAGCGCTCCAAGCAGCCTGTATCCCGGAGGAATTCATGACCGATCTGGTCATCCGCGCGCTCGCCGAGAGCGACGCTCATCTCTTCGACGCAATGCCCGACCCGCTGGGCGCCCGTGAGAGTCATCGGCGTACCCAGTTCCGCCCCGAGTGGAAGCGTGTCGCCCTGCGCGACGGCGAAGTCGTCGCACGCGGCGCATGGTGGGGCGGCCCCAACGACCCGGAGCCCGTCAACATCAACTGGTTCGACGTGGCCCAGGGCCAGGAGGAGGCCGGGGCCGAGCTGCTGCGCTCCGCGCCCTGGCAGGTCGAACTCGAGATCAACCTGCCCGGCGGCTGGCGGGAAGAGGCCGACCTGCACGCCGGCGCCGCGGCGCGCTTCGCCGCCGCACGAGCCGCAGGGTACGAACTGCTGGTGGAACGCTTCCTGTACCGCTGGACCCCGCAGCGCGGTCTGCCCGAGCGGCCGGGACGCCTTCGCTTCCGCGCCGAACCCGACGACAGCGTGTTCTTCGACGCGTTGCGCCGCATCCACTCGGTCACCCTGGATGCCCACGCGCTCAGGGCCATCGAGCAGGGCGGCATCGACCGGGCCGCCCAAGAGGAACTCGACTTCTTCCACTGGTGCCCCTCCCCACGGCAGTGGTGGCAGATCGCGCACACGCCGGAGGGCGACCTGGCCGGCATCCACATCCCGGCCCACAACCCCTCCGGCCCGACCGTCGGCTTCATCGGGGTCGTCCCGGAACAGCGCGGTCGCGGATACGCCTTCGACCTCCTCGCGGAGTGCACCCACTTCCTGGTCGGGCAGGGCGCGGAGTTCGTCACCGGAGCGACGGACCAGGGCAACTTCCCCATGGCCGCGCACTTCGCCAAGGCGGGCTTTCCCGTCGTCCGTGAACGCATCAACTTCCACCCGACGGGCCTGGCGGCCTAGCCGTCTAGCGCGAAATAGCACGCGGTGAGTGGTCCGGTCCCGGAGCAGGGCCGGACCGCTTGCCCGTGTCCGGTGTCCCGTGTCAGGTGTCCCGTGTCAGGTGTCCGGCGCCGCGCCGGTCGGGACGGGGGCTTCTCCTCCTCGGCTGTGAGCCGGGCTTGCCTCACGTCGAACGTAACTATTATGGTTACCACCAGGAGCCAGGGAGGTGCGGAGAGGCGTGAGTGCCAACAGCAGACTGACCATCGCGGCGCATGCCCTGACGTGGATCGGGCTCTACCAGCGCCGCGGCCACGAGGTCGCGACGTCCGAGCAGATCGCGACGAGCGTCAACACCAACCCGGTGGTGATCCGACGTCTGCTGTCGGAGCTGCGCACGGCGGGCCTCGTCGACTCCCGGCGGGGTGCCGGAGCGGGGTGGATGCTCGCGCGGGACCTGGAGGCGATCACCCTGCTCGACGTCCACGAGGCGATCGGCTCGGGCCCGATCTTCGCTCTGCACCGCTCCAGCCCGGACCCCGAGTGCGTCGTGGGCAAGGGCATCGGCCCCGCGATGGCCGCCGTGTACGGCGGCATCGAGACCGCCCTTCGCGAGGAACTCGCGAAGACCACGCTCGAACACGTCCTTGAGGATGTACTCAGGACCCCCTGACGTCACCGTCCACAACCGGGCGCCTGGCGCCTTTTCGCGGCCCTCAATGTAACAAATAATGTTACGTCAAGATTCGGAGAACCCCATGGGACAACTGGACAACAAGACCGCACTCGTGACCGGCGCCTCTTCCGGTATCGGCCTGGCCATCGCCCGTCGGTTCGCCGCCGAAGGCGCGACGGTCTACCTGACCGGCCGCCGCAAGGCCGAACTGGACAGCGCCGCCGCCGAGATCGGCAGCCGCGCTATCGCCGTCCAGAGCGACGCATCCAACCTCCAGGACCTCGACAGGCTCTTCGCCGAGATCACCGACCACGACGGGCACCTGGACATCGTCGTGGCCAATGCCGGAGTCGGCGACTACGGCCCCTTGGGCGAGATCACCGAGGAGGAGTACGAGCGCACCACCTCCATCAACCTCAAGGGCACAATCTTCACCGTGCAGAAGGCGCTTCCGTTGCTGGCGGAGGGGGCTTCAGTGATCCTGCTCTCCTCCAGCGCGGCCCTGCGCGCCGTTCCGGGCCTTGGCGTCTACGCCGCGACCAAGGCGGCCATCCGCAGCCTTGCCCGCACCTGGGCCGCCGAACTGGCCGCTCGCGGGATCCGCGTGAACGCCCTTACGCCCGGACCCGTCGAGACCCCCGGCGGCGACGAACTCCGGGCCGCGTTCCCCCGGGGCGAGCGGTCAGCGACAGCGCAGACGGCCCCGCCCACTCCGCTCGGCCGCGCGGGCCGTCCCGAGGAAGTCGCCGCCACCGCCCTGTACCTGGCCGGGAACCAGAGCTCCTTCACCACTGGCGCGGAACTGCTCGTCGACGGCGGAAGCACCCAGCTGTAAGGGCAACAGACCGAGGATGGATGAACGCGACGCCGAGCTCCCGGAATCCACCCGGCGATCTCCGCACCGGGACGAACAACGAAGCCCGGTCCTGGCGAGGTTCACGGGAACTGCTGCCCTCGCCGTAGCGAAGGCCGGGTGTCCCCCGGTGATCGAATGGCAGGCAACCACTCAATGTCATGAACTATGACGCCAAGCAGAGACAAACCGGAGGAGCCGGTGCCACATTGCACCTCATGAATCACGTCATCCATCCGGTGTTCTGCACGATCGTGCCGCCTCACATCCTCGACAACCTCGCCCGGTCACAGAGCCCGGCGGTCGCCGAACCCGCCCGGCGCACCCTGGAGCACGACTCCTTCCAACGCGCCCGGCGCCGCAACGCCACGCTCCGCGCCGCCGCCGCACCTGCGGGCGCCCCCTCCGACAAGCCGCAGCGCACGATCTACGACGCCGAGCACCGTGAGGTCGCGCCGGGCCGCAAGGTGCACGCGGAGGGCGACGCGGCCTCCAAGGACGCCTCCGTCAACCGCGCGCACGCCGGGCTGGGCGCCACGTTCGACCTGTACCTCAAGGTGTACGGGCGGCACTCCATCGACGACTCCGGGCTGCCGCTGGACGCCACGGTTCACTACGGCGAGAAGTACAACAACGCGTTCTGGGACGGCTCCCAGATGGTCTTCGGCGACGGAGACAACGACCTCTTCCTCGATTTCACCATTCCGGTCGATGTCATCGGCCATGAACTCACCCACGGCGTCACCCAGCACACGGCCAATCTGGAGTACTACGGCCAATCGGGCGCGCTCAACGAATCCGTCTCCGACGTCTTCGGCTCGCTGATCAAGCAGTACGCGCTGGGCCAGTCCGCCGAGCAGGCCGACTGGCTGATCGGGTCCGGACTGCTGGGACCGAACGTGGACCAGGCCACGGCGCTGCGCTCGATGAAGGCGCCCGGCACCGCCTACGACGACGACGTGCTGGGCAAGGACCCCCAGCCCGCCACGATGGACGACTACGTCAGCACATCCCGCGACAACGGCGGGGTGCACATCAATTCCGGCATCCCCAACCATGCCTTCTACCTGCTTGCCACCGGCCTGCGCGGCAACGCCTGGGAGCGCGCCGGCAAGATCTGGTACGCCACGCTGACCGGCGGCGAGTTGGCGAGCGACGCCGACTTCGCGGACTTCGCCCGGCTGACGGCGGCATCGGCGCGGTCGCTGTTCGGCGACGGAGACGAGATCGAGGCCGTGCTCAAGGCATGGTCCTCGGTGGGCGTACCCACCTCCTAGAGCCGGATGATCGGTAACCGGTGCCGACGCCGATCCCCATGCCGTTGGCGGGCCGCGCCCCGGCGGTGTGGGGACGCGGAAAGAGGGCTCGTGGGACCGGGTGGAGCGCGGTCATGACGCGTCGATCCTCTCGATCGCATCACGCAAGGCGTTCTCGACGACTTCGGTCAGGGCGGGGTGCGGCCACAGCGGACGGTCGGCCACCTCCCGGGCCGGGAGATTCCAGGTCATGGCCAGGACCAGAGGCTGGATGAGCGTGGCGGCCTGAGGGCCCAGCACATGGGCTCCGATGAGCGAGCCGGTGCTGCGTTCGACGAGGACCTTGCAAAAGCCCTGCGTGTTCTCCAGAGCCCATCCGAAGGCGATGTCCTCGTAGTTACGGCGGCCGACGACGAAGTCGAGGCCGCGCTCCCGTGCTTCGTGCTCGGTCAGGCCCACCTGCCCGATCTGGGGATCTGCGAAGACGGCTGCGGGAACAACCGCGTAGGACATCTCCTTCGGCCGGTCGGGATGCAGCAGGTTGTGAGCGATCACCTGTGCCTGCCGGTTGGCGACATGCTTCAGCGCCGGTCCCCCGTCGCTGACATCCCCCAGCGCCCAGATGCCGGGTGCACTGGTGCGCAGTTGCTCGTCCACCTTGATCAGCCCGTGCTCGTCACGGTCGACGCCGGCCTGGTCGATGTCCAGGCTGTCGGCGTTGGAACGGCGCCCGACCGCGATCAGGAGCGTATCGGCGAAGAGTCGCGTGCCGTCGTCGAGCGTCACCGTCAGATCGCCCGGCGTGCCGTTCACAGCGGTGACTTCCCGGCCCAGGCGCACATCCCACCGGGAACGCGCGCTGTCGGTAAAGGCCCGGGAGACGGACTCGTCCTGGTGGGCCAGCAGCCGCTCCGCCTGCTCGACCACCGTGATCTTCGCGCCTGCCGTGTGGAAGACATGCGCGAGCTCGGCGGCGATATAGCCGCCGCCCACCACGATCAGCCGGGCGGGAACCTTCTCCAGGCGCATGACGGTGTCAGAGGTTTCGTAGGGCAGCCCCGCATCGGTGATCGCCGGAGGGACGACGGGGCGACTGCCGGCCGCCACGACAATCCGGTCCGCCGTGATGCGCTCGCTGCCGGCATCGGTGGTCACCTGGAGTTCTCTGTCACCGGTGAAGTGGACGTGCCCGCGGTAGACGGTCACCCACGGCGTGTCACGTCTCCCCTGTTCTCCGTCCCTGGACTGTTCATCGAGGCGGCCGAACACGCGGCGTTGCACCTGAGGCCAGTCGATGTCCTTCAGTTGCGCCCGCACGTTGTGCCGTTCGCTGTTCGTGACGGTGTCGGCGATATCCGCGGTTGCGGCCAGCATCTTGCTGGGAATGCAGCCCGCGTTCAGACAGGTGCCGCCGAAGGGGCCCTGCGCGATGATCGCGACGTCCAGGTGGGCGAAGCGGTCGTCGATGACGGCGTTGCCGGAGCCTGCACCGATCACAACAAGATCGTGATGTGTCATGGGGGATGTGTAGCCCCATCGCGTACCTTCACACCCCCTCCCGCCCCCACCTGGCGCACACCCGACCCACCGGGAACGGCCGTACGAGAGGCGGGCGGCAGGGTGCCGGGGAGGGGCGGGACGGCGTCAGACGGTAAAGACGCGCTCCACGTCGTCGCGCTGCGTGTGCAGGTCCCAGTAGAGGGGGGCGACCTCCTCGGCCGAGGCCGCCGGCACTCCGGGTGGGCCGTCCGTGCCGATCCACGCGCCGATGGCGACGTGCGCGGCCTGGATACCGGTGTCGGCCAGTTCCTTGTGCAGGCCGAGTACCCAGTTGCGCAGCCCGGCCTGGGCGGCGTTGAGGTTGCCGAGCATCGGAGTGGGGTCGATCGAGCCGGCGCCGTTGGTGTAGAGCAGGGTGCCCGCGCCGGCCTCGCGCATCGCGGGCAGCACGGCCCGTGTGGCGGTGATGGCCCCGTAGAGCAGGAAGTCCATCACCCACTGCACATCGGACGGGTTGGTCTGGGACGGAGCGGTGAGCGGCGCGGATTCCAGGCTCCCGGCCGGGGAGTACTCCAGGACGTCGATGCCGCCGAAGCGGGTGGCGGCGTCCTTGAGCGCCCGGGTGAGTGCGTCATGGTCGAGGACGTCCGCGGGGAACGCGGCGGCGGTGATGCCTTCGGCGCCGAGCCGGCCGGCCAGGTCGTCGAGCTTGTCGCGGTTGCGGGCGATGAGTGCGACGTCGAAGCCGCGGGAGCCGAAAGTACGGGCGATGGCCAGGCCCATACCGGGGCCGGCTCCGACGATGGCGATGCTGGGCACAGTGATTCCTTTGCTGGGCAGTCCGTCGGGAAAGGGGGTGGATCAGGCGACGGTGGGCGCGATCCCCTGCCTTGAGGGTGCCGGGGGGACGAAGTCGGCCTCCGGACCCGGCTCTCGGCGGTGGCGATCAGGCGCGGGAGCAGTTCTACGAGCGCATCCCGGCTCGTTGGGCGGGCCGGGGGCGGGGGCATGCTCTTGCCGGCGCCGTCACCGCTCGTGGTCGTCGACGAAGTGGTTGTCGTGGGCCGCGTGCAGTCGGCTCAGATCCCGCTCGTTCACGGTGGCGAGCTGCGCGAAGTATTCCTCCCGCGCCACTCCCGGCGACAGTGCCATCAGGAGGGTGGCAGGTACGGCGCGCTCCTTGCGCAGGGAGTGGACGTCACCCGCCGCGGCGTGCGCGGTGTCGCCGGGCAGCAGTGTTCGCCAGGCCCGCCCGTCGAAGTAGTCGACTGCACCGTCTTCCACGATGAAGGTCTCGCTGAAGGTCGTGTGAAAGTGCGGGGCAGGTCCCCGGCTGGAGGGCGCCATGCGCCACCGGTAGATGCTCACGTTCCCGCTGGTCTGCGCGGGGTCGGCGAGGACTTCGATGGTCGATCCACCGGCGCCCAGCCGGATCGTCCGCGTCTGTGGGGCTCGCTGGGGTTGTGTGGAAACCCGGGCTATCGGCTCCGTGTCGGTCATGACCCGAGTCTCGGTGCTTTCCCGTTCTGCACGCGCTCACTTCGGCGGTGGCCTAACAATAGTGAAGTGATCCGCTACCGATTGGGCGTTGGTGCCGCGAGTGTGCGGTGGGCGATGTCGCCGATCCACGAAGTGGTCAGCCTTGCCCAGCTCTTGACCCAACCGCAGCGTCACCCGTTGTTCCACACGTGGCTTCGCCGTCGCCGCGCTCTCTCGCTGCCCGACCTGGATGCGCTCACGGTCTTCATGGCCGACGGCGCCTATCGCCCCGACTTCCTTGACCCCTCGCCGCTGTCCAGTGAGCCGACGTTCGAGGAAGGCATCGAGGCCCTTCTCGCCGTGCCGTCGGACCAGCTGTACGCCGAACTGGTCGACGCAACGACGGGGCGCGGGGCGGAAATGGGCCGCCGCCTGCTCCAGGACCCCGAGCGCGCCAGGTCCGAGGCCGCCGATGCGCTGCGCCGCCTCTGGAAGGCAGTTGTCGAACCGGAATGGCCGTCCATGCGCCAGGCGTTGCGTGCCGAGATGCTGGATCGGGCCCTGCAGGTCAACCGCGAGGGACTGCGCGCAGTCCTTCCGCGCCTGCACTCTTCCGCTGCCTGCGAAGGGGACACCGTTACCGTCGAGAAGACCGTCGACATCGACGTCGACTGCCCCGAAGGACTCATTCTCGTACCGTCGCTGTTCATCACCGACCGGATGCAGTGCACCACTTCGGACCACTGGACTCCGGCGATCTATTACCCGGCGTCCGGGCGCTACCTCTGGGCGGCGCCTGCCACTCCGCGGTCCCTTGACCGTCTGCTGGGGGTGACTCGGTCGAGGATCCTGGCCGCGCTCGCCACTCCCCTGCAGACGACCGTGGTGGCCCGGCTGGTGAGCGTCACCGCTCCGACGGCCAGCGAACACCTGGCGATCCTGCGAGACGCGGGGTTGATCGACAGCAGCCGGTCCGGTCGTACGGCCACGCACGAACTCACCGAGGCCGGACGGGCTCTCCTGGCCGCGGCCTCGCCGAGCCCCTGAGGCCAGCTGCCACCGACCTTCTCCTTCCCCTCTGCGGCGCGGCAGCCAAGGCGGCCGGCCCCGCATCCGGCCACGCTTCACATCGGGCGGTTACGTCGGCAGGAGGCCGGTGCGGAGCGTGGTGAGGGTGCGGGTGAGGAGGCGGGAGATGTGCATCTGGGAGAGGTTGAGTTCGCGGCCGATCTCCGCCTGGGTCATCTCCCGGCCGAAGCGCATCTCGATGATCGCCCTCTCCCGCTCGTCCAGCTGCGCCAGGAGCGAGCCGAGCGTATGCAGGTCCTCGAACAGATCCAGGCCCGGGTCGACATCGCCCAGGGTGTCGGCGTACGAGAGCCGTTCACCGGATTCGTCGTCGCCGTCCGGGGTGTCGAGGGAACCGGCGACGTAGCCGTTGGCGGCCACGATGCCCTCGATGACCTGGTCCTCGGTCAGGTCGAGGTCGGCGGCCAGTTCCTTGACGGTAGGCGCCCGGCCGAGCACGACGGCGAGGGCTTCCTTGCTTTTTGCGAGCTCGACGCGCAGTTCCTGCAAGCGCCGCGGGACATGAACGGCCCAGGTCGTGTCGCGGAAGAAACGTTTGATCTCACCGGTGATGTAAGGGATCGCGAAGGAGGCGAACTCGACCTCGCGGGACAGGTCGAACCGGTCGATGGCCTTGATCAGGCCGATGGTGCCGACCTGGATGACATCGTCCATCTCGCCGCTGCCGCGATTGCGGAACCGGCGGGCCGCGAAACCCACCAGGGAAATGTTCATCTCGATCAGCGTGTTGCGGGCGTACTGGTACTCGCGGGTACCTTCGTCCAGGCTCCGGAGCCGGTCCAGGAAGAGCGCGGTCAAAGCGCGCGCGTCTCGCGGAGCTACCTTGGCCGCGTCCTCGATCCACGGAAGGTCATCGCCGCACTCGTGCGTTCGTGGGCTGCGAGCAGCTGCTGGGGAGGCGTTCACGGACGAAAGCACGGCGCCGCCTTATATGTGGAGAGCGAGTTGAGCCCGCCGGGTACCCACCGGCACGGCGTACATGCCGATGCGGCCATGACCTCTACGACTACCGGGGCAGGCCCTCTCCGGTACCTGGGTACCCGGCAGTGAAACGGTCAGCAGACGTCGACGAGCCGCAGGGCTTCAATGTCGTCCCACCCGTGTTCGGTGAGCCTTTCCCGCAGCGCCAGTTCGGGGGCGGCGCGGATGAGCAGGCGCTGGGGCGGGCGGAGATTGTTGGCGAGCGCGACGAGGGTCTCCAGGGCGCTGTTGGCGAGGTAGTGCACGCCGGTCAGGTCGAGGGTGATCTCGTGGGTGATGCGCCGCTGATCGGTCAGGGCTACGGCCAGCGCGCCCTTATGGGCACCGAAAACTTCCCCGATCAGGCGCACACTGTCAGAATTGCCCGCCGGCACGATGAGCAGGGAATCGTCGCTGAAATAAGTGTGCATAGAACGTCCCGGACGCTGTGCACCGGCGAGATCGGACGAAGCCAGAAAGAGGGGAGCCTCCGAAGTGGGGCGGCGTCTCTCGCGGTGCTATGTGGCGGGCGCAGGGGCCCGCTGGTGCAGCCGCTGGCGAAGGAGCCCCACTCCGGGCTCATCAGATCGCCGGTACGCCGTTGCCGCGCTGACGGCAGCGGTCATCCCACGGACTATGCCCCCAGCGTACTCCCGCACGGGGGCGGCCGATAGAGCAGTAGAGCGCTTTCTATCTGTTCGAACTGCTCTTATAACCCAGGGTAGTTGTACGGTCCCTCACTTCCCGGACACTCGTGGAACTCCTCCCGCGCTGGTCAGGCAGTGGCCCCTGCGGCCAACCGCGACGGGAGCCGGACGCGGCCGCCGCCAGGTGGCTCGAATCGGCGGCGGTCGCACCGGCGCGGGGTATGGCTCCCCATACTTCCCTCGCGCCGGTGTCCCCACGGGCCCGGGGGCGCGGGAGTTGCCCCGGACCGGGACATGAGGACGTCCGGGCCGAGGCTGCGTTCGCTGCAGAGCGTGTCCCCGGCCGCTTAGGGGGTTCTTGCCTCACTGCGCGCCGCCGGGGTCTTGGGGGCAAAGTACGAGTGCCCGCCCGCCGATACCGTAAGCCGGCGCGGCCGAGCGAAGTCGGCCCGACTCCGGTACGCCGAGATCAGTATGAGCCGGGCGGTGCGGGGTGGCATCGGCGTCTTCCAGCAGGCGCGGCGCACTTGGCCCTGCAGGGCGCCGCAGGACACGATTCCCGCTCCTCGGCACCCTCCTTCGCGGACGTGGAGGCGGCATGGTGATGCCGACGCAACCATGGACGCCGACGACGAACTCCCGCAGTGCCGGCGCCCACAGCCGGGCAGCACCGACCGTGGAGGGGAGCCATCGCGGGCGGTACGCCCTGCTCCCACTGTCCTCCCCCGCCGGAGCTCGAAACGGCGGAGGCTCACGCATTTCCTCTACGCCACAAGGCTGCACAGCATGCGACGGCCGCTGGACCAGTTCCACGCCGCGCGCGAGCAGGCGACTCCACAGGGCCGCGTACCGCTCAAGCGGCGGGCCGTCGAGGGTCTGTCAGGCGGGCAACGGCAGCCCTCCGTATGGCTGTTGAGTGCCGACCGTGAGATCGTCCCGCAATGACCGACACTGCCGGGGACACGCTTTCGGCGCGCCCCGATGACCGCATCGCATCCGTCCTGCGCTTCACGGTAGAACTCGTCGCCTGGGTGGCGACCCCCTGGGCGCTGGCCGGCCACTCCTGGCCGCTCGCCGCTCTGTCCGTGGTGGTCCTGATCGGCCTTCCCACGTGCTTCTCCACTCCTGGCGACAAGACGAACGTGATCATCGCTGTACCGGGCTGGGTCACCATCCTTCTCGTGCTTCTCCAGCTCGCCGCGGCGGTGACTTCCTCGTGGCTGGCTTGGCCGCCGTGGGCAGCGACCCTTGTAACCCTGACAGCGATCACCACCCTCGTCACCGAGCGCCGCCGCTGGAGGTGGCTGGCTGCCGGTGCGCCGCCTGTCGCACATGGCGGACCGGCCTGACAGCAGGCCGAGCTCCGGATGTCCAAACGGCCTTTCACCCCGCGGCGGCTCCCGCCGGCGGCCATCTGATTCCCGCCCGTACCGGCCGGGG
This sequence comes from Streptomyces sp. NPDC055189, assembly GCF_053606765.1. Taxonomy (NCBI): domain Bacteria; kingdom Bacillati; phylum Actinomycetota; class Actinomycetes; order Kitasatosporales; family Streptomycetaceae; genus Streptomyces; species Streptomyces sp. NPDC055189. The sequence goes on from NZ_JBSGSG010000038.1 coordinate 56,499, forward strand.
CGGGCCTCCACACCCCCGCGTCCGGGTCCGCTGCGTCGTGGCGGGCGGGCCGGGCGCGAAGTCGTCGTGGTCGACCGAACCACGGGCTCACCGACCGTGGCGGCCGGGCCTATGGACGTCGGCCGTGCTGGTGTAGTGGTGCTCGTGGGCAGGTAGGGGCCCAACACCTTTGCCCCGTCGTCACCGGTGGGGGTTGGACTGCGGTGCGTGGGCGCCGGACCGCCCTGTCGGGCACTGCGTCGTGGCGCGTGCCGCCCTGTCGAACACCGCGTGGTGGCGCGTGCCGTCGGGGCCCGGCTCAGGCCCGGTGACCACGCGCACTGCCAGGCCAGGCGCCACCAGTACCGCGGCGTGAGGGACGACTTCGCCCTCGGTGCGCTCCCTGTGCTCATCGCGTCGAGTGCCAACTCGCCGTTCACCGGTACCGTGAGGCCGTGACACCGCTTGTATCGCGGGGAGCGCGACCGGGCCGCCGCCTGGTCAGTGTTCGGTGCTGCGGTTCAGACGCAGGGCGGAGACGAGGAAGAAGACTCCGCCGAGGAAGGCATAGCCGGCCAGCGTGCTCAGCGAGGCGTCGTCCTTGCCGGCCTGCGCGACGAAGGAGGCTCCGGCCAGGGTGGAGATGGCACCACTGGCGATCATCGGCCACTGGCCTCCCATGCTGCGCCGCAGGACGCCGACGATCAACTGGACGAGACCTGCGGTGATGGCCCAGGCGCCCCAGACGCGCAGGACGGCCGGGATGCCGGAGGCCGCTGCGGCGGCCAGACCTGCGGTGGTCAGGGCGCTGAGCACGATGTTCGCGTACAGACCGCGCACCGGTCCGCCGCTCGCCCGGGCGGCCCTGGCGTCTACGACCGCGCACGCCACGTCGAACAAGGGGTAGATCACCAGCAGGGTCGCGCTGAGGGGGCCCAGGGTGTCGGCGGACGTGAACAGCAGGCCCGCCCAGATGGCAGCGAACGCGAAGCGCACGAAGTACAGGCGGCGCAGCGCTGCGGAGGCACTTGCGGCAGGGGCAGGAGCGGTAACGGTGAGGGCGTCCATTGAAGGTTCCTTTCGGTGAATGCGGCGTGGTGCGAGTGGAGAGCGCGGGAGGTCGGCCGTAACCGAGCCGCCCGCGAGCCGCCATGAGGGAGAACGTTCGGTCTCGTGTCTCATCTAAAGACGTCACCGCCCCCCTGTCAAGACCGAACGTTCTCCCTCATCGGCTGGTACGGTGGGCGCCATGAGCGCGCGCACAGAAGGCGGGAGCACGTCCGAGGCACGATCCCGCCTGCTCGACACAGCGACCCGGATCTTCTACGCGGAGGGCATCCACTCCGTCGGCGTGGACAGGATCATCGCCGAAGCCCAGGTCACCCGTGCCACCCTGTACCGGCACTTCAAGGGCAAGGAAGAGCTGATCCTTGCCTACCTCCAGCAGGCCGACCACGGCCTCCGCGCGCAGACTGAAGCCGCCGTGGCGCAGGGCGGGCCGGCGGCCGACACGGTCAGGGCCGTCGCCCGGTCCATCGCCGACAGCATCCAGTACTCCGGATTCCGCGGGTGCGCCTTCCTGAACGCGGTAGCCGAGTATCCCGACCCGCAACACCCTGTCCACCAGGCCGTGCTGGCGCACCGGCAATGGTTCCTGGAAACCGTCACGCACCTGCTGGGGCAGGCCGGCTGCGCGCCCGCCGACGCAGCAGGACGCCACTTCGTCATGCTCCGGGACGGGGCCATGGCGGCCGGCTGTCTCTTCGACCCGGCCCTGATCTCTGAGACGTTCCTGCACGGTGTCGAAGGCATCCTGTCCGCGCGCACGGCCCCGGCACCTGAACCGGGTACATCACCGGCCCCACCGGCATAAGCAGGCGGGCGGACACCTGCCCGCGGGCAGCGCCAAGCGGTGCCGTACCGGCCTCCTGCGCGTCCTCGAGGGCGGTCCCCAGTCGAGCCGGACCTGCCCGGCCCGGGGTGGACGATCCGCCGCGGGCCGCGCAGCCGTGGCTATGGGCAGCATCCGGTCACCACGCCTCCGATTCCGAAGCGGGTCCCTCCGGGATCGCGGCCTTGCCCCCCATAGCCCCCTCGTCCCCCTTGGCCCGTACTCGCAGTGCGAGCAGCGGGAAGACGAGGACGGAGACCATGGCGGCGCCCACCAGAGCAGCCGCCTCCCCCTTCTCCAAGGCCCCCTCGTCCAGCCCGATCGTGGTGATGGCGACGACGAGCGGCAGACACGTCGAGGAGTACAGGGTCAGGGCCCTGCGGTCGCAGGGATTCAGGTCGCGCGGTGCCAGGGCGTAGGCCGGAAGTCCGCGCACGACCAGGAACAGGAGCAGGAAGACCGGCAGCAGCAACAGGGCCCGGCCGCCGTCGAGCAGCGAGGCGAGGTCGAAGTTGATGCCGGTGACGATGAAGAACAGCGGGACAAGGAACCCGAAGCCCATCGCTTCGACCTTGCCCAGGACCTCTTCGCTGCTGTCGGGCGCAGCCCCCTGGAACACCAGCCGGGTGAGCAGACCCGCCGCGAAAGCGCCCAGGAGCACGTCTAGGCCGAAGGCCGCGGACAGGGCGAGCATCCCGGCGAGCAGCAGCATCACGAAGCGCACGGCGAACTGGCCGCTGGTGTGCAGCGTCGTGCGGATGATCTGTGCGAACCAGGGCGGGTGGGGGCGCAGCGCCCAGTAGATCGCCGCCGCGGTGATGAGCGCGAAGGCGGCGAGCACCGCGGTGGACACTCCCGGTGTGCGGCCGCTGAGCAGCACCGCCATGGCGATGATGGGCCCGAACTCGCCGACGGCGCCGAAGGCCATCATCACGGTGCCGAAGCGGCCGCGCAGATCGCCGCTGTCGCGCAGGATCGGCAGGACGGTCCCCAGGGCGGTGCTGGTGAGAGCGGTGCCGATGACCACGCTCCGGGCAAGGTCCATGCCGGTCAGCGCGAGGGCGATACCGAGGCCCAGGACCAGCGAGATCATCCAGGCCCAGACGGAGCGGCGCAGGGTGTCGCCCCGGATGGCCGCGAACTCGATCTCGTACCCGGCCAGGAAGATGAGCATGGACAGGCCGAGTTCGGACAGCGTGTCAATGACCTCGTCGTGATGTGCCCAGCCCAGGACATCGGGTCCGATCAGGATCCCGAGCACGATCTCGAAGATGACCAGGGGGATGCGTACCCAGCGTCCCGCGCCGTGCGCCAGCAGCGGCGCGAGGACGGCGACGGCTGCGATGAGGATGAGGGTTCCCGGATGCGTCATACGGCCGCCCTCACCCGCCCGCCGGCCTGCGCCGTTCCGCCGGCCTGTGCCGTTTTGCTGGCCTGTGCCGTTCCGCCGGCCACTGCCGGTCAGTCCTTGGCCGAGGCGACCGCGGCCTCGGCATCGACGATGCCGAGGCCCAGCTTGGCAACGTCGTCGGGGTTGCGCGCCGTGCCGCGGATGGCCTTCATGATCTGGTCGGGGGTGCGGTCCTGCTGGTGCAGGAGGGCCGCGACGGCGGAGACGTAGGGGGCGGCCATGGAGGTGCCGTCCAGTTCCCCGTAGCCGCTGTCGTTCTTCAAGGTCTCCTTCGTCTTGTAGGTGGGAAGAGTGGAGAGGATGCCGACGCCGGGCGCCGAAACCGCCTGCTGCGCGCCGAAGTTGGAGAAGTCGGCGGGCTTTCCGCCCTGGTCGCTGGCGCCGACGACCAGCACGGGCGTGTCGACCTTGTAGGGCTGCAGCGCGGTGCCGTCGTTGCCCGCCGCGGCGACCACGACCGCGCCCTTGTCATGGGCGTGCGTGATGGCCTCGTTCAGGACGCCGCCCTTGAGGAGACGGGCCATCAGGCCGCTCTCCCCCAGCGAGAGGTTGATGACGTCGGCGCCGTGATCGGCGGCCCAGACGATGCCCCGGGTGATGTCGGCGTTGTCTCCCGAGCCGTTCGGTCCCAGCACCCGCACCGGCATGATCTTGGCGCCGGGGGCGCCGCCCGCGATGCCGACCCCGTTGTCGGTGTGGGCGGCCGCGATGCCCGCGACATGTGTGCCGTGGCCGTTGGCGTCCTTGGGTTCCTGGTCGCCGTCCACGAAGTCGTGGCCGTCGACCAGGCGGCCTTCGAGGTCCGGGTGGTCGAGGTCGGCGCCGGTGTCGACGACAGCGATCACCGTGTCGTCGCCCTTGGCCTTGTCCCACGCACCGGGCAGCTTCAGCGCGTCCAGTGCCCACTGCTGGTCCCGCATCGGGTCGGGTTTGCTCTCCTCGCCGCACGCGGTGCTCAGCAGCAGGATGGCGGCGAGGGCAGCGGCGAGCCGGAGCCGGGTACGGGTGCGCATGGTCCGAGCGTCGGGGTGGTGGAGGCGTGGCGCATGCGGGGCGGACCGTGCGGGCGAACCGTGTGGGGCGGGGTGCTGTATCGGTGGCCGCATGCGGGGCGTCGTGATAGTGACCGTGCTGAAGCGCCGTAGGGGTGACAGCGGGCCCACCCCCTGTGTGCCGGGCACTGTGCCGGCACAGCGGCGAGGCCTGCTTCAGCTCGGCCTCGGAGCAGGGGTGGGCGGGCGCCCCTCATCACGCGCGTCGCGACGGGCCCTTCGGCGCCGGCTGAGGTTCTGCATCCCAGCGGCGGGAGGGCACACGCCGCAGCCGGCCGTCCCCGGGCTGGAGACTCGCACCTCCCGCGCCGCGCCCCATCCCAGTCCTCAGCTCAACAGGCGGGGAAGCGTACTCCAACCTCCCCAGGTGGCACGCGCTTCCCCGCCCACGGCGCCGGGGTACCCCGCCCGCTGATGTTCATGCAGCGCGATTCCCCCTGCTTGATCCCCGCAGACACTGGCGTGCCCGGCGCCGCGACGCCTGGGTGCAGTGTCGAGCCCCCTCTATCTATACGGTCGTCCGCAAGATGCACGCAGAAGGCAAGGGTTCGCGCGAACCATCCGAGTGGGCGCGGCATTTTTCGCGCGTACCGGGTACATGAACGGCATGCAGACTCACAGCTACACCGTTCTGGCCGTCGAGGGCGGCGGCTCGCTGGTCTTCATCGTGGTGGGCCTGATCGTGGTGATCGGCCTCCTCGCCATGTTCATCAGCGGACGGCGCCGCGCGGCCCGGCGCACCGAACCCACCAAGCCCGCCCAGGCCGCCGCTCCCGTCAGCGGGGAGGCCCAGCGCGGCACCACCTGGCAGACCCCCGACGACGACCCCGACCAGGGGCACCCCCACCCCTGACAGGCCGCCGACCACGCCAGGGACCCGTCGTGTGGTCCTCGCCGTATGGTCCGCTGTGTGGTCCGGCGCATCGCTGCGGCTCACCCGACGCGCCGCCTGGGCTTTGTAGCCGCCCGCGATCCCTCGTCGAGCATACGGATGGTCACCCGTCGCCCGTGCCGATCAGTCCGCGACCGCTTGCGGGCGTCTCCGTCAGTTTTTGACGTTGTCCTGACGGGAGGTCAGGGCGCCTTGACGCAGGCTTGATACCGGGAGAGACCGCTCGTAAGAGAGCCGCAAAGACCGCCCTGGGCTGGCCCTTTGTGCGGCGTTCGGGGCTTAGATTCCTCTTCGGCCGCCGGTGGCCGGCCGCGGGCGTCAGTGGCATGACGGCACCCGGGGCGCAGCTGTCCCGGGAGCATCCCGGCGCATCTTGCGGTGCGCTCCCGCGCAGTGCCACCGGCAGGCCGGTGCGCGGCCGCGATCCTCACCGCTGCCCCCGCGCGCAGCCTTGCCGTCGCCGGGACCCCTGCGACGGCAAGGCCGACGGCACCACCACTCCCCTGTCACTTCGGCGGGCCCCCGCGCAGGTGCGCGGCCTGCCGCAGACATTCAGAAGGCCTCCCCCACCTATGCATTCCGCCGCACCGCCCAGGTCCACGCCGCGCCGCCCCAGGCCCACGCCGCACTGCCCCTGGCCCCCGCCACGCCGCAGCAGGGCCGGGCGCATCCGCACCCGCACGAACCCCGGCCGCGGCGCCGCCGGCCCGGCGGGCTCTTCGCCCTGACCGTGTTCGCCCACGACCGCGCATCACCGCGGTCTCCGTCCACCAAGGCATCCGTGAGACGGGCCTGATGTCCCCGTACGCGCTGGAGGCCACGCCCCCGACCAAGGTCGCCGCCCACGTCGTACGCCTCTGCGGCCCGGCCGTCGAGATCGTCAACGGCGGTTGCTACGACCGCGACCAGCGCATCCAGCCGACGCCGGCCGCGACCGAGGACCGCACGCTCCAGCGTCTCAACAGGCTCGCCGACCTGCTGGTCGACCGGAATTCTTGAAGAAGTCCCCTCCGACTGTGCCCGGCGCGGTAAGAAGAGGAGCCGCCCGTGCCAGAAGAACACGGCCGACCACGGCAGAAAGACCGGTCAGTGCTGACCGGCTCGCAGGGAGGCCCCGGACCCGTCAGTCCTGGCCGCCCCGCCCACTCCTTCGACACCGTCCCCCGGGAGCTCCCATGCTTGAACTGGCCGCCGATCAGATCCCGCCCGTCTCCCGCTGGTTCGCCGCCGGATCCGCGGGCGCAGCCGTGCTGCCCGAGCATGTCCTGGCCACCGGAGCGGGCCGCTGGTGGGCCGACCGGGCCCTGGAACCACGGGCCCTTGGCGTGTCCTGCGGAAACCAACTCCTGCTGCGCGGCGACCCCTCCGCCCTCACCCCGGCCGCCCTGATCGCCTTCCCCCGCCACCACGTCCAGGCCCCCACCCGCTTCCTGCCGCTGCTCGGCGCCGCGTTCGACCTTGTCGTGCCGTGGGAGCAGATGGTCTACGTCCACCAGGAGCCACCGGCAACGGCCAGACGCACCCCACGCGGGGTGGTGGTGCGCGCGCTGACCGCAGAGGACACCGAAGCACTCACCGATGCCCTCGCCTCCGACTCGGCCTGGATCTACGCAACCTGGGAATCGCCCGCGGCCCTCACCGCCTCCGGGCGGGCCGTGGGGGCCTTCCACAAGGACCGCCTCCTCTCGGTGGCCTGCACCTACCTCCGGGGCAGCGTCCACGAGGACATCGCCGTGGCCACCGTGCCCCAACACCGAGGCCGCGGCCTCGCCCTGGCTTGCGTGACGGCTCTGTGCCGGGACATCGCCGCGCGCGGGGCGACGCCGAGCTGGACCTGCTCCCGCGACAACCGGCCGAGCCGGCTGCTCGCCTGGACGGCCGGGTTCCGCCTGACACGCGAGTACGTCCACTATCTGACCGGGCAACCGTCCCGGCGCAACGCCGGACTCACGGCCTGAAGCCTCGACCCTCCCCTGCCCGACCCGAAGACGGAGAACAGGCCACCGGATGAAGAGGCAGAGCCGTACACCGCTGGCCACGGCGACGATCCTCGACGGCCATCACACCCTGGCCGTCCGTCGCCTGAAGCAGCACGACGACTCCTTCACCGTGCACTACACGATCACCCCTCCGCTGCCGGACGGAGACGACGACGCCCCGGTGCTCCTGGCCCTGGAGGCGACGGACGATGTGGGCAACGAGTACCTGGACTGGGGCGGCGCCTATGGCACCGCCCCCGACGGCACGTACACGGACGGCAGCATCACCGGACAGCCCTCCCTGGCGGCAGCGGCCGGGGAGGTGCGCGTACGGATCATTTTCCTGCGCGGGGGCCGGGAGTCCGCGTGCACCCTGACCCTGCCCGTGCCGTCTGCGCGCGGCTGACAGACCCGCTACACCACGACTCCGCCCCCAACGGAGCCCGCCCGCTCCGTGACGGATACTTGACGGGAAAGGCGGCAGTCGCAGCTCGCCTGTGACGGTCCGCCGCAAGTAGCGGGCAGATTCCCAGGTCCGCCGCCTCCGCCAGCGGTTCTCGTCAGGTACCGCCGCCCATCAACTGCCTGGTGTCCAGCGGCAGCCACCGGCCGAAGCGGCCGTGCAGCGAGGCAAGGTCAGCTTCGAGAGGCGAGGGCGGCACGGCGAGCACCGGGCAGCCGGCGTGCTTGACGCAGTAGCGGACCACCGAGGGCACCACGGCGCGGCGCCACCCGCACCTCCGCCCGGCGCCGAGCACCAGCAGGTCATCGGGCCGCTCCGCGATGGCCACCAGCGCCGGCCCGGGGGCTCCCAGGGCGGCCAGGCCCTGCCAGGCGACACCGGGACCGGCACAGCCGAAGGCGGCGTCGAGGCCGTTCCGCAGCCGCTCCACCGCCTCCCGGCGGAAATCGACCATCGTCGGGAACACCGCCCGCCGCTGGGCCAGTGCACCATCGGGCGACTGCCAGGCCAGCACCGCCACCAGCTCGGCGCCCCTGCCTCCTGCTTCCTCCGCCGCCCGGTGCAGGGCCCTCAGACTGCCCGGCGAGCCGCTCACTCCGACAATGACACGCTGCCGATGACCACCGGACACCGCCCGATCAACCCCTCCACGAACACAGGCATGGCTTTCGTCGCCTCATGAAAGCGCGTGGGAGGGCGTCCGGTCCCGCGGCAGACGTGAGCCTGACGTTCTCCTGACGCAGCACGTGGCGAGAGGGGCGACAGGGACGAGCCGGGGGGAGCGTTAACGTCGCGCGTGGCGGACCGTGAGCCGTCCGTAGCCCATGGCCCCGGAGATCCGGATGCGCGGCCCGCCGGGACCGGAGGGTTGCCGTGTCTTGTAGCGCGTGTCCTTCCACCCGGTGTGCAGGCCCTCGATGTCGACGATCGCGTCGCGAGGCACCGTGATCTTGGCCTTGCCGGTACCGAGTTGCAGCTCGATATCGACCGCCGGATCCTCGAAAACGGCCCGGGAAAGGTCCAGGTGCACCTTTCCGTAAGCGGATTCGACCTTGAGGATCCGCGGTACCCGCCAGGGGCCGCGCCGGTGGATCCGTCCGCCGGCGGCGGCAATCGTGGACGTGGTGGCCGCCTTCTCCGCCGGGAGCAAGGCCAGGACCGTCGCGAGCTCGCCGCGGGTCTTGACGGTGAGCACCTGGTCGAGAGCTGCGTCCATCTGTTCGTGGGCGAGGTGCCCTTCGGCGTACGCCGCCTGCAGGCGCTGTACAGCCGCATCGCGGGCATCTTCGCTGATCGGCGATGTCGGGTCGTCCGGCGGCAGAGAGGTCACCGCCTCACTGTAGTGCCGCACCCGTGAGGCGGTAGCGCCAAGTCCCTTGGGGAGCAGGGCAGTTACTGGGGGCCGCCGACCGCTCCACTGGATCAGCTGCTGGCGAACGGCCAGCGCTCCTTGTCGTACTTGCCGGGACGTGTGCGCTTCTCGTCTTGTCCCGGCCGTTCCTCCGTCGCCGAGCCGGGGTCGGGCCGGTCGACCACCACCCTCCGGCAGGTGCGCCAAGGAGCGGGCACAAGAGATCAGGGGCCGAACCCGCCGACCGAACTTCCAGGTCGCGACCTCGGCCGCCAGTGTTGCCGGTATTCCCGGTATTGCGGGTATTGCGGGTATTGCGGGCGCCGGAGAAGCGGTCGAGAAAGCGCATCCGCAGAGGCCCCCAGCAGCTCCCGTTGCGCGCCCGGTACAGTCAGCTCGCCGCTCAGCCCGCGCCGGACCGGGCGCCGCGGCCCGAGGGTTCCTCGTCGAGTACCGGCCAGGTGACATCATGACCAGTACGCACGAGCCGCCCGAGCTGAGCCGCCAGTCGCCCGGCGGGGCAGGCGGGGCAGGCGGGGCAGGCAGGCCATCCGCCGAAGACCGCATCATGCGGATACGGCGGCGCCTGGAGCGGCTGATCGGGATCGCGGCAACCGAGGGCAACGCGCTCACGCCGCTGCGCAACGGGGATGAGATCTTCGCGGCCATGCTCGCCGGCATCCGCCGTGCCGAACACACCGTGGACATGATGACGTTCGTGTACTGGAAGGGCGACATCGCGCTCCAGTTCGCCGAGGCGCTCGCCGAGCGGGCCCGCGCCGGGGTGCGGGTGCGCCTGCTCCTGGACGGGTTCGGTAGCCGGCTGATCGAGACGGAGCAGCTCGAGGCGATGGAGCGAGCGGGGGTGCAGGTGGCGTGGTTCCGCAAGCCGCTCTATCTCTCACCTCTCAAGCAGAATCACCGCTGCCACCGCAAGGTCCTGGTCGTCGACGAGGAAAGCGCGTTCACGGGCGGGGTGGGGATCGCGCAGGAGTGGTGCGGCGACGCGCGCAACGAACACGAGTGGCGCGACACCCATGTCGAGCTCCGCGGGCCCGCGGTGGATGGACTGGCCGCCGCGTTCGCGCAGAACTGGGCGGAGTGCCACGAGGAACTCTTCGACGGCCGTGACCGGTTCATCGAGCACCGCCCGCAGGGCGGCGCCATCGTGCAGGTGGTGCGCGGCTCGGCCAGCTTCGGCTGGCAGGACATGCAGACTCTGATCCGCGTGATGCTGGAGTCGGCCGAGGAGCGCGTCCGGCTGTCCACCGCGTACTTCTCGCCGGATGCGTACTTCATCGAGCTGCTGTGTGACACCGCGCGGCGCGGGGTCGAGGTGGAGATCCTGCTACCGGGCCCGCACACCGACAAGCGCGTCAGCCAGCTTGCCGGCCAGCACTACTACGAGGATCTCACCGCGTGCGGGGTGAAGATCTACCAATACCAGCCGACGATGATGCACGCCAAGGTCATCACCGTTGACCGGGTCGCCGCGCTGATCGGCTCGACGAACTTCAACCGCCGCTCCCTCGACCACGACGAGGAAGTCATGCTCGCCGTCCTGGACCAGGAGTTCACCGCGAAGCTGGACGGGCATTTCGACGACGATCTGACGGCCAGTGAACGCATCCGGGCGGGCCGCTGGAAGAGGCGCTCGGTCCTTCAGCGGTCCCGGGAAGTGGCCATCCGGCCGATCCGCCGCTTCCTGTGACCCTCCGGGCTTCCGGGCTTCCGGGCTTCCGGGCTTCCGGGCTTCCGGGTCGTCACTGCCTCAAGCCGGCCGCAGGCGCCCGCCGTGGCGCAGCCGCAGCCGTCGCCGGGGGTGTGAGCGCAGCACCGGATGGACGTTCCAGCCCTGTTCGGCGGCGACTTGCAGCACGTAGCCGGCGCCGGCACCGCGGAAGTAGTGCGCTCCGAGGTCCAGGTCCCGGTGGATCGAAGAAGTCTCCGCCCGCTGGGTCTGTTTCTCGACGCGGCGGGCCACGCGCGTCCGGTAGTAGGCCGCATCGCCCTCCCGGACCAGCGCTACCGGGGTCACGCACCACAGCGGGATGAACGGCACCCGGCCCAGCGTGGCATCCAGCACCCGTACCGCACCGTTCTCGGCACGCGGCACCACGTAGACGATCAACTGCACCACGCTCGCGATGCCGAGGCAGCACAGGGCCAGCAAGATCCACGCCAGCCACCACAGCGGCAGAAAGATCACGGTCAGGGGAAGCAGTACCAGCCAGCGAAGCAGCGCCGGGCGGGCGGGAATCGGCCCCCAGGCCGGGTCGTCATAGTCGCGCACGGGCGCTGTGTTCCCCTCGGGTCAGCCGTCACTTGACAGTGCGCCGCGAGTGTACGACAGGGCCAGCTCTGCGCGGCGCTGCGGGCGTGCCGGCGCCTGCACGGCCACGCCGGGCCACGCCGCTCGATGATCCCGAGCCCGGACGGACCGTGAACCCGCCGACGCTGAGCGGAAGTTGGGCGTCCGGGCGCGACATGGAAATACCTGCGCACCCGGCGAAAGGAAAGTCGCCCGGTGCCTATCATCTGCTGGAATACGCACAGGGCATCTCCGCAGTCACGACGCCCCGCCACTTCGCATCCTGCAACTGACCCCCGGCCACGCACGACGAAGGGACACCTCATCGATGCGCATCCTCCTGATCGGGCCGCCCGGAGCCGGCAAGGGAACGCAGGCCATGCACCTTGCCGCGCGTCTGTCCATCCAGCACATCTCCGCCGGTGACCTGTTCCGCGAGCACATCGACCGGGGCACCGAACTCGGGCAGAACGCCCGCACCCACATGCGCGCCGGCCTGCTGGTCCCGGACGAGGTCACGATCGGGGTGATCAAAGAGCGCCTTGCCCGCCCGGACACCGCGCGCGGATTCCTGCTGGACGGCTTCCCCCGCAACCGCGCCCAGGCGCAGGCGCTGGACGGCATCCTGGCCGAGGCCGAGTCGCGGCTGGATGCCGTACTCGATCTGGAGATCCCCGAGTCCGAGGTGGTCAGGCGGATCGCCGGACGACGGCTGTGCCGTCAGGACCGCGAACACATCTTCCACGTCGACTACAGCCCGCCTGAAAAGCCGGGAGTCTGCGACGTATGCGGCGGTGAGCTGTACCAGCGCGATGACGACCGCGAGGCAACTGTGCGCAGGCGCCTTGAGGTCTACCGCAGCGAGACGGCGCCGGTCGTCGATCACTACCAGGCCCTGGGTCTGGTGACCGCGATCTCGGCCCTGGGACAGGTCCATGAGGTCCTGGAGCGTGCGCTGGTCGCGATCGACAAGGGCCAGGTCGATGCCTCTGGTGCATCGACCTGCTGACCCCTCCGGCCGGACCCGGACGGTGCGCACCGGGCAGATGCCGGCAGGCGCCGCCTCGACTCAGGTGCGCACGCCGCAGGGCCACAGGAGTCTGTTCCAGACTCCCGCTGTGCGGGGCAGGATTGACCGCCACCGACACGGAAGTAGCGTGATCACATGGAACAGCGCATCACTCTGGTCACCCTGGGGGTTTCCGATCTTGCTCGCTCCAAGGGCTTCTACGAGGCTCTGGGCTGGCGGGGGCAAGAAGTCGAGGAGACCGTCTTCTTCCAGGCCGGTGGCCTGGGACTCGTCCTGTGGGACCGCGGCAAACTGGCGCAGGACTGCGGTCTGGAGCCCGGGCCGGCGGTCGGTTTCGGCGGGATCGCCCTGGCACACAACGTCCGGTCCGACGCGGAGGTCGATGCTCTGCTCGCTGTGGCAGAACGGGCCGGCGGGACCATCACCAAGCCGGCAGCGACCAACGCCATCGGCTTCTACTCCAGTGCCTTCGTCGATCCGGACGGCCACGCTTGGGAGATCGCACATAATCCCGGATTCCCCCTCGCCGAGGACGGCTCGATTACTCTCCCCGATTTCGGCAGCCTCTAGAACTGCAGCGACAGACATACAAGCCCGCCACCTCACGCACCAAGTCCTGATCAAACGGCCACCTTCGCGGACCTGGGAGGGTGAAGAGCTCCGCGATCGACAGGGGCCGACTTCGCCTGCTTTCCGGGCCCACCACCGACGTCAGGCAACAACTGAAGCCGGGACCAGCCAGCACACACCGCGCCCCTTGCACGCCCCCTGACGCAGGGCGGGCTCTGCTCGGGCAGACGGCGAAGCGCGCGCCGTGCCGGACCGATCTCAGCCGCTCGTGCCGAGAGTCTGCGCAAGTGCGTCGAGGGTCACGCCGACGACGGCACGCAGCTGCTCCGGGCTCGTTCCGGCTCTGCTCATGACGGCGAGGGACTGGTTCACGGCGGCCAGGTGGGTCGCGAAGGACTGGGCCGCCTCGTCGTTCAGCCGGGCGGCCTTCAGCGCGGCGTGCAGCCGGGTGTGCTGGAAGCCGATCGCCTCCCGCGCACGCGCCGCGACGCTCGCGCTCAGCACTGGGGTCGCCATGACGGTTTGGGCCACCAGGCATCCGTCGGGCAGACCGGGGTCCGCGATGCGTTCCAGGGTGATGTCGAAGAAGGCCCGCGCGGCTGCCAGGGGCCGGTCGGCGGCGCAGGACAAGGCGGCGTCGTACTTGTCTCCGTAACGCGTGGTGTAGCGCTCCAGGCAGCGCAGGAAGAGCGTGTCCTTGCCGCCGAGGGAGGAGTAGATGGAGCTGCGGTTGAGTCCGGTCACCCGGGACAGGTCGTCCAACGAGGTGTCCGCGTAGCCGGCCCGCCAGAACTGGACCATCGCGGCATCGAGCGCCGTGTCGACGTCGAACTGCTTCTTGCCTGCCATGCCGCACCTGCCTGCTGCTCTGCCTTCTTGGTGGAGACCATCATCTCATCTTGAACTAAGCAGTTCAACATGGGTTAGGGTGCAGGCATGGTCATGGCCGCATCCCCCGCAAACCGCACAGCGCAGCGACACGCGCACCGCGTGCTCGCGGCCGGCGCCATCGCGGTCATCCGCACCGTTGTCGTGACGGTCGGCACACTGACAATCCCGCTGTGCGCGCTGTGGGACCGCATTTCATCGTCGGCACTGCCTTCGCCGGCGCGGCGGTCAGAACACTGTTCCGACACGGCCTGAGCGTCACCGACGCCCTGTGCGACCCAGGCAATCGAGCCGAACTCAACACAAACCAGCTTCTTGTCCCTCTACTCCGAATCCGGCCCCGGGTCTCCAGCCCAACGCTCGCCGCTCTCGTCGTGTCCAGCGATCTCGTGGGCATCACCCTCGGCCGGCACACCGAATCAACCAGCGCACCTGACACCTGACACCTTCAGCAGACCGTCACCCCACCTCACACCAGTGGAGGAGAATCATGAATGACTCCGCAAGCGCCCCCCGCGTCTCCGGCAACCCGGTCCGCGACCTGCCGCTGCCCGACCTGGCCGGTTTCACCCACCGTTGGGTCGACGCGGGCGGCGTCCGTCTTCACGCGGTTGAGGGCGGCCAGCCGGACGGTCCAGCCGTCGTGCTGCTCGCCGGGTTCCCGCAGACCTGGTGGGCCTGGCGCAAGGTGATGCCGAACCTGGCCGACCGATTCCACGTCATCGCGATTGACCTGCCGGGCCAGGGCCACTCCGAACGCCCGGACATCAGCTACGACACGCATACGGTCGCTGCGCACGTCCACGCCGCGGTCAAGGCGCTGGGAGTCTCGACATACTGGCTGGTCGCCCACGACATCGGCGCATGGGTCGCCTTCTCCCTCGCCTTGAAGTACCAGAGCCAGTTGCGCGGCCTGACACTGCTCGACGCCGGCATCCCCGGCATCACACTCCCTGACGCCATCCCGACGGACCCCGAACGGGCCTGGAAGACCTGGCACTTCGCCTTCCACCTCGTGCCCGACCTGCCCGAGACACTGCTCACCGGCCGCGAACGGGAGTACGTCGGCTGGTTCCTGAAGGCCAAGACACTCTCCTCCGCCACCTTCGACGACGCCGAAATTGAGCAATACGCCGCGTCCGTGGCCGCCGACGGCGGTCTCCGCGCATCCTTGGCCTACTACCGGGATGCCGCCGAGTCGGCGCAGAAGAACCTCGCGGCGCTGGAACAACAGCGCCTGACGGTCCCGGTTCTCGGGATCTCCAGCAGCCACGGCTCCATCCCCGACATGGCAGCTTCCATCAGGCCATGGGCCGACCACGCCACCGGGATCATCGTGCCGGAGTCAGGACACTTCATCCCCGATGAACAGCCCGATGCCGTCGCTGCCGCGTTGACCGACTTCATCACCGAAGACGATTGAGACCGGGCGGGAGCAAGTGTCACGCAAGGCGCTCCGTTCAGGCGGTGATCACGGGCTCGATCAGGGCCCGGCGCCCGTCGGACAAGTCGCTTTTGGAGGGCTGGCGCTCACTGACGGAGTTCCAGCGCGGCCAGGCTCTCTGATCAGCGCTGATGCGGTGGCCCACACGTGCCGGCGACGACAGAGACGAGATCACGTCACATACCGCCCTCTCAGTCCGCGGTGCCCCGTGCCAATGAGTCACCGACTGCGATACTGCTGTGCTCAAGCCCGGACGTGTTGTGCCCGGGCCCATACGTATCAGCCCGCACCATGGTCACCAGCATGCGCGACCTGGCCGCACCGACGTGGAGCCGTTTACGGAGCGTCTCCGCCGAGATCGGCCGCTGGAATGCCTCCCAGTGGCGGGCGTCTTCTTGACGGGCCCGGCCGAGCAAGTCATCCCCATTTGCCCGCAACTCGGCTCCATCCTCCGTGCCCGCGTCCGGGGAGGTGGTGGCCGGCGAGCAATGGAGGGCACGCTCGCGCCGGGCAGTCGCGGCCTCCGCGACAGTGTCAACTGACGTCGGCCTGCACTGCATTGCGCTGAGGATCTGCAGCATGCCGGGCCCTACCTCCGCCCAGCCGATCAGCAGCAGAGGTCCGACCGCGTCAAAGGCCGCCTTCCCGAACTGGCCCGTGACCAGCGGATCCGCCACGTTCAGCGCCAGCGTCATCGTGCCGGAGAACATCAGCAACCGGCGGGCGGGGCGCATCTGCTCACGCCCCGCCCCGTGCAGCGCCATATGACGAATGGCCAGCAAAAGGCCCAGCACCGACAGATCCACGGCCGGGGCCACCAGCGGCGCCACCCACGGCGGCACGCCCAGACGCAGGGCCAGCGTCCACACGTTGCCAAAGCCGAAGAGGAACGTCAGCGCGACGACCGTGCCGGCGATGCCGGTCACCGCACGCAGCGAGACGCGCTGCTCGAGGGGCAGCGCACCGCGTGCGGCGGAAGCGGTCAGCGAGCTCTCGATGCCCGCCGTGGCAGCGGCGTCGGCGATGGCAGGCCCGGGCAGGCCGACGCACGGCGCGGGGCGGCAGTACTCAGAGATCATCGGCGGGTTTCCTCTCGTCTCGGTCGAGCACGCCGGGGACAAGGCAGGGATGAAGCGGCGACGCGGAATGCCACGGTGACCGGGCCGGTCGCGCCGGAGTCGGCCCGGTCCGTGCGGGTCCGATTCCGGACCTGCTGCAGACCGACTGGCTTCCTCACCGGTCCGGGTCGGGATCGTGGTGCCGGTCCCTCGCTCCTCTCGTACGGTGCTCCGTCACCTAAAGAGGCCGGTATCAGCCCTGCCTTTTGACACCGACCAGCGAAGTCGTGCTCTGGCAGCGTTTGCTGTTCACCTCGCCCGTGCTTGTGGCGGCTTCCGGAGCGCCTCTAGAGGATCCGCTCCACCCTGCTACGGCATGACTAAAACGCAGGTCACGACCCTCCTCCCCCGCCCCCGGAGCAGAGCCCTCTGCCCGACAGAGATCGCCCCCTGCCGCCCGCCGCATAGCAGCCCGTGAACGTTCTGTTTTAGGCGCCAGCTGGTCTTTGCTTGTCGTCAGTGCCTCTTGCCGGAGGCGTCATCGCTTCTGTTCGTGAGGGGAGGCACACCTTGGCCTACGGGCAACGCAGTTCCTGCGCCTGTGCACGTCAACTCGCCGATAAACGGCTGCCGCTGGACACCACCGGGCAGTGCTTTGCCCTGCTGGGGGCCTGATCCAGCGGGCGCGTTCGCAAGAGGCCACCTGGACGCTGGCGAGCGCCGGTCCGGCGCTGCCCGCCGTTGGCCGGGTTCTGCCACCGGGTTTCTGGACGCCCTGGCCACCATCGGTCTGAAGCGTCCGCGTCGTCTCGCCCGGCTGCGCCGAGCGGCCTACCGCTGGACCGTTGCCACCGTGTACGAGGCGGCAGATACGCCCGTGCCGGCGCCGCCCGGCTTCCGCTCAGCTCCGCCGAAGCCGCCGGGGGGCCATCCGGACCCGGTGCTGGCCCGCGCAGTCCGAGTCGGAGTCCTGACCCGGACCGAGGCCGACCCGATCTGCCGGTCCGTCGGGAACAGGGGCCGGTCCCGGGCTGGGCGCGGTCGCACCACAAGGCTGCGCCCACTGTCTATCAGGCAGGCCCGCCTGCGCGCCGAGCTCCGTCTGCGGGCCTGCCTCCACACGACGCAACGGACCACCGACCAGCCCGCGCCGGCCAGCAACACGATCACGCAGACCGCCGCATGCACACAGTCCACGCCAGTTTTCGACGGCCGTGTCAAAAAGAGCCGCATAATCTGGCCTCTTCTATTGCGGGGCAGTGACGGACTGACCCCGTGCCAGCCTCTGCCATCTGCTCATTGCCGGGCACGCCGACGCCCTTTTCCCCTCCGGCGCCCGGGCCGCGGAGCCCAGGGTGGTGATCGCGCTGACCAAGTCTGGTTCTGGGCCGAGGCGTTGCAGGGTGGGAAGCGGACTGGGCGGTCCGTCCGTCCGCTCTACGGGTACCCTCAACGGCCCGTGCGCCAGCGCACGCGACGGCGCCGCAGGTCACGCACCGTTCACACAACGAACCGTCGTAATGCCCGTCCCTGCCGCTGTCGCTGTCGTTGTCGAACCGATGACCGAAGCTGGACCACACACCACACGTGCGTGATCCCGGAGAGTCAGGGCGTACTCATGGTGCGCGCCTCTGTTTCCGGAGCGGGGCCTGGGCGTACGACCGCATAGGGGAGACCGGAACGCCCGGGTGTCGTCAGCCCGTGTGAGCTCGCCGTGCATGCGCGCAGCGGCCTCGTCCGCCGCGTGCGAGGGCCAGGGGATGTCCCAGACGTCCGGCGGCTCTCCGCAGCGCGCCCTGACGCGCCAATCAGACATAACCGTGCCCGCGCCAAAGCCGCAACTGTCGCCCGCCCGCAGGCGTGCCACGGTCGTGCGGTTGTGCGCGACATGCGCTTCCGGCTCTGCCGCGCGCGAGTGAGCCAGGCTGCCGAGCAGCCGCACTGCAAGGGCACAGGAGGACCTCCTCCGGAGCCCTTTACCATTCGGCGAAAATCATAGGGAATATCTCCGGTGATCGGATCGGAAAGCATATGGAGATAAAATCAATCGCCTGCATGCACACAGCCCCTCCCCCTCGCCGTTACGTCTGTCCGAGTGCTCCTGCGGACATAGGAGTTGCAGACTGCACATGAAGCCCTGGCGCCCCCGATGACCTCCAACAAGACTCGGGAAGCGGGCTACCTCTCTAGCAGGCAGGCGCACGGGCAGGCCGGCAGGTCAGGGGATTCGGCCATCAGAAGGCGGAATTCCACGAAAGGTCCTTCCCTGCCGATCGAGGCAATCACCGCCAAACAACGCGGCCAGCGGCGCCCGCGACGTGTTGCGGGGCAACGCGACGTGTTGCGGGGCAACAGGAATCGGCTCGGCCGGGCCGTCTGCTAGTTGCGATATCCAGGCAGAATGCTGCGTCCGGCAAAGGGCGCGTAGTTGATCACCAAGTGGACGCGGTGCTAATTGCACAACTGCAGCGGTCATTTACGCAAGGCGGATCCTCGTGTGCGGGGTGGGGACGGCGTTTACGAGCGGCTGACCCCCCTGAGGCGAACGAGCGAGCCCTCTCGTCGCCGATGGTCCCGGGACCGGGACCGGGGACGTTGCAGTGCGCTCGCTGGGCAGTGCTCGAGGCCCACGGCATCGTCGCTCCCGCCGGATTCCTAGTGGCTGCCCAGCGCGCTCAGCGCGGATGCACGGTGTAACTCAGATGCGTCGTCCTCGGCGAAGGCTCGGCACGGATCAGCTCAAGAGCCACGCGGCTCGCGTCGACGCCCTCGAACAGGCGGATTCCGGAGCCGAACAGCACGGGCGAGAGGGCGATGGTGAACTCGTCGACGAGGCAGGCGTTCACGTACTGCAGGATCGTGGCGCCGCCGCCGGCGATGCGGACGTCGCGGTCGTCGGCGGCCTCGCGGGCCTGATCGAGCGCGGACTCGATGCCGTCGTTGACGAAGTAGAAGGTGGTCCCGCCCTGCCGCACCCAGGGGTCACGCTTCTCGTGCGTCAGGACGAACACCGGCGTGTGAAACGGCGGATCCTCGGGCCACGCATGCTCGCCGGCGTCGAACATCCGCTTGCCCATCACGCTGGCGCCGGTCCGCTCGAACGTCTCGCGCACGATGTCGTTGTCGCGCCCTTCCTCGCCGCCCTGCCCGAGCTTCAGGTTCTCCCGGAAGAACCGCTGCGGGAACACCCACTGCTGCAGTTCCATCCACTGCCGCCCCATCAGTTCTTCGGGGGACGCGGGCGCGATGAAGCCGTCGAGCGACATCGATACGCTGAAGAACACGTTGCCTGCCATCAGTCCTCAACTCCCTGCTGGGCGATCTCCGTGACGTAGGCAGCCAGGTTGCCGAGAGTCTGCTGACCGCCCTCGATGGCGCCGTGCTTCTTGATCGCCTCGTCGCGCAGCTCCCGGGTGGGGAACACCGTGAGCATCTCGATCCGGGTCGTCTGCCCGTCGGGCGTGAACGTGAGAACCGACTCGAACGCATGGGGGTCGCCGCGGTACTCGCCGTGGAGCATCGCGATCCGCTCCGGCGGGACGATCTCGGTCCAGGTGATCCACTCGCTGTAATCGGTGCCGTCCGGCCCGTGCAGCACGAAGTCCCACTCCCCGCCGACGCGGAACTCGAAGGCCCGCGTGGTGGTGGTGAACCCCTGCGGCCCCCACCAGCGCGACAGGTGCCGCACCTCGGTGAACGCCTTGAAGACCAGTTGCGGGGGTGCGTCGATGTGCCGGGAAATCACGATCTCGCGGCCGGCCGTCGCGGACTGCGCCGGCGCTTCTCGCCCTGTCGAATCCATCAGTTACTCCTGGTGCCCTTCCCGCTTGAGTTCTTGCACGTAGGCGTCCAGCCGGTCGAAGCTCTCGTTCCAGAATTGTTCGAACCCGCCGGTCCACTCATGGACCGCTCGCAGCCCGCGTGCGTCCAGGTCGTACAGGCGCTGCTTGCCCGCCTTGCGATCCCGCACCAGGCCGACTTCGCGGAGTACCCGCAGGTGCTTGGACGCCCCGGGCTGTGTCATGCCCAGCTCCTCGGCGACCTCCGTCACCGGCCGTTCGCCTGCCCGCAGCAGCACCAGGATGTCCCGGCGCTGCGGCTCGGCGATGGCGTTGAAGACGTCTGACGTCGTCGCTGCTCGTGCCATGACGACAAACGTATACCCATATCGGCATGCGTTTCAAGGGTCACCGGTGCGGGAAGTGAGCGCAGCCGAGGGTCGGCGTTCGGCGCCGTCGAGCTCTCCGCAGGGGCCGGGGCTTGCGTCGACCTGGGAGTAGTCGGGCGAGCAGTGGCGTTGAGGCCCCGCCCGCCCGGTATCCCTGCCCTCAGGCGGCCGCCGGCGGCGCGCCGAAGAGCCAGTTGCCCGGCGCCCCCGGATCACTGCTCGTGAAGAACTCCACCACGGCCTGCTTGAGTTCGCCCCTGGAGATCACACCGTTGGCGTTGCGGTCGATCCGCTGGAAGCTTTCGTCGACCTCGTCGCGCGCCACGCTCGGCGACTGCCCCAGCACGTACGCCCGGTACGCGTCCGGCGTGATCTCTCCGGTGTCGTTGATGTCCACGATGCTCATGAGCGAATCCAGGACCCTGTCGCAGACTTCGTCCGTGAGCGAAGTGTCGCTGAAGAGGGCTCGCACCGAGCTGACGTAGACGGACCGGGTGAGGTTGCCCGCGCTGTCCGCGTTGTGCTCGTGTGCCTGCTGCCAGGCGCGGCGGTAGGCGTCCACCAGTGCTTCCTCCTGGGGTGACTGGGGGGCGTGGTTCAGTTCCTTGGCCACGCGCTGCCCCATGAGGACATGGTCAGCCTCGGTCAGGATGCCGTCGCCGTCGGTGTCGAGGAGGTCAAAAGCGTGTCCCATCTTCGCCGTCAGGAAATCCTGGGCAAGCATGCTGGTGGTCCTTTCGTCGGGCACCCCGGACACCTCCGCGGTGCGGAGCGGGTCGCGCCATCGTGGCGGCAGCCACTCCCCTCAACACCCCGTGCCTGTCTCCCTGTTGTGATCCTCAGCAGGGCTGCCTGCACCCAGTACGGCTCTCCGACCAGCGGTGATCACTCCGATGAGGTGGGCTCCGGCCGGACCCGCAGGGAATGAAATGAGACCAGATGAGTTAACCGGCAGACTTCTGTTGATACACGGCGGTACAAGCGCACCCCCCGGGCACCTCCGGCGGGTCACGGACGCATGACGCCGGGAGCCAAGCGCCGGGCCGCGGCGGACATATTCGCGCAGGCGCGATGGGCTGTTGCCGCCGGGTGGAGGCGGTAGTGGGCCGCGAGAGCTCCCTTCAACGCGGGCCCCTTCAGCGCGGGCTGCCGTGCCTGCCCGCCAACTGGAACTGATGCAGGGTCCACCCCTTCCCTTGCGGATCGACATCGCGAGTGGCGGCTCTGAATATCTCTGCCGCGCGGCGATAGGAGAGACGACCGCGGCGGGTGAGGAACAAGGGCCCGTCGACGCGGCCGAGCACCAGCAGAGGCAGCACTCGCGCCGAGCCGTCGCCCCAGCGCAGGGCCGGGTTCCTGCGCTGCAGGGTTCGGCGTCCGGGCACATCCAGGTCGTCGACGTCGAGGGCGAGGATGCGTTCGATCGGTGCGCCGGTTTCGTACAGCAGATGCCAGAAGGTCTGTTCGCGCAGCGGGGCGGGCGACTCCAGGATGTCCCGGGCCTGGCGGGTGGTGATCCGGGTCCCTGCGTCCGGCGGGTGCGTTCCAGGGAGCGGGCGCAGTAGCGCCGTGGGATCGCCGGCCAGCCAGCCCTGCGCCCGCCACCACGTAACGGCGCCGACGAGGATGGACAGCTCCCGGTTGGCGGTGCGGGTACCTGCGGTTGCCGACCGGGTGGTGAGCGCCGTCTGCAGCCGGGCTGCGGCGTGGGGGGTGTCCAGGAGGAACAGAGGCAGGGTCGGCGGCACGGCGTTGCGACGGTCTTTGCCTGCCGGTGGCGGGCGGTCCGCCAGGGCCCAGGCCCAGGTGGTCAGGGCGATGCGGTAGATCCGGCGCGAGCCGGTGCTCAGGGAGGCGGCGGTCAAGTACCGGTCGACGGCGACCGCGTACTCCACAGGCTGGCTCAAGAGATCGCCCTTCGCTCGTTGCGGTACGTGACCGCAGTAAATTGCTCACACGATAGGGCTTCGGCCATCATAAGTTGACTCCCCTCGGCTCAAGATGTTCCGTCGACGGCTCTGGCGTGTCGTCGTCGGGGCCGTGCAATCTGCGCCCATGCCTCTTGATCGACGTCTTGCGGTGATGCGGGAGCGCGACTTCCGCCGCTTCTTCCTGGGGTACGCCACCTCGCTGCTGGGATCTGCGATGACCTCCATCGCTCTGACCTTCGCGGTCCTGGAAACCGGAGGCGGAGGCACCGAGTTGGGCTGGGTCCTGGCTGCGCGGATTCTGCCGCTGGTTCTCATGCTGCTCGCGGGCGGAGTGCTCAGCGACCGGCTGGGCAGCCGCCAGGCGATGCTGGCGGCCGATGCCGTGCGCTGCCTGACACAACTCGGGCTGGTCGCGGTCCTGCTCCAGGGCGAGCCGCAGCTGTGGATGCTCGTGGGTCTGGTCGCCCTGTGGGGTGCGGCGGAGGCGGTGTTCACCCCGGCTCTGGGGGCCCTTGTGCCGCACATCGTCAGCCCGGACGCGCTGTCCGACGCCAACGCCCTCCTGGAGGTCACACGGTCGGCCGCAAACGTTGCGGGCCCGGTGCTCGCGGGCCTGCTGACGGCGGCGCTGGATGCGTCCGCGGTTCTTGCGCTGGATGCGGCAAGCTACGCGGTGAGCATGGTCGTCCTGCTGCTGTTGCCCCGCGCGGCAACGTCCAGCGTGGCGGTCCCCTCGTTCTTCGGGGAACTGGCGGCAGGCTGGGCCGAGTTCAGGTCCCGCACGTGGCTCTGGGTGATCACCGCGCACGTGTGTCTCTTCAACCTCTTCGTCTGGGGACCGTTCTTGGTCCTGGGCCCCGTCATCGCCGAGCGGCGGCTGGGTGGGGCATCCGGGTGGGGTCTGGCCATGGCTCTTTACGGGGGCGGCGGGCGGGGTGGGCGGCGGGGGCATGGGGGGCGCCGGGGCACGCCCCCCCCGCGGGGTGGCACCGCGGGC
>NZ_JBSGSG010000039.1:0-78258 GCF_053606765.1 Streptomyces sp. NPDC055189
CTGCTGAGCAGTGGCCCCGGCCTTCGTGCTGTTCCGCCTGTTCCGCTCTGTTCGAAGGGCCGCCCTCGCGGGCGGCCCTTGAAGCCCGCTCAGCGGGGCGGCAGCTGCGGGTCGTCCGGGTGCGCCCCGCGGGCCGGCCGCTCGTCGTCCCTGATGACCTCGCCCTGCACGACCTTGCCGTCAGGGCGGTGCATCCGCGCCTGCTGGAAGGCCTCGCCGAGGCCGCCCTGTGTGGCGGCCTCGCGGACCTTGCGCTCGAAAGTCTTCTCGGCCGTGCGACTGACGGCCTTCTGGACGGGCGGCACCAGGAGGAGCAGCCCCAGGGCGTCGGAGATCAGCCCCGGCAGGATGATCAGCAGGCCGCCCAGCATCGTCAGGGCGTTGCCGCCGCCCCGCTCGGAGGGGTGCGGCGCCAGGCCGCTCTGCTGCTGTTGCACGGCCTCGCTCAGCTCGCGGAAGGCCCGCCGCCCGGCGTGCTTGATGACCATGCCGCCGAGCACCACACCGGCCACGAGCAGCAGGAACACCGTGAGCCCGCCCGCGGCGCCCGCCACCACGGTGAGCAGCCAGATCTCCAGGACCAGCCACAGGGCGATGCCGAGCGGCAGGAACCTCAGGACGCGAGAGCGCCGGGGCCGGGCGGGTCGGGTGGGCGATGCGCCAGTCGTCATGGCTCCAGTGTGCCTGGACCCGGCTCAGACCGGCATAAAGGGATGATCAACAAGTGACCGCCGGAGCGGCGACCAGGGGGATCAGGAGGTCTCGGGAGCCCTCGGGGGTTCCTGCGATCCCGCCGGGTCCTTGCCGCCGTCCCTGTCGTCCTTGCGGCCCAGCACGCGGCCCACGCGGCCGACGCGCTCCCCCACACCCCACGCCGTGACGCGCCACAGCGCCTCGGCGACGATGTCCTGGCTCATCTTGCTGTCGCCGAGCTCCCGCTCGACGAAGGTGATCGGCACCTCGACGACGTGATAACCCGACTTGATCGCCCGGCGTGCCAGGTCGACCTGGAAGCAGTAGCCCTGCGAGGCGACCTCGCTGAGGCCGATGCCTTCGAGGGTCTCGCGGCGGAAGGCGCGGTAGCCGCCCGTGACGTCGCGGATCGGCACGTCGAGCATCAGCCGGGAGTACGTACTACCGCCGCGCGAGATGAGCTCGCGGTACTTGGGCCAGTTCACGATCCGCCCGCCCGGCACCCAGCGCGAGCCGAGCACGAGATCGGCGCCCTTGAGCGCGGTGAGCAGCCTGGGCAGCTCCTCGGGCTGGTGGGAGCCGTCGGCGTCCATCTCCACGACCACGCCGTAGTCGTTGTCCAGGCCCCACTGGAAGCCCGCGAGATAGGCGGCGCCGAGGCCTTCCTTGCCCTTGCGGTGCAGTACGTGGACGTGTCCGTCGTCCGCCGCGAGCTCATCGGCGATCTTGCCGGTGCCGTCGGGGCTGTTGTCGTCGGCGACGAGGATGTGCACCTCGGGCACGGCCGTGCGGACACGGCCGACGATGGACTTGATGTTCTCCGCCTCGTTGTAGGTCGGAATGATCACCAAGGCCGTGCCGAGCGGGCCGAACTGCCTCCCCTGGTCACCGGTTCCGGAGACCCCACCGCCGTCGTTCACTACTGCCCCTTCGTTCGTACGCAGAGGACCACCATAGTGGTCGCGTCGCGGACGGCCACGACGGCACGGGCGGTTGAGGGGAGTACTGCGGGTCGGGGCCCGGCGCCCTTCGGGCCGACCTGGGGCCCGCTGGCTGCGGGTCGACCGAGAGCCGTTGTCTACTGAGCGTCCGGGCCCCACCCGGGTCACACCTGCCGGCCCGGTGGAACGTTCCCTCGCATCCGCGGCGCGGGCGCTGGACCTGGCTCCCAGTGGTGGTGCGCCGGTGCGGCACACCACCCATGGCCCAGCGGCGTTCGACGGCTTGCGGGGAAATTCTCCGGTCGGACGTCCTTTGGTGGACCCGGCCGAACCTACCGGCCCACGGCGGCGTTCTGTCAATAGCCGTTTGACCTGGGAGGATCCCAAAGACAGCCAGGTCAGTGCCGAGGATACGCAGGTCGTGCGACGCGCCAACGGACCGCGATCGGCGGTACGCACCGCCGGGACATCACTCGTCCGGCCGTACGAAGACCGGCTCTCCGGAGACCACCGTGCGCAGACAGACGGGGAGTTCGGCGCCCGGTGACAGGTCGGGCAGTCCGGGCGTGCCGGAGCGCGGATCGGTCGACCAGCGCGCGACCCGGTCGTCCGGGGCCTGGACCACGAGGTCCGCGGTCCGCCAGACGGCGTAGTCGGCGGGTGCTCCCGGCACCAGGATCCCCGCGTCGTCCCGGCCGATGGCCCGCCAGCCGCCGCGGGTGTGCGCGGCGAACGCGGCCCGCACCGACACCCGGTGCTCAAGGGTCTGGTGGAACGCCGCGGCACGGACGGTGCCCCAGGGGTCCATCGGGGTGACGGGGCTGTCGGAGCCCAGGGCGAGCGGCACGCCGGTGCGCAGGAGGGCCGCGTACGGGTTGAGGGTGCGGGCCCGCTCGGCGCCCAGGCGCTGCACGTACATGCCGTCCTCGCCGCCCCACAGGGCGTCGAAGGCGGGCTGCACGGAGGCGGTGAGGCCGAGTTCGGCGAAGGCGGCGATCGCCTCCGGGGTGAGCATCTCGGCGTGCTCGACGCGGTGCCTCGCGGCGCGGACGCGGGCCCGGCCGACCTTCTCCGAGGCGGCGCGGAAGCCCTCGACGACGGCGGACATCGCGGCGTCCCCGATGGCGTGGAAGCCCGCCTGGACCCCGGCCTCGGTGCAGGCGACGACGTGCGCGGCGACGGCGGCGGCGTCCAGGTAGGCGGTGCCGGTGTGGCCGGAGTCGGCGTACGGCTCGTGCAGGCAGGCGGTGTGCGAGCCGAGCGCCCCGTCGACGAAGAGGTCGCCCGCGGCGCCGACGGCACCCAGCTCCTTTGCACGGGCGATGCCTTCCTCGCCGTGCTGCGCCCAGTAGCCGACGACGCGCGGCCCGGCCTCTTCCGCCGCGAGGCGAAGGAGGCCGGTCAGGTCGTCCTCGCCGGAGATGTCGGGCCCCGCGCACTCGTGCACCGAGCCGATACCGAGGGCCGCGGCATGCTGCAGCGCCGCGCGCTGGGCCTCTGTGCGCTGCTGCGGGGTGAGGGCGCCGAGGGCTGCGGCGCGCACCGCGTGGTGGGCGTCGGCGGTCAGCGGCGCGTCCGCGTGGAAGCCGGTGCGCCCGGTGATACCGGGGACGAGGTCGAGCAGCGCGGTGGTGACGACGGCGGAGTGGACGTCGATGCGGGAGAGGTAGAGGGGACGGCCGCCGGTCGCCTCGTCGAGTTCCCCGCGCGTGGGCGGCCGGCCGTCGCTCCAGCGGGCGGCGTCCCAGCCGTGGCCGATGAGCACCCGGTCGTGCGGCCGGGCGGCGGTGTGCTCGCGTACGAGGGCGAGCGCGTCGCCGAGGGAGCGCGCACCCGTCAGATCGAGTCCCGTCAGGGCGAGTCCGGTCGCCGTGGTGTGCACATGCGCATCGGTGAACGCCGGGGTGACGAGTGCTCCGTCGAGGTCGATGACCTCGTCCACACCGTCGGCGAACGCGTCGGCCGCGCCCTCGGATCCCACCCAGGCGACGTGCCCGCGTTCGACGACCATCGCCGTGGCGAACGGATCTGCGGGGCTGTGGACGTCTCCGCCGCGCAGCAGCACGGTGCGGTGGCCCCGGGGGCCGTTCTGGGGGGTGGTGCTCTCGCTCATGGGACCAGTCTGGCCCCTGCCGGCGCGGGCCCCGCGCAGGGGTCGCCCACAACGACCGCGGGGGCGGCTCAGACCTGCGGGGGCCTCGCCTCGTACGGAGTGGAGAGCACGACCGTCGTCCGCGTCGAGACGCCCGCCAGTGCGCGCAGGCGGCTCAGCAGGTGTTCGAGCTCCAGGGGTGTCGAGACGCGCACCTTGAGGATGTAGTTCTCGTCGCCCGCCACGCTGTGGCACGCCTCGATCTCGGGGACGCCCGCCAGGCGTTCGGCGATGTCGTCGGGTGCGCTGGGGTCGAACGGCTTCACCGAGATGAATGCCGTGAGCGGCAGGCCGACGGCCTCCGGGTCCACGACCGCGGCATAGCCGCGGATGACGCCGCGCTGCTCCAGGCGGCGCACCCGCTGGTGCACGGCCGATGTGGACAGGCCCGTGGCCTTGCCCAGGTCGGTGTAGCTCATCCGCCCGTCCTTGACGAGCAGCTGCACAATCTGTCGGTCCAGCTCCTCCATGCGCTGAACCTACAGGGCTCTTGATCCCTCCGGATACCTGTAGGGACGGCGGCGGCATCTTCTCGGGGCATGTGACGAACACCACATACCTGTGACCGTGTCCAAAGGGATGCCACGATTACCTCTACGACGGGACGGGAAGTGCTTGCTGTGGTCGAGGCCGCAGCGCCTTCTCGGCCCACCCAAGGGGGAGAATCCCATGCAGAACTTGAAGCGCCCCGGTCGCTCTGCCCGCAGTAAGCAGCAGCGCTCCGATGAATCCGCGTCCACCTCCGTATCGGAGGGCGTCGAACCGGCAGAGACCGAGTTCGACGCGTACGACACCTTCGAGATGTACCGGGTGACGTGCCCCGACTGCGCGCAGCCGATCGCGCTCCTCGCCGACGAGGACGTCCTGCCCGAGCACGCGCTGTGCGCCACGCGGTGGGACCCGTTCGGGCTCACGGTGTGTGCGGGCACCGGACGGGCCGCGGCCGACGCGGAGCCCGCGGACGATTCGATGGAGGCTCAGGAGCAGGACATGGGCCTGCTTTTGACGCTCCCTCAGGGACTCGACTGGCGGACACAGCCCTTCTCGCACGTCGGCGGCCAGGGCTCGCGCCCGCTCCGCGTGCCCGGGCAGGAGCGGCGCTCCGCGGCCTGACGGTTACCAGTAGCTGCCCTGCACCATGGCCGCCAGGCTGGCGTGGTGCAGGATCAGCGTGTCCGGGTCCTCGGGGACCGCGGCCTCGCCGAAGTGCACCTGGCGGTAGGCGACGCGCAGCATGACGACGGCGTGCCGCAGGGCCGCGTACAGCGTGTAGAAGTCCATGTCCCGCGGCGTGTGGCCGGTGAGCCGGGCATAGCTCTCCTCGACGCGCTCCCGGCGCAGGAAGCCGGGCAGGCCGTCCTGCCCGAAGCTCACCGTCAGGTCCTGGAAGAAGCGGTGCAGGTAGACCGTCCAGCCGAGGTCGACCTCGCGGGGTGCGAGCGCCGCCATCTCCCAGTCCAGTACGGCCGCGGGTTCGAAGCCGTCGTAGATGACGTTCCCGATGCGCGCGTCGCCCCAGTTGAGGACGGTCTCGCCCTCGTCGCCGGGCCACCACTCCTCAAGGCGCTCGAAGGCGCTCTCGATGAGGGGCGAACGGGGCAGTCCGTCGACCACCCAGGCGTAGTAGGCGCGTTGGGCGGCGACGTGGCGGCGCAGCGGACTGCCGTCGCCGGGCAGGGCGAGGAACCCGGCCTCTTTGACGGGCGCTTGGTCGTGGAGACGGGCGATCAGACGGATCGACGCCTCCTCCAGGCGCGCGCGTTCGGCGTCGCCCGCCGAGTGGAGCCAATTGCCCTCGTACGTATAGGGCATGACGTCCGGCGGCACGCGCCCCTCGACGCGCTCCATGACGAAGAAGGGCGCTCCGAGCGGCCCCGGGTCCTCCTCCAGCCACAGCACGCGCGGCACGGGCAGGTCCGTGTGCTCGGCGACGAGCCGCATCGTGCGGTGCTGGCGCGGCAGGTCGTAGACCGGGAAGATCGTGTACGCGGCCGGATCCGCCGCCACGCGCAACGCGCAGGCCCGCAACGGTGGTTGCGGGTGCTCGATGTCGAAGAGCAGGGTCTCGCTGGACATGCCGTTGGACTCGGGGACCCGCACACCGGTGGCCTTGGCGCCGGGCAGCCGTGTGCCGAGCCAGGCCGTGAGTCTGCGGGCCAGCTCCTCCGGGTCGCGGGTGGTGGTGCGGGGACGCGGTGCTGTCGCCATCGCCGGGCTCCTTTCGACGGTTGGATTCGACTGCTCGACGGCTTGATTCGACTGCCGGATCTCAGGGCGCGACCGAGTCGAAGCCGGTGAAGCCGCTCGGGTCGTGGCGGCCGAAGCTGCCGTGCTCGAAAATTCCGTACCCCGTCTGCCCGTTGAGGGTGAACCGGGCGGCGTGGTCGATGACGCCGTACGCGGCCATCGGGTGCGCCGCCGGGTCCGACAGGTCGTACTGGCGGCGGTCGGTCCAGCCGCGCCCCTGCCAGGTGCCGTGCTGCCAGTCGTCCGCGGGCGGGTATCCGGCGCCCACGGCGAGCGGCAGGGAGGCGAGGACCTCGACGCCGAGCTCCACGGGCTTGCGTCCGTCGGGGTCTGTGAGGTGGATGACGGCGCGCTCCGGGTGACGGGTGCCGGAGCGGTAGCTGATGTCGGCCTGTGGCCAGCCCAGTTGCCGGTCGCGCACCCCGTGCCGTACGAGCGTCGCTTCGTTGAGGGTGCGGTAGCCGTCCGCGTCCTCCTGGGCGATGACCATCAGGAAGCGGTCGTCGAAGCGCACCGGGCTCCAGATCCAGTGGAAGCCCTCCGTGCCGAACTCCTCCTCCAGGCGCCCGCGTTCTTCGCCGGGGATCGGCCGCACGCCCCAGCTGCGGTCGCGGGTCGCGGTCCACTCCCCCGCCGTCACGGGGATGTCCTCGCCGCCGACGCGGATCACTCCGGTGCAGCCGCCCGCCTGGACGAAGCGGCGCCCTTCGAGGGAGAGCCGGTCGCCGCGCCGCTGGATGTGGTGCGGCTCCCAGAGCGCGGGGAAGGAGGCGGTCCACGTGATGTCGTACGAGAGGGAGTCGGGGTCTTCGGGATCGGCGGCGCACCGCAGGCGCAGGCGCCGCAGCGGCTCCTCGACGGTGATGGTCAGCGGACCGACGGAGAGGTTCATCCGGTCGTCGCCGAGTGCGTCCGACGCGCGTACGGCGTGGAGCGTATCCCCTCTGCGCAGGGTGGCGTACGCGTCGATCACACCGACGTTCGGGTAGACGCCGAGCCCGAGGATGAGGAGCGATCGCCCCTCGTGGTCGAAGAGGTGGAAGATGCAGCGGTCGTAGGCGTTGCGGTCGCCCGTCGCGACCTGCTTCATGGACAGCGGCACCTGATGGATCGGGTACTCGTCGAGCGGGACGGGACGGTCGTCTGCCACGGCAAACCTCCCTGGGCGCACGGCAGTTGGCGGGCCCGGCTCCGATGCCGGACCTCCGGCGCGGAGTTGACGGTACGTCAGCTCAGGCGACGGAGCCAGAGACGCGTCGGCCCGTGTTCACCGGCGCGCGGGCCCGCGTTCGCAAAGGCGCGGGCCCGGCGCGGTTCGCCGGGACGGAAGGCACCGCGGGGCACGCCTGCGGCCGCCGCACGGGCATGCCGCGAACGCACGGTCGAATGCGGCGGGCGGTGACCTGTCCCCCGCGGCACGCGTTGGCCCTGCATGACCACCCCCACGCCGATGCCCATGGCGCACCCGCCGACCGGCCGACGCAGGCGCACCCTCCTGACGGCTCCCCCGCCCGCCGCAGAATCGGTTCCTCAGCACCCGCAGAACCCTCAGTACTCTCCGCATCCTCAGCAATCGCAGCAGCCACAGCCGCCCCACCCCCAGCCGCCGCACCTGCTCGACCCGCCGATCTACCGCGCCCTCATCCACAACTGGGCCGAGCGGGGCAGGACCCTGCCGGGGCGCCACGACCCGGAGTGGGTGCGGCTCGCGGCGCCCCCGGTCAGGCTCGGCCAGTTCAGCGCGAGTCGGGACCCGCGAGGTGACGGGCGATGACCATCCGCTGGATCTGATTGGTGCCCTCGACGATCTGGAGCACCTTGGCCTCGCGCATGAAGCGCTCCACGGGGAAATCCGCGGTGTAGCCATAGCCGCCGAGGACCTGGACGGCGTCCGTGGTGACCTTCATCGCGGCGTCCGTGCACAGCAGCTTGGCCATGGCCGCCTGCTTGGAGAACGGCCTGCCCGCGTCGCGCAGCCGCGCCGCGGAGAGATAGAGCGCCCGGCCCGCCTCGATCTGCGTCGCCATGTCCGCGAGCATGAACCGCAGGCCCTGGAAGTCCGCGATCGGCCGCCCGAACTGCCGCCGCTCGGTGGCGTATCGCAGCGCCTCGTCCAGCGCCGCCTGGGCCACGCCGATGGCACAGGCCGCGATCCCGAGGCGACCCGAGTCGAGCGCGGAGAGCGCGATCGCGAAGCCCTGGCCCTCCTCGCCGAGACGACGGGCGTCGGAGACCCGTACTCCGTCGAAGTTGATCTGGGCGGTGGGTGAGCCCTTCATGCCCATCTTCTTCTCGGGCACCGCCGCGCTCAGGCCCTCGGCGTCGCCCGGCACCAGGAACGCGGAGATGCCGCGCGCGCCTTCGCCGCCGGTGCGGGCGAGCACGGTGTAGAAGTCGGCGACTCCGCCGTGCGTGATCCACGCCTTCGTCCCGGTGATCACCCAGCTGTCGTCCTCGCGCACGGCCTTCGTCCGCAGGGACGCGGCGTCCGAGCCGGAGGCGGGCTCGGAGAGGCAGTACGCCCCGAGCAGTCCGCCGCCGAGCATCGCGGGGAGGTGCTCGGCCTGCTGTTCCTTGGTTCCGTAGCCCGCGAGCGCGTGGCAGGACAGGGAGTGGACGCTGACGCCGAGGCCGACGGTGAGCCGGGCCGCGGCGAGCTCTTCCAGGACCTGGAGATAGACCTCGTACGGCTGGTCGCCGCCGCCGAATTCGGAGGCGTACGGAAGCCCGAGCAGTCCGGAATCGGAGAGGAGGGTGAAGACCTCGCGCGGGAAGTGCCCGGCTTCCTCTTCGTCGGCCGCCCGGGGAGCTATCTCCCGCTGGACGAGATCACGTACGAGCGAGAACAGATCCCGCGCCTCGTCCGTGGGCAACTGACGGTCCACCGACTGCTGCAAGGTTCGCTCAGGCATGGCGATCGCATCCTCCCTTTCGGCACTGCGGCGGACCGCGGGGTAGTGCGGCGCCACCGTGTCTCACGCCCGGCCGATGGTGCCCTCCCGGGTCGCGGAAGGTGCTGTGACCAGCGGCTCTGGCGCGTTGAGTATGCCCGATCGGCGACGGCCAGTCACTAGTTAACGACCGCTTACTCAAAAGATAACCGACGGCCGCAAGAGGGGCGCCGAATTGGTCCGAACCATTGACCCCACTGGTCTAGTCCTCCTAGAGTCCAGCCGAGCGCCTTACCGCGTTCATGCCAATTCAAGATTCACCGATGTCACTGCGACATCCGCAGGTCAAAAGCACCATGTCCCCCCATGCGCCCTCTCCCCCCACGAGGAGAAACGATGCTCAGACCGCACCTCCCCCGCGCCCCCTTCAAGGCGCTCGTCGCCGCCGCGTGTTGTGCTGCCCTCGGCGGAGGTCTGCTCGCCGGCGCGGGCACCGCCGCGGCAGGCCCCGACACCGGCTCCGCACAGTCCGCGAGCTCCAAGGCCGCGGCCGGCTCCAAGGTCGTCGGGTACTTCACCGAATGGGGTGTCTACGACCGGAATTACCACGTCAAGAACATCGACACGTCCGGCTCGGCCGACAAGCTCACGCACATCAACTACGCCTTCGGCAACGTCCAGGGCGGCAAGTGCGCGATGGGCGACGCCTTCGCGGCGACCGACAAGGCGTACACCGCCGATCAGTCCGTCGACGGCGTGGCCGACACCTGGGACCAGGACCTGCGCGGCAACTTCAACCAGCTGCGCAAGCTGAAGAAGAAGCACCCGGACCTCAAGGTCCTGTGGTCCTTCGGCGGCTGGACCTGGTCCGGCGGCTTCACCGAGGCCGCCAAGAACCCGGCCGCCTTCGCCCAGTCCTGCTACGACCTGGTCGAGAACTCCAAGTGGGCCGATGTCTTCGACGGCATCGACATCGACTGGGAGTACCCCAACGCCTGCGGTCTGACCTGCGACACCAGCGGGCGCGCCGCGTACAAGGACCTGATGTCCGCGGTGCGTTCGAAGTTCGGCGGCGACAACCTCGTCACCGCCGCCATCCCGGCCGACGCGGAGGAGGGCGGCAAGATCGACGCCGCCGACTACGCGGGCGCGGCCCAGTACGTCGACTGGTACAACCCGATGACGTACGACTACTTCGGCGCCTGGGACGCGAAGGGCCCGACCGCCCCGCACTCGCCGCTGAAGGCGTACGAGGGCGCGCCCAAGGCGACCTGGAACACCGACTCCACGATCAAGAAGCTGCAGGGTCTCGGCATCCCGTCCGACAAGCTGCTGCTCGGCATCGGCTTCTACGGCCGCGGCTGGACCGGCGTCACGCAGAAGGAGCCCGGCGGCACCGCGACCGGGGCCGCCGCGGGCAAGTACGAGGCGGGCATCGACGACTACAAGGAACTCAAGACCAAGTGCCCGGCCAACGGCACCGTCGGCGGGACCGCGTACGCGCACTGCGGGACCGACTGGTGGAGCTATGACACCCCGGCGACCATCGCGGGCAAGATGGACTACAAGAACCAGGCCGGCCTGGGCGGCACCTTCCTCTGGGAGCTCAGCGGCGACACGGCGGACGGCGAGCTGATCAAGGCCGTCAACTGATCCCCCCGGCGCGGTGATCGGGGCGGGAGCCGGCCGGCTCCCGCCCCTTTCTCATGGCTGCGGCATTCTCATGACCGCGGCTCTCTCATGGCCGCGGCGGGGCGGGGAAGGACGGCTCGAACTCCTCGATGACGCGCAGGGTGTTGCCCAGGGTCCGCACGAGGAGGTCGCAGACCGTCTCGCGCGACAGCTCCCGCACCCCGATCCAGTCGAGCGTGACCCCCTCGACGCTGCACAGCCAGCCGAGCAGCGCCGTGCGCGCCAGCTCCGGGATGTCGCGGCGGCCGTAGGCGCCGTCGGCGATCGCCCCGATCAGGGCCTCGCGCACCCCGTCGCGTATGGCGTGCACCTCGGCGTCGAAGCCCACGCCGCCGCTGATGATGGTGCGGTACGCCGCCTGGTGGTGCTCCGCGTAGCGCAGATAGCCGTCGATGGTGCTGTGCACCCGCTCCACGGGCGGCAGGTCGTCGTGGCGCCCGGCACGCTCGACCAGTTCGGCGACCGAGTCCTCGATGATCGCCAGGTAATAGCCGCGCTTGGACTTGAAGTAGTAGTAGATCAGCCCCTTGGCGACGGACGCCTGTTTCGCGATGTCGTCCATCGAGAGTGCGTCGTAGGAGGTGTCGGCGAACAACTTCCGCCCGATGGTGATGAGTTCGGCGCGGCGCGCCACGGAGCGGTCGGTGCCGCGCGCCTGCGGGCGAGCGTCCGCGGGACGGTCGGTGCCGCGCTGTTGACTATTATTCAATTTCGGCCCTAGTCTCCAACTGCCTCGGGAATCCGCAGTATGGCAGAAGCACGCCACCTGCCGGTTCGGTGTCCGAAGGCGCTCTCTCACGCACTCCCCCTACGCACGCGGACCGACGTACGGGAGGAAGACTCATGAGCGCAGCGCGCACCCCTTCGCGGGAAGGCAGCAGCCCTTTGCGCGAAGGCAGAACCTCCTGGAAGAAGACGGCCGTCGTGGCCCTGCCGGCCGTCCTTGCCGTCGGCGCGATGGCCTCCGTGATGGCCGAGGGCGCGCTCGCCGCCTCCTTCGCCGTCTCGGGCACCAGCTTCCAGGTGTCGTCCGGCAAGCTCACCAGCCAGGGCCTGTCCTCCTACGTACAGACCGACCGGGACATCGACGGCAAGGGGCACCCTGTGGCGCTCCTCGGTATCGGTGACGCGACCCTCTCCGACATCTGCCAGGCCGCCGAGGTGAAGACCCCGGTGGGCACCGTGGTGTTCAAGCTGACCGCGGGCGGCCCGGCGGGCGAGGTGACCGCGAGCAATCTCATCATCGACGGCGAGGACCTGGAGGGCGACGCCCGCTTCGGCACGGCCGAGATCGGCAGGGACGCCTCGACCCTGGACGAGGTGCCGGGCGTCAAGGGCGAGAAGGGGAAGTTCGGGCTGCAGGCCGGGGACATCACCGTCTCCGGGGTGAAGTCCCACGCCTGGTCGGCGACCGGCGGCAACTTCCGGCTCAAGGGCATGAAGCTCGATGTGAGCGTCGGGGGCAAGAAGTGCTTCTGACCGGCGGCCGCAGGGCCGGAGTCAGAGCGTGGGGCAGGGACGGCGGCGGCCGGCTGGATGCGCGGCTGCCGCTTCCGGAAGCACGCCGGGTGCTGCGCAGATGGCGGCGCACCCGGCCCTTCTGGGGCGGCCTGCTGCTCGTCCTGGGCGGCGCCGAGCTGCTCCTGGTGCCGCTGTCGCCGCTGACGGTCCTGGTCAGCCTGGGGCTGGGCGGGCTCGCGGCCATCGGGATCGGGCTCGCCCTGATCGCCGCCGGGATCTTCCTGTGGCTCCTGCCGCACGCCCACCACTATGTGAGCGTCAACGCCCTGATCCTTTCGGTGCTCTCGTTCGCGGCCACCAACCTCGGCGGGTTCCTGGTGGGCATGGTGCTCGGCATCGTCGGCAGCGCGATGGGGTTCGGCTGGACGCCGGTGCCGGAGGATGCGGAGGAAGAGCGCGAGCGACCGCGGGTGCGCGACGGGCAGGGGACGCGGACGCTCGGTGTGCTGCTTCCCGTGGTCATCGTCGGGGCGACGCTGTGGGGCGGTACTCCGGCGAAGGCCGCACCCGGCGAGGCGATCGTGGCGGCGCGGACTCCGCCGACGGTCACCACCACGCTCTTTTCGCCGCAGGGCTTCACGCTGGCCGGCGTGCGCGAGATCCCCACGGCCGACGGGCCGTTGAAGGTCATGGTGCTGCGCATGAAGGCCGCGTCGCTCACCGACTACCGGCTGAAGACGCGCGACGGGAGCAGGGAACTCTCCCTGGGTGCCGACACCTTGGACCTGAGCGGCTCCGTCACGCTCTACCTGACGAAGTTCAAGGGCTGCCTGGAGGGGCTGCTCTGTGTGACCTTCACGCCCGACAAGCTGCCGGTGCCGCCCGTCGTGCCGCCGTTCATCTTCATGACCGACGTACAGGCCGAACAGGCCCTGGTGACCTCGGACTTGATCGTCGCTGGCGGACTCACCCTGAAGGCATCGTCATGATCCAGATCCAGGCCGCCCTCTTCTGGGCGTACGCGATCGGCGCGACGTTCGCGCTCTCGGCCGGGCGGCAGTTGCAGGTGTGGGAGCGGATCAACGCGGGCGAGGGACCGCGGACGCGCAGCCGCGCCGCCAATCCGTATCTGGCGCTCACGGCGCTGTTCGCGGCGGTCCTGTTGGTCCCGACGGGTCTTTTCCTGCTCTGGCAGAACCCGGCGTGGGCGACGATGCACGTCGCGGACGGGCACGACGGGGTGTGGGCGGGGTTCGTGCTCTTCTACGCGGGCGGCATTCCGGTCGCGGCGATCCTCGGGTTCCTGGTGGCGCAGGGGCTCGTCCTGGTGGGGGCGGGCTATTGGGCCTACCTCCAGTGCGTGGGCGGGTACTTCCTGCTCTTCGGGACGCTGGTCCACGGCTGGGACGGCAGGGGGTACGAGCGGTTCTTCTCCGCCGAGACACGGGACTTCGCGGGCTGGCGGCAGGACAGCGTGGTCAACCACGTACTGGATTTCCTGACGTCCGGGACGTTCCTCGCCCTGCTGATCTTCGGTGCGGCCGTGATCGGCACGATGCTGCTCACCGAGATCGGCTGGCTGATGGAGGGCTGGTCGCTGCCCGGCGCGGACGAGGACCGCAAGGTCCACCGGTTCCTGGCGATCGCCATCGCGGCGGCCGGGGTCTACGGCCTGCCGTTCGTCGGCGCGCTCGTCGCGAGCGTCCTCGTGCGCCTCATGGGCGGATGGCTCGGCCTGCTCCTGTTCGCGGTCCTCGCGGGGCTCACGCTGCTGTCGCGGCGCTCGCCCGTGCGATGGCTCTACGGGCTCGTGGGCGTGCCCCGCCAGCACTGGCGGGCCGACCTGGACCTGCTCCGGGACGGTGAAGAGGGCCGCGAGACCCGGGTCACATCAGACCGATCTGCGTGACGAGCATCGCGAGGACGACGACGAGCGTCCAGCCGAGGACGTGCTCGAGGACCTTGGGGCCGTCCTCGTCGGGGCCGCCGGTGCGGGTCGTCGCACGGGGCTGTGCGGTGGCAGTGGCTGTGGCAGCGGTCATGGCATCACTCGATACGTATGCGTCACGCCTCGCGGTGTGACGTCCGGCAGCGGACTCCCCCCACTGACCCGTCCACCTTGCCATCGGATCGCGCCGCCGCGGGAGAGAGCTTGGTCACTGGGCCGCCGGATCCCCTGCGACTCCGGCCCGGAGACTCCCGTACAACTCGGGCAGAGAGATGTGCGTCTCACTACAAGCGGCGGGGCACACCCCCAAGCGCACCCCCGCTGACTCGTCCGCGCAACCTTCTGACCGAAAGGTTTCCGATGAGCTCGTACCGGACGCACCGCCGCAGGGCACGGCTCGCCCTCGCGGCCGCCGTCACCGTCACCGCGGCCCTCACCGGGACGGTGTCGCAGGCCGCGCCGGCCGCACCAGGGGCACCGACACCGGGGGCACCGACACCCGGCGCGCCCGGCCTCGGCGACCCCATGTTCCCGCTGGACGGGAACGGCGGGTACCGCGTCGACCGCTACACCCTGGACTTCGACTGGCAGGCCCCGAAGACACCGTTCCGGGCCACGGCGACGATCAAGGCCACCGCCACGCAGTCGCTCTCCCGCTTCAACCTGGACTTCGGGGGCAACACCCTGCACGGCGTGCAGATCGACGGCTCGACGGCGCGGACGTCCCGCGCGGGGGACGAGCTGACGGTCACGCCCAAGTCCCCGATCACCAAGGGTCGTACGTTCACGGCCAAGGTCACGTACACCGCCGACCCGACGCAGACGCGCCACCGCGACGACGCCATCGAGGACTACGGCTGGATACCCACCGCAGACGGCACGGTGGTCTACCCCCAGCCGAACGGGGCCCGGCTGATCTTCCCGGCGAACGACCACCCCAGCCAGCGGGCGCCGATCACCTTCCGCATCACCACGCCGAAGGACCTGACGGCGGTCGCGAACGGCAAGCTGGTCGAGCGCGCGGAACGCCCCGGTGACCGGGTGCGCTGGACGTACGACTCCGAACAGCCGTTGTCCACGCAGCTGGTGCAGATGGCGGTCGGCAAGTTCAAGCTGGTCGACGGCGAGGGTCCGGGCGGCCTGCCGCTGCGGGACGTCGTCCCGGACGCCCTGGTCGAGCCGACGGCCGAGTACCGCAAGCTGACCCCGGACCACCTCGCCTGGCTCCAGGAGAAGCTCGGCCCCTACCCCTTCAACCGCTACGGCCTCCTGGTCGGCGACACGGACCTGGGCGTCGCCCTGGAGACCCAGACGCTCTCGCTCATCCCGAAGGCCGACCTTCTGGGCACGAAGGTCGACGCCGAGCGGAACATGGTGCACGAGCTGACCCACCAGTGGTTCGGCGACAGCGTGGCCCTCAAGAGCTGGTCCGACCTGTGGGTGAGCGAGGGGCACGCCCGTTTCTACGAGCGGATGTACTCCGAGGAGCACGGCGGCGACAGCTTCGAGGCCGCCATGAAGACGGCCTACGCCGCCCACGACCAGTGGCGCCGCGACTACGGCGCCCCCGCCGAGCCGACCGAGCCGAACCTCTTCAAGCGGATGCGGTACGACGGCTCGGCCCTGGTCCTGTACGCCCTGCGGGAGCAGGTCGGCGACGCGACGTTCCAGAAGATCGAACGGGCGTGGGTGACCGGCTTCCGCGGGAAGACCGCGAGCACCCAGCAGTACGTCGACCTGGCGTCGAAGGTCGCGGGCGAGGACCTGGAGAGCTTCCTGAAGCCGTGGCTGTACGGCTCGAAGACTCCGCCGATGCCGGGGCACCCGGACTGGGTGGTGGATCCGGTCCAGGGCTGAGGCCCCTGACGGCGGCGTTCGTGTGAAGTACGCCGTCCGGCGCCCGTACGCCGGGATCCGCGCATGATCCGCGGGTACGGTGGGCGTCCCGTCGAGCTGGGAGGTCTCATGTCGGACGACGAGGACTACGCAGACAACGCGAACGTCGCAAACACCGCGGACAACGAGCAGGACCGCAAGCGGCCGCCTTTGCTGGGCACGGAGATGCGGGAGGCGACGCTGCCCGACGGCTCACAGGCGGTGATCGTCGTGCAGGCCGGCACCTCCCAGACCGAGGTGGACGAAAAGGCCGCACGCCTGCGCCGGGGCACACCCGAAGCAAAGTAATCCGGTCCGGCCGAAGGCCCCTCCCGCTGATGCGGGAGGGGCCTTCGCGCTGCTGATCGCATCCGCCCCGTCGGTTACGATCCCCGGGTCATGAACTGGACATGCTCTCTATGAGTTCCTGAGCGGTTGCGAACGCCAACTCGGCAATCTGCACACGACGTTCAAGGACATCGAGAACCGTCGTGACGGCATGGAAGAGCACTGGGGCGCCGGGAAGATCGCGGACGCCATGGGCGATTTCGTCGACAGCTGGGACGACTACCGCACCAGGCTCATCGAGGGCCTGGAATCGACGGGCAAGCTCGTCGCGGAGACGAAGAAGGCGTTCGAGGAACTGGACGAGGAACTCGAGAAGCAGACCAAGGGCAAGGGCGAGGGCAAGGGTAAGGGGAAGGGCCAGTGACCACCACGGCGTCGAAGCGCCGCCCCGTGGACTGGGAGCCGCTGTACGAGTCCGACCCCGTTCCCGGCGACCCGGAGGAGATCCGGGAAGAGGTCCGGCACATGGTCTCGGTCGCCGAGAAGCTGCGTAAGCAGGCGGGCAACCTCAAGGCCATCTCGGACGAGGACAAGCTCAAGGGAAAGTACGTCCAGCGCCTGCGGGAGGACTCCGAGACGCTGGAGAAGCACATGCGGGAGGTGGCCTTCCGGTACGAGCGGGTCCACGGGCACCTCACCAAGTGGGCGAACAAGCTGGAGGACCACCAGGACGACGCCGACCGGATTCTGCGCGAGGCCAAGGAGAAGAACGCAGAGGTCGAGCGGGGGAAGGCCAAGGAAGCCGAGAAGGCGGACGAGGACAAGAAGCCCAACCCGCCGGCGAACGGAACGGATGACGACCCGCTCCAGACGTACAGAACTCGCCTCAACACCGTCATCGGAAACCGCGACAGCGACGCCGGCCACTACGCCGACAAGATCAACGATGAGATCGATGATGTCATCGAGGACTCGTGGTGGGACAACGTCAAGGGCTGGGTCCATGACAATGCGGACCTGATCAAGGCCTTCATCGATGTTCTCGGCTGGGTGGCGACCTTCGCAGGCTTCCTGGCACTCGCCATTCCCGGCCTGAACTTCCTCGTCCTGGGCATCGCGCTACTTACGATCGGACTCAGGCTCCTGTTGGTGGCCTCCGGCGACGCGAGCATGATGGATGTCATCTTCGACGTCGTGGGTGCGGTGCTGGTGGTGGGTGGCCTCGGGG
The DNA here is from genome assembly GCF_053606765.1 of Streptomyces sp. NPDC055189. Lineage (NCBI taxonomy): Bacteria > Bacillati > Actinomycetota > Actinomycetes > Kitasatosporales > Streptomycetaceae > Streptomyces > Streptomyces sp. NPDC055189. The sequence goes on from NZ_JBSGSG010000039.1 coordinate 17,417, forward strand.
CCGCCGCGAAGCTCGCCAAGGGCGCGAAGGCCACCGTGGGCGCTGCTCAGGCCGCCCGGACCGCCGGCCTCAGCAGAGGGCTCGGTGGCGTCAAGGGCGTACTGGACGACATGGGGCGGACGATGTCCAAAATGCCCCAAGGGCCCGGGCGGCAGGTCGTCGCGACCAGCCGCAACGCGATCCGCAAGTCCATCTCCCAGAACGTCGGCCTCGTGGCCAAGGGGCCGCTGAGGGTCAGCCCGCTGTCGACTCTGCTGCACCTCGGCGACAAGGAGATGGCCGGCATGGCGAAGATGCTGCAGGCGAACAAGGCGACCTTCCCGGCGGCAGCGGGGGCCGCGGCTGACAAGGCGTACAAGTCCTACCGGGTTGGCCTCGGCCTCGCGTGGGGTGGCATGGGGATGGACGTCACGGACAAGGCACTGGGCAAGAGCGACCTGACGAGCTGGACGCACGAGAATCTCGGGACCGGCGAGAAGCCGTTCAACGAGTGGTACTCGGACATGAAGGACAACACCTTGAAACCCGCCCCCGACACCCACTGGTAGCGAGGCAGACCACCCGGCGCGACACATCCTGCTGCCCGTCCGCATTTGATCCCTGAGGAACGACCATGGACCTGCACTCGGCACAACGCATCGCCGAAGCCGAAGCTGCTCGCACCGGACTTGGCACCGGCCCCAACCGTCGGCTCCGGCTGACCTTGTTCATCGGAATGCCGCTGGTCTTTCCGGTGATCGGAATCATGATCCTGGTGCCGAAGTCCCTGAGAGACGAGGTTCTGATCGCCTATCAGGCCGGGATCATCGGCTGCCTCCTGCACTACGTCTGGGTCTTCGCGAAGTACCCCCGTTACGCGGGCCGCCCGCCCTACCTCACCCGGGATCTCGCCATGGGCGGCGGCTTCTTCCTGCCCTCACTGATGCTCGGTTTCTGGCCGGGCATGATCGCTGCCCCTGCGTGGGCGGTCTTCGTCGGGGTTGTCTACGTCGTGGAAGGGATGCGGGAGCATCGTGGCAGTCGCTGAGCACCGCCGGCCCCCGAACGGCTTCAACCTGGTGCCGCCGCCCGGCTGGGACGTGATCCCGCTGGAAACGGGGACCCGGGAAGCGATGGACCGCATCGTCCGCAAGGCCGTCGCGCAACTGCCCGTCGGCTTCCCCAAGGACGACATTCCGAAGGCTCGGCTGAAGCTCCTCCAGGAGATGAAGAAGGTCGTCCGCCGGGCCAGTGCCAAGGGCGGAATGACCCTCTACCTCCCCACCGAGCCTCTCCACGGCGTCACGCTGCCGGTCTCGTTCGTCGCCTCCGAACCGATCGAGATTCCGAGGGTCAGCCCCGACAGGGGCCCGGATGCGGTCCTCCTCGCGCTGGCCTCCCAGACCCCTGGGGCCGAAGTGCGGGAGCTCGACGAGACCGCGGCTCTGCGCTCGGAGAGAGAGGTCCCCGCCGACCCCGCCCAGGGCGTCGAAGTCGCACACCGTCAGGTCGAGTACTTCGTGCCGATCCCGGACAGCACCCCCGACAAGTACCCCACCTTCTCGTTCAGCGCCCTGATCGCGCCCGGCTCGGACCCCGCCTTCCATGACACCCTCGTGGAACTGTTCGACGCCGTCATGGGCACCTTCCGCTGGAGCTACGCCTGAAGGCTCCCCTCTCTGCTCGCGCCCCCGACGAAAGAGACCGCGCATGTCCGAAGGCACCCTGTGGAGCACCGACCTCGGCGCCCCGCTCCACATCGACACGGATGCCAATCCAGATCTCTGGGGCTATCTGCACCTCCAGATCGACAAGAAGACCTTCAAGGAGTGGCTGGACCTGCACCTGACCGGTCTGGCCATCGTTCACGAAATCGAGCTCACCCGTAAGCTCCGCCGGTTCCACAAGGATTTCTACGAGCGGACGATCGTGACGCTCAGGGACAAACTCCAGGCGGACGAAGCGTTCATCTACAACCCCGTCCCCCTGACCTACATGCCCCTGGTCATGCACGCCACCCGCATCCACTGCGACGCCCCTGACGCGGCCTCCTGCGAGGGACTTGCCGCGCCCACCGTGCCGAACCCGGAGATCCCCGAGTGGCAGCAGCGGACCGGCAGTGTTCCCTTCGGCTCCCCGCATCTGGGCGCGGACGGGGTCCGGGTCACCCGCTCCTACCCGGCGGACAGCAGCATCATGATGACCTCGGTGACGTACCACTGGCACACTCCGCCCGGCGTCCCCGACGTCTGCCTGCGCGGGCATCACGACGATCCGGAGGTGATGGCCGCGGTCATCGAGCCCTTGGACGACTTCGCCCGTACGCTCCGGCTGCCCGGGGTGGCCGTGTAGCCAGTACGAAGGCCCCCTCTCCACCGAGGGAGAGGGGGCCTTCGTGCTGCCTCAGTGAATCCCCACCCCGGCCAGCGCCGCCTTCTGCTTCGCCGAGAGTTTCACCGGGAAGTACAGGTAGCAGACGCCTCCCGTGCCGGAGACGACCTTGCCCGTGGAGTTGTAGCGCTTGGTGCGCAGCCAGATGTTCTCCCACTCCCTGCGCTTGTAGATCCGGCGTACCGCCGCGTTGCTCTCGGACGCCGGGTCATTGGCGATCACGTCGCCCTTCGACGTGAAGCCGATCACCGTCATCAGGTGGCCCGCCGTGCCGTAACCGGCACCCGTGAGCTCCTCCTTGAGGAACGACTGGGACGTTATGACCGGGATACCGGCGGCGATCAGCGACTCCAGTTCGGTGAGCGAGGCGAGGCGGGTGACCACGCCCTGCATGTCCTTGTACGTCGACGCGTAGGCCGAGTTGAAGGGCCAGTTGCCGCAGCCCGCGTACTGGTAGTCGAAGGTGTGGCGGGCCGCGTGGCACACCTGCGGGTCGGCGTAGGACGGGTCGACCCAGGCGAGGTCGGCGGCGGTCGGTTTGCGGCCCCAGAACTCGATGATCATCTGCGAGGAGGTGGGGCTGCACCAGGCCTCGCCGCCGTTGTCGTACTCCGGGTACTGCCCCGCGTGGATCTCCTGCGAGTAGCGCGGGACCTTCAGCTCCTTGGTGAGCGCCGGCTTGGACGCCGGGACGGTGAAGCGGTCGGGCACGGCGGACGCCATCGCGCCGAGCCGCCACACCGTGGGGGTGTGGGTGGCGCCCGGCTTGCGGTACAGGGTCAGGCGCAGCCGGTACGAGGCGAGGCGCAGCCCCGTCGTCGTGTCGTTGATGGAGAAGGTGTCCGTCCAGATGCTGGACTTGCCGTCGGTCTGGTCGTCGACCGACGTACGCCTGATGTCCTTCTCCTTGTCGTCGCCCGAGGTCCAGCGGCCGAGGACGTACCAGGGAGTCGTCGCCTTGTCCGAGTACGTTCCCTGGAGCTCGACCTGGAGCCACGTCCCGGTGGGAGTGCGGGCGTTCCAGGAGGCGACGACCTCCGTCGCGGGCACGGTGGGGCGGTGCACGGGCGAGGTCCACCGGGCGTACTCCCAGGTGGCGGTCTTGCCGGTGTGCGGATCGGCGTAGTCGGTGCGGCCCGCGGCCTCGGCGATCTCCACGGCCGGGCGGGCCCCGGACACGGCGCGGGTGCCTTCGGCGGTGCCTGCGCTCCAGTCGGCGTGCGAGGCCCAGAAACGGTTGCTCACCGGCCGTTTCGCGCGCGGGGCGCCGCTCAGGCCGCCCGCGGCCAGTGCGGGGCTCGCCGTGGCGGCAAGCGCGGCCACGGCGGCGGCCGTGGCGAGGACGGTTCTGCGGGACATGTCATCAGCTCGGTCCATGGCGGGACCCCCAGTCGACGTGGGCTCCGGACGGATCCGGAAGGGGCAGGTCAGGTGCAGGGCGGTAGGCCAACTATGGCTGCTCCACGCCGACTTCTGCCAGCGCTTCGACCACCACCGCCTCCGCCAATATTGGCCTCGACCACTGACGTGAGCAGGCACGGCGCGCGGAGTGCGCCCTTCCGCGCCCGTGATTCCACCCCCCGTACGCTGGAGGCGATGACCGCTCACGCCACTCCCCTGTCCCGCGTCGCCGCGGGCCTCTTGGACCTGCCGACCTCCTGCGGCCCCGTCCGTCTCGTCGCCGTCGACGGGCACGCGGGCTCCGGCAAGTCGACCTTCGCCGACCGCCTCGCCGACGCGCTGGGCGGCGCGCCCGTCCTGCGACTGGACGACATCGCGAGCCACGACGAGTTGTTCGGCTGGACGGAGCGGCTGCTCCGGCAGGTGGTCGGTCCGCTCTCGCGCGGCGAAACGGCGCACTACGAGACGTACGACTGGAACGCGCGCCGTTTCGGCCCCGGGGCCCGCTCCCTGCCGCCCGCTCCCGTGGTCCTCGTCGAGGGCGTCGGAGCGGGCCGCCGCGCGCTGCGCCCGTTCCTGGCGCGGCTGCTGTGGATGGAGTTGCCCCGTGAAGAGGCCTGGGGGCGGGGGCGCCATCGGGACGGGTCGGTCCAGAACGACTTCTGGGACGGATGGGAGCCGGCGGAGCGCCGGCACTTCGCACAAGACCCTTCACGACCCTTCGCTCAGTCTTTGGTGCGACAGTGGCACGAGGGATATGAGGTACTGCAGGGTCCAAATGAGACGGCTGCGCCGAGTCAAATCGTCACACAGAGTGAGGGACCGGAGGCGGTGCGCTGAACCCGCGGAAAGTGACTTCCGGAAGTTCTCACGAGTTTCCATGAGTGCCTCAACTCTGCTTGACCGAGGGCCCTTACAGGACTTACGTTCTGAATGTGCGGCCTTTCGAGGCCGCCCGCAGACGCGAAGCCCCCGGTTGTTCCCCCGTGATCGGGGGCTTCGTTCTGCCCCCGGATCTCGCATAACGGACTCTGCGAGCCGCTTTTCGCTCACCCTCGGTGACGACGAGGTCCCCCTTCACCTGCCTGATCCCGCGCTGCGGCACCCTACGGCCGAGCGCTCCCCCGCAGGTACGATGCCCTTCGGTGCGACTTACGGACGGCTGCTCTGCGCACCGGTTCAACGTCCGTCCGCAGCACGGCGGTTCAGCGAAGTTGCCGACGGGCACCGGTCCGGCGGTACACAAACGGGGGCACGGTTTGTGGGGGACGTGATGGACTTCGACGCGGTGGGCTCACCCGCCCCGGCCGACCTCGCCTGGCTGAGGGGCGTCGACGCCTACACGATGGGCGCCTATCCGCAGGCGGAGGAGGAGTTCCGGGCGGCGGTGCGGATGGATCCGGGCATGGCCGACGGCTGGCTCGGACTGCACGCGCTGCGCATCGACACGACGACGGCACTGCTGCGGATGTTCCAGCACAGGGACAGATTCGGGGAACAGCGCACCCGGCACGGGCGCACGCTCAACTCCTGGTACTGGCTGGGCTGGTGGGTGCAGCCCGTCCTGGAGAGCACGCGCGATCTGCTGCTCGCGCACGCCTCGCACTGGCTCGACGGACGCCATGTCCCCGAGCTCGACCGGGCGTTGGCGGGCCTGCCGCCGGTGGACGCGGATCCGCAGGTGCGGTTCCTGCACGCCTGCCGTTCGTACCTGGTCAAGGACTGGGAACAGCTGGTCCGGCACACGGACTCGCTGATCGACGACACGATGCTGGGCATCGAGGCGGGTCTCTTCGGCGGCATGGCCCGCGTACGCCTGGAGATGTACGGCCAGGCCGAGCCCCTGCTGTCCGCCGCCCTGATGCGCTGCCGCAGCGAGCAGCCGCAGCGCAAGGAGCTGCGCTACTGGCTGGCCCGCGCGCACGAGGGCACGGGCCGCTCGGCGGCGGCCATGCCGCTGTACCGCGCGGTGCACCGGGTGGATCCCTCCTTCATGGACACCTCCGCGCGGCTCGCGGCGATTTCCGAGGGCGACGGGTACGACGAGGTCACCGACCTGGCGGCGATCGCCCTGACCGGCTTCGGGCAGGACGTGATGGAGGGTCCCGACGGGATCGATCCGCTCCTCGGCGGCGAAGGGCGCGACCTGAAGGTCACCGGACCCGACCTGCCGGGCGCCGGCGGCCCCGCCGAGACCGATTCCGTGCGCGAGAAGGCCGTCATCCCCGTCCAGCCGGGCATCTCCCAGCTGCCGCCGGGCCCCACCGATCCCCAGCTCCTGGAGGCCGCGCTCGCCGAACTGGAGGGCATGGTCGGCCTGGAACCGGTGAAGCGGCAGGTCAAGGCGCTCTCGGCGCAGCTGAACATGGCACGCCTGCGGGCCGCGCAGGGACTGCCCGTACAACCGCCGAAACGACACTTCGTCTTCTCCGGCCCCTCGGGCACCGGCAAGACCACGGTGGCGCGCATCCTGGGCCGGGCGTTCTACGCCCTCGGCCTGCTCGGCGGCGACCACCTGGTGGAGGCGCAGCGCGCGGACCTGGTCGGCGAGTATCTGGGCCAGACGGCCGTGAAGGCCAATGAGCTGATCGACTCGGCGATCGGCGGCGTCCTCTTCGTGGACGAGGCCTACTCCCTGTCCAACTCGGGCTACGGCAAGGGCGACGCGTACGGAGACGAGGCCCTCCAGGTGCTCCTCAAGCGCGCCGAGGACAACCGCGACCACCTGGTCGTGATCCTCGCGGGCTATCCCGAGGGCATGGACCGCCTGCTTGCGGCCAATCCCGGGCTCTCCTCCCGCTTCACCACCCGCGTGGACTTCCCTTCGTACCGCCCTCTGGAGCTCACCTCCATCGGCGAGGTCCTGGCCGACGAGAACGGCGACGTGTGGGACGAGGAGGCGCTCGACGAGCTGCGCTCCATCAGCGGGCACGTCGTCGACCAGGCGTGGATCGACGAGCTCGGCAACGGCCGCTTCCTGCGCACGCTCTACGAGAAGAGCTGCGCCTACCGCGATCTGCGGCTCTCCGGCTATCCCGGCGAACCGAGCCGTGACGACTTGTCGACACTGCGGCTCCCGGACCTGATGCAGGCGTACGGCGAGGTGCTCTCGGGGCGGGGGCCGCAGGACCCGCCGGGGATCTGAGGACCCGCCGGGGATCCGAGGACCCCGCCCCGCCCGCTCACACCAGGGCGCCGTCCCTGGACTCCCGGGGCTTGCGGGGCACCGCGACCCGGTGCGCCGGGTCGCGGACCTCGCCGACCAGGAGTTCGAGGACGTCCTCCAGGGCGACCAGGCCGAGCACTTTGCCCGACGCGTCGGCGACCTGCGCCAGATGCGTCGCGGCCCGGCGCATGACCGTCAGGGCGTCGTCCAGGGGCAGTTCGGCGCGCAGCGTCGTCATCGAACGCCAGACCTGCTGCGGCACCGCGCGGTCGGCCTCCGCACCGTCGGTGAGATCCAGTACGTCCTTCACGTGCAGGTAGCCCATGAAGGCGCCGTTCTCCGCGCGGACCGGAAAGCGGGAGTAGCCGGTGGTCCCGGTGAGCGCGATGACCTCGGACGGCGTGACCGCGGCGCCCACCGTCACCAGTGAGGCCCGGTCGAGCAGGACGTCCGTCACCGGGCGCGAGCCCAGCTCAAGAGCGTCCTCCAGGCGCTCCTGCTCCTTGGGGTCGAGCAGCCCCGCCTGGCCCGAGTCGCCGACGAGCCGGTTGAGCTGCTCGCTGGTGAAGACGGCCTCGACCTCGTCCTTGGGCTCGACCCCGAAGAGCTTCAGGACGAGCCGCGCGCACGCGCCGAGCGCCGCCGTGACCGGACGGCAGAGCCGCGCGAAGGCGACGAGGCCGGGGCTGAACCACAGAGCGGTCTTCTCCGGGGCGGCCATCGCGAGGTTCTTCGGGACCATCTCGCCCACGACGAGGTGGAGGAAGACGACCACGGCGAGCGCGATGGCGTACCCGAGCGGGTGGATCGCCCCTTCGGGAATGTGCGCCGCCTCGAAGACGGGCTCCAGGAGATGCGCGACGGTGGGCTCGGCGACCGCGCCGAGCGTCAGCGAGCACACCGTGATGCCGAACTGGGCGGCCGCCATCATCTGCGGCAGATTTTCGAGGCCGTAGAGGACCTGGCGGGCCCGCTTGCCGTTCAGCGGCTCGATCTGGCTGCGGCGCACGGAGACGAGCGCGAACTCGGCCCCCACGAAGAAGCCGTTGGCGAGGACGAGCAGGAGCGCGAACAGAAGTTGGAACATGCTCATCGGGCGGCCTCCGGCACGCTCATGGCTTCCGGGGATTGTGCCGTGCGTACGAGACGGACCCGCCCGGCGCGGTAGCGGTCCACCTGCCGCACCGCGAGCCGCCAGCCCGGCAGTTCGACCCGGTCGCCGGGGACGGGGATGCGGCCGAGCAGGTCGGCCACGAGGCCGGCCACGGTCTCGTACGGCCCCTCGGGGACGTCGAGCCCTATCCGCTGGAGCGTGTCGACGCGGCAGCTGCCGTCGGCGTCCCAGGCGGGGCGGCCGTCCTCGGCCGGTGCCGCCGCGATCTCGGGCAGGTCGAGAAGGTCGTGCTCGTCGCGGACCTCGCCGACGAGCTCCTCGACGATGTCCTCCAGGGTGACCACGCCGGCCGTGCCGCCGTACTCGTCGACGACGACGGCTATCGGCTGCTGGCTGCGCAGCTGCTCCAGGAGCTGCTGCACGGGCAGCGTCTGCGGGACCAGGAGCGGTGCCTGCGCGATGCGGCCCACGGGCGTTCTCAGGCGTTCGTGGGCCGGGGCCGCGAGGGCGTCCTTGAGATGCACCATGCCGACGATCTCGTCGATGCGCTCGCTGTACACGGGAAAGCGCGAGAGCCCGGTGGCGCGGGTCAGGTTCACCACGTCCTCGGCGGTCGCCGACGTCTGCAGCGCGCTGACCTTCACCCGCGGGGTCATGACGTGCTGCGCGGTCAGCTCGCCGAGGGAGAGCGTACGGACGAACAGGTCCGCGGTGTCCTGTTCGAGGGCGCCCGCCTGCGCCGAGTGCCGGGCCAGGGAGACCAGTTCGCCGGGGGTGCGGGCCGAGGCCAGCTCCTCGGCGGGCTCGACGCCGAGGAGCCGCACGAGCCGGTTGGCCACGGCGTTCAGGAGGGAGATCACGGGCCTGAAGAGGCGCGCGAACACATGCTGGGGGCCCGCGACGAACCGCGCGACCTGGAGCGGCTTGGACACCGCCCAGTTCTTGGGGACCAGCTCGCCGATCACCATCTGCACGGCGGAGGCGAAGAGCATCCCCACCACCACGGAGGCGCCCGGTACGGCACCCTCCGGCAGGCCGGTCGCCGTGAAGGGCCCGGCGAGCAGATGCGCGAGGGCCGGTTCGGCGAGCATGCCGACCACGAGTGAGGTGATGGTGATGCCGAGCTGGGTGCCGGAGAGCTGGAAGGACAGCTCCTTGAGGGAGTCGACGACCCTGCGGGCCCGTCGGTCGCCGTCCGCGGCGGCCTTCTCGGCGTCCGGGCGCTCGACGGTGACGAGCCCGAACTCGGCGGCCACGAAGAAGCCGTTGGCGAGAATCAGCAGGAATGCCGCCCCGAGAAGCAGCAGGGAAGTGGTCATGCCGCCGCCTCCCTGGTCTGACCTGTCCCGGTATGCCGGGAGGGGGCGGCGCATGTACTACAGGACGAACCGTCCATCGCCGGAGGGAGTCACTCCTCGGGTAGCAGGAGCCACTGTGGACCGGGCGGGCCCGACAGGGGCGGGGCGGCACACCATGCGTGCCCCGCCACCAGATTAATCAAGACCCGGCCGCAAACGTCAGCCCTGCGGGGTGCGGTCCTCGGCGAGGGCACGCAGCGCACGGGCGTCGCTGATGGCCCGCTGCTTGGCGATGCCGGGCTGGATGCCCATGACGGGGAGGCTGGTGCCGTCGCTGAGGTTGAGGAACACCCAGGGGTCGCCGGGACGCAGATTGACCTGGACGATCTCCGCCCAGTCCAGACGCCTGCTGGTGGCGATGTTGACGACGGTCACGCCGGACTCGTCGGCGACGACCTTGGGCCTGCTCAGGAGTGCGAGCACCCCGAAGAGCAGCACGCCGGTGAAGATGAAGCTGAGCCGCTCCCCCGCGCTGAGGCCGGGGATGAGCAGCGAGATCACCGTGAGGACCACGAGGATCGCGGCGCCCGCGGTGAGCAGCACCGCACGGGTCCGGCCGGGCCGGAAGGTGACGGGCAGGGCGGGGGTTTCGGGCTTGTCGGTCATCGCCGGGGTCTCCTGCCGGGTCATCAGAGGCGGCAGGCGTGGATGGCCGTGGTCAGGATGGCCCGCGCGCCGATGGCGTACAGGTCGTCCATGATCCGCTGGGCCTCCTTGGCCGGGACCATGGAGCGGACGGCGACCCAGCCCTCGTTGTGCAGCGGCGAGATCGTCGGCGACTCAAGGCCTGGCGTCAGAGCGACGGCCTGCTCCAGGTGCTCGGCGCGGCAGTCGTAGTCCATCATCACGTACGACCGGGCGACCAGGACGCCCTGCAGGCGGCGCAGGAACTGCTGCACCTTGGGGTCGTCGGTGTCGGCGCCGGTGCGCCGGATGACGACAGCCTCGGACTTCATGATCGGGTCGCCGAACACTTCGAGGCCCGCATTGCGCAGCGAAGTGCCGGTCTCCACGACGTCCGCGATGACCTGGGCGACGCCCAGCTCGATGGCGGTCTCGACGGCGCCGTCCAGGTGGACGACGGAGGCGTCGACGCCGCTGTCCGCGAGGTGCTTGGCGACGATGCCCTCGTACGAGGTCGCGACCGTCTTGCCCGCGAGGTCCGCGATGGTGCTCGCCGTGCCCGGCTTCGCCGCGAAGCGGAAGGTGGAGCGGGCGAAACCGAGCGGCAGGATCGTCTCGGCGTTCGCGCCCGAGTCGATCAGGAGGTCCTGGCCGGTGATGCCGATGTCGAGCTTGCCGGCCGAGACATAGATCGCGATGTCCTTGGGCCGGAGGTAGAAGAACTCGACTTCGTTGTCCGGGTCGACGAGGACGAGCTCCTTGGACTCCTTGCGCTGCTGGTATCCGGCCTCATGGAGCATCGCCGACGCAGGTCCGGACAGTGAACCCTTGTTGGGGACGGCGATGCGCAGCATGAGGTCGGATTCCTTGTCTTCAGGGTGCGTTGCAGGAGAGTTGGTACGGCGGGCGGTACGGCTCAGAGATGGGCGTACACGTCGTCGAGGGAGATGCCGCGGGCGACCATCATCACCTGCACGTGGTAGAGGAGCTGCGAGATCTCCTCGGCGGCGGCTTCCTTGCCCTCGTGCTCGGCGGCCATCCAGACTTCGGCGGCCTCCTCGACGACCTTCTTGCCGATGGCATGGACGCCCTTGTCGACCAGCTCGGCGGTGCGCGACGTGGCGGGGTCGCCGTTGGCGGCCTTGTGCTGGAGCTCGGTGAAGAGCTCCTCGAAAGTCTTCTTGGACATGATGGCTCTTACTTTACGCGGCTCCCCGGCCCCGCTCACCGCCAGGGTTCGGAGATCGTACGGAGCGTGGTCGCGGTGGCGACGGCGGCGGTGACCGCCTCGTGTCCCTTGTCCTCGCGGGAGCCCTCGATGCCCGCCCTGTCCAGGGCCTGCTCCTCGGTGTCGCAGGTCAGCACGCCGAAGCCGACGGGCACCCCGGTGTCCACCGTCACCTGGGTCAGACCCTGGGTGACGCCCTGGCACACGTACTCGAAGTGCGGGGTTCCGCCGCGGATGACGACGCCGAGCGCCACGATCGCGTCGTAGCCGCGTCCGGCGAGGACCTTGGCGACGACCGGCAGCTCGAAGCTGCCGGGGACGCGCAGGACGGTCGGCTCGTCGATGCCGAGCTCGTGCAGGGCGCGCAGCGCGCCGTCGACGAGGCCGTCCATGACCTTCTCGTGCCACTGGGCCGCGATCACGGCGACCCGCAGGTCTCCGCAGTTCTTCACGGTCAGTTCGGGTGCACCCTTGCCGCTCACGCGCTTCTCCTGGTCGCTCGAAAGTTCTCTGTACGTTGCTTACTGATTGCCGCAGGCGGACACTTCGGGGGCGTCGAGCCAGGGCAGGTCGTGACCCATCCGGTCCCGCTTGGTGCGCAGGTACCGGAGGTTGTGCTCGCCCGCCTTGACCGGCATGGGCTCGCGCCCGGTGACCTCGATGCCGTGCCGGACCACCGCGTCGGTCTTGTCGGGGTTGTTCGTCATCAGGCGCACGCTGCGGACGCCGAGGTCGTCCAGGATCCGCGCGCCCGCGCCGTAGTCCCTGGCGTCGGCGGGCAGGCCGAGCTCCAGGTTGGCGTCCAGGGTGTCGCTGCCGCGCTCCTGGAGCTCGTAGGCGCGCAGCTTGGAGAGCAGTCCGATGCCGCGGCCCTCGTGGCCGCGGAGGTAGACCACGATGCCGCGGCCCTCGTCCGTGATGCGCTGCATCGACGCTTCGAGCTGCGGGCCGCAGTCGCAGCGCAGGGAGTGGAAGACGTCGCCGGTCAGGCACTCGGAGTGGATGCGGACCAGGACGTCGTCGCCCTCGCCGATCTCGCCGTGCACGAGGGCGACGTGCTCGACGCCGTCGACGGTGGAGCGGTAGCCGTACGCCGTGAACTCGCCGAAGGCGGTGGGCAGGCGGACCTCGGCCTCGCGGCGGACGGTCGGCTCGGAGCTGCTGCGGTAGGCGATCAGGTCCTCGATGGAGATGATCGTCAGGCCGTGCTTGCGGGCGAACGGGATCAGCTCCGGCAGGCGGAGCATCGTGCCGTCCTCGCCCGCGATCTCGACGATGGCCCCGGCCGGGCGCAGACCGGCGAGGCGGGCCAGGTCGACCGCGGCCTCGGTGTGGCCGTTGCGGACCAGGACGCCGCCGGACTTGGCGCGCAGCGGGAAGATGTGGCCGGGACGCACGAAGTCGGTGGGCTCATACGTGCCCGCCGCGAGCATCTGGAGCGTGGTGGCGCGGTCCGCGGCCGAGATGCCGGTGGTGACGCCGTGCGCGCCGCTCGCGTCGACGGAGACCGTGAAGGCGGTGCGCATCGACTCGGTGTTGTTCTCGACCATCTGCGGGAGCTTGAGGCGGTCCAGCTCGTCGCCCTCCATGGGCGCGCAGATCAGACCGCGGCACTCGCTCATCATGAAGGCGATGATCTCGGGCGTGGCCTTCTCGGCGGCGATGACGAGATCGCCCTCGTTCTCGCGGTCCTCGTCGTCGACGACCACGACGGGCCGCCCGGCGGCGATGTCGCGGATGGCCGCCTCTACGGGGTCGAGGGCGAGGTCGGAGGCGTCTTCTTCGTGACCCGTGCTGTACCAAACCGGTGCCGCGCTCATGCCGGGGCTCCTTCCATGACGGGCTGCGAGGCCTGCGAGGACGCAGCGCGCGACCGCAGCCACCAGTCGCGCATGCCCCACAGGACGAGCGCGAGGTAGATGACGTACACGAGACCGGAGAAGGCGAGGCCGCTGCTGAACGCGAGCGGTACGCCGACCACGTCGACCAGGAGCCAGGCGAACCAGAACTCGACCAGACCGCGGGCCTGGGCGACCATCGCGGCGAGCGTGCCGACGAAGATGTACGCGTCGGGCCAGGGGTTCCAGGACAGGTCGGGGACGGCGGCGAACAGGGAGCCGACCGCGAGGGTGCCGGCGGCCGTGCCGCCGAGCAGGATCCCGCGCTCCTTCCAGGTCGCGAACCGGACGGCGATGGAACCGTCCTGCGCCTGCTGCTTGCCGTTGGTCCACATGCGCCAGCCCCACAGGGCCACGCCGATGACCAGCAGCTGCTTGCCGACACCGCCGGAGAGGTGGGCGGAGGCGTAGGCGCCGACGAGGATGACGCCGGAGAGGAACTGGGCGGGCCAGGTCCATATGGAGCGCCGCCAGCCGAGGGCGAGGGCGATCAGGCCGACGGTGTTGCCCACCATGTCGGACCAGATCACGTGCTGCCCGAAGGCCGTGAAGGCTTCGGAGTTGAGCCAGTTCACTTCGTGGCCTCCTGAGCGGGAGCGGCAACCGGAGCGGGAGCGACAGCCGGAGCGGCGGCGGTGACGCGGTCGCCGAGCATCCGCTCGACGTACTTCGCGATGATGTCCACCTCGAGGTTGACCGGGTCGCCCGGCTGCTTGATGCCGAGCGTGGTCAGGGCGAGGGTGGTGGGGATGAGGCTGATGGTGAAGTAGTCGGGCCCGGCGTCGACCACCGTGAGGCTGACGCCGTCGACGGTGACGGAGCCCTTCTCCACCACGTACCGGGAGAGGTCGGCGGGGAGCGAGATCTTGACGATCTCCCAGTTCTCGGAGGGTTTGCGGTCGACGATCTCGCCGGTGCCGTCCACGTGCCCCTGCACGATGTGTCCGCCCAGGCGGTCGCCCACGGCGGTGGGCCGCTCCAGGTTGACCCGTGAGCCCGCCGCGAGCGCGCCCAGGCTGGAGCGGTTGAGGGTCTCGGCCATCACGTCGGCGGTGAACTCGTCGCCCTCGTGCTCCACGACCGTCAGACAGACGCCGTTGACCGCGATGGAGTCGCCGTGCTTCGCGCCGTCGGTGACGACGGGGCCACGGACGCGGAAGCGGGATGCGTCGTCCAGGTTCTCGACGGCGGTGATCTCGCCCAGCTCTTCGACGATTCCGGTGAACACTTCAGTGCTCCTTCGCTACGAGGGTCGCGGTGACGCGCAGATCGGGGCCGATGCGGACGGTCTCGCTCACGTCGAGCCGCAACGCTTCGGTGATGGTCTTGATTCCGCCGCCGGTCAGGGCGGCGGGGCCCGCGCCGAGCAGGACGGGGGCGAGGTAGGCGATGACGCGGTCGACGGCGCCCGCGGCGACGAAGGCTCCGGCGAGCGTCGGTCCGCCTTCGAGGAGGACGGAACGCACGCCGCGCGTGTGGAGCTCGGCGAGGAGGGCCGGGATGTCCAACCCGACCTCCGCGCGCGGCAGTCGGACCGTTTCGACTTCGACCCGGCCCTCAGTGGTCACGTTCTCGGCGACCGCCACGAGCGTGGGCGCCGCGTCGTCCAGGACGCGGGCGCCGGGTGCCACGGCGGTGCCGTTCGTGTCGACGACGACGCGCAGCGGCTGGACGGCGCCTTCGATGCCCCGCACGGCGAGGTGCGGGTCATCCGCGCGCTGGGTGCCCGAGCCGACGACGACCGCGTCGCACTCGGCGCGCAGCCGGTGGACGTCGGCGCGGGCCCCGGCGGAGGTGATCCAGCGGCTGGTGCCGTCGGCGGCGGCGATGCGCCCGTCGAGCGTGGCGGCGTACTTCCAGGTGACGTGCGGGCGGCCGAGCCGCACCGAGGTCAGCCAGGCGGCGTTGCCCGCAGCGGCCTCGTCCTCCAGCAGGCCCGCCGCCACGTCGACGCCGGCGGTGCGCAGTCGCTGCGCGCCCCCGGTCGCTGCGGGGTTCGGGTCGCCGACCGCGTAGACGACGCGGGAGATCCCGGCGTCGATGAGCGCCTGCGCGCAAGGGCCGGTGCGTCCGGTGTGGTTACAGGGTTCGAGGGTGACCAGGGCGGTGGCGCCGCGGGCCTTCTCTCCGGCCGCGCGCAGGGCGTGCACCTCGGCGTGCGGGCCGCCCGCGCGCTGGTGGTAGCCCTCGCCGACGGTCTCTCCGGAGGCGTCGACGATCACGCATCCGACGACCGGGTTGGGGCTGGTGGAGCCGAGTCCGAGTGCGGCGAGCTCGATGGCGCGACGCATGGCGGTGCGCTCATGGTCGTTCGCTGCGGCTGCGGTGGCCACCGGGTCCTCCTGCCTCATGGGGCACGGACTCCGGGGCCTGTCGATGACGACAGAATGTACGGACTGCGACACCGGGAGCGTCGCCGGAAACGAGACCTCTCCCGGGAAACCCGGAATCCGGGTATCCCAAAAACAAGCCACTCGGCGACGTGCACGAATGCCCGCCCGCCGCGCACTGCCTCCCATCCGGACTTTCACCGTCGGTCCAGGAATTTCACCTGGTCAACCGGCCGCTGGAAGCGGTCGGGTCGCGGACTATAACCGCCGGTTCGGAATTACACCGACCCCGGAGTGCGCTGCTTTTGGTACGAAGCCAGTGTGCCACGCCTGATCGAAGGCCATACGGGCGAACCCCTGTGGCCTGGCTCACAGCCGCCCGGTCAGGGGCGTGGCCCGAAAAGCTCGTCCTGGGCCGCGTCCCGCGCCGCGAGCAGCGCGCCGCGCAGTACGGCCGCGCCGCCGAGGGTGCTCGCCCTGACCTCCGTGTGCAGCGGCGACATCACGGCGAGGCGGTTCATCACCCGGGCGGCGAGCGGCTTGCCGCCCGCGCGGCCCACCTCGCCGCCCAGGACCACGCAGCCGGGGTCGAGGATCGCGGCCATGGCCGCGGCGCCGACGGCGATGCGGTCGGCGGCCGCGTCGAGATAGGCCTCGTGTCCGGTCTCGGCGGCGTGGCGCACCACGTCGGCGGCGCTCGCGTCCGGCTCCAGGATTCCGTGCTCGGCGCCGAGGTCGCGCAGCGCGGCGGCGCAGGCGAGGGAGTGGAAGCCGCCGTCGCAGTGGGTGGCGGACGGCAGCCGGTCCGTGCCGGGCACCGGCAGGAAGCCGATCTCCCCGGTGCCGCCGGAGGCGCCGCGGCGCAGGGTGCCGTCGAGCATGACGGCGGCGCCGACGCCTTCGCCGAGCCAGAGGAGCACGAAGGTGTCGCGGTCGTGGGCGGCGCCGTCGCGCTGTTCGGCGCGGGCGGCGAGGTTGGTCTCGTTCTCCACGAGCACGCGCGCCGGGAGCCGCTCCTGGAGGGCGCCGGCGAGCCTGCGGTGCCATGCGGGGAGCGAGGTCGTGTCGCGCAGTTCACCGGTGGCGGGGTCGATGAGGCCGGGCGCGCCGATCGCCACGGTGTGCAGCCGCCGGACGCCTCCGTCCCGCGCGGCGCGCTCGACGAGGGCGACGGCCTGCTCGACGGCGGTCCCGGTGCCGGTGTCGCCGCCGATGGGCGCGGAGGCCTCGGCGAGCACCGCGCCGAGCAGGTCGGTGACGACCACGGAGACGCCGCCGGTGCGTACGTCGAGCGCGGCGAGGTGGGCCCGGTCGGCGACGATCCCGTAGAGCCGGGCATTGGGTCCCCGGCGCCGGGCACCCGCCTCCCCCACGACCGCTATCAGTCCGGAGCCCTGGAGGCGCTCGACCAGATCGGCGACCGAGGGCCGGGACAGGCCGGTCAGCTGCTTCAACTGGTTGGCCGTCAGCGGTCCTTCGCGCTGCAGGAGCCCCAGGGCGAGCCGGTCGTTGATGGCCCGGGCGGTGCTCGGTGATGCGGGCATGCCGGGATCCTTCCATAAACCTGCTAACTATCAGGCAGGGTTCCTGATAGTTTACGTCGCCGTAGTGGGGCGGAACTCGGGAGGGGCGGACAATCGATGAGTGAACTGGTCCTGGACGTAAGGCAGTTGAAGCGGGCGCGGTATGCCGTGGCCGCCGTCTTCTGCGTACACGGAGCCGTCACCGGCTCCTTCGCGACCCGCGTGCCCTGGATCCAGGAGCACGCCGATCTCAGCGCGGGGCTCCTCGGCCTCGCCCTCGCCTTCCCCGCGATCGGCGCCTCCGTGGCGATGCCCCTCGCGGGCTGGGTCAGCCACCGCTTCGGCGCGCGGACGGCGCTGCGCGGCCTGCTCGCCCTGTGGACGATGGCCCTGATCCTGCCCTCGCTCGCCCCGAACCTGCTCACGCTCTGCATGGCCCTGTTCGTGTACGGCGCGACGGCGGGCATGTCCGACGTGGCGATGAACGCCCTTGGCGTCGAGGTCGAGACCCGCATGAAGAAGTCGATCATGTCGGGCCTGCACGGCATGTGGAGCGTCGGCGCCCTGATCGGCTCCGCGGCCGGCACGGTCGCCGCACACCTGGGCTCGGACGCCCGCCTGCACCACGCGCTCGCCGCCGTGACCCTCACCGCGATCGGCCTCGTCGCCTGCCAGGGCGTGCTCGACCTCCAGGCGGCGCCCGAGGAGGCCGCGCCGCCGCGTTTCTCGCTGCCGCCCAAGTCGGCCCTGCTCATCGGCGCCGTCGGCTTCTGCGCGGTCTTCGCGGAGGGCGCGAGCCTGGACTGGTCCGCGGTCTATCTGCGGGACGTCCTCGACTCGTCGGCCGGTGTCGCCGCCGCGTCCACCACCGGATTCACGCTCACCATGGCGATCGCGCGGCTCGCGGGCGACTCCGTGGTCGACCGCTTCGGGTCGGTGCGCACGGTGCGGGTGGGCGGCGTCATCGCCGCGCTCGGCGGACTGCTCGTGGTCCTGGCCCCGCATCCGGCGCTCGCCATGTGCGGGTTCGCGATGCTCGGGCTCGGCATCGCGGTCGTGGTGCCCCTCGCGTTCGCCGCGGCGGGTCGCAGCGGCCCCAATCCGAGCCAGGCCATCGCGGGCGTCGCCACCATCACGTACACGTCGGGCCTCATCGCCCCGTCGGCGATCGGCACGCTCGCCGACGCGACGAGCCTGGTGGTCTCCTTCGGCCTGGTGACGCTGCTGGCCTGCGGGCTCGCGGTGTTCGCGGGTGTCCTGCGCACGGAGAGCCGCGAGGCCACCGTGGCAGGCGCCGCGGATGCGGCGGCGCCCGGCCCGCGCCCCTGAGCCCGCCGCCGCATCCGCCCCGACGGGTAGCCCGACTTACGCCGCACTAACATTGCGCTGATCTTTCAGGTCATTTTCACGGGCCATTACCGGACACGGGTCGTGCCCGGACACGGGTCAGGCCCACAGCTCGGCGCACAGAAGGCGGAACAGAACCATGGATCTCGGCGTGCGCTGGAGACTGCACGGCGACGGGCGCACCCCCGCGCCCGGAGCAGTCGTCCGTCCCGACGAGCGGCTCTCGTGGCCGCGGACCTTCGGGCTCGGCGCCCAGCACGTGGTCGCGATGTTCGGCGCGTCCTTCGTGGCGCCCGTCCTGATGGGCCTCGACCCGAACCTCGCGATCATGATGTCGGGCGTCGCGACCGTCATCTTCCTGCTGGCCACCCGCGGCCGGGTGCCCAGCTACCTGGGCTGTTCGCTCTCCTTCGTGGGCGTGGCCGCGGTCATCCGCGCGCAGGGCGGATCGTCGGCGACGGTGACGGGCGCCGTCTTCGTGGTCGGCGCGGCGCTGTTCCTGGTGGGCCTCGCGGTCCAGAAGTTCGGGGCGCGGATCATCCATGCCGCGATGCCGCCGATCGTCACCGGCGCCGTCGTCATGCTGATCGGCTTCAATCTGGCGCCGGTCACCGCCTCCACGTACTGGCCGCAGGACCAGTGGACGGCGCTCCTGGTGATGCTGTTCACCGGTTTGGCCGTGGTCTGCCTGCGCGGATTCTGGTCACGCGTCGCGATCTTCCTGGGCCTGATCTTCGGGTACGTCCTCTCCTGGGTCCTCGACCTCACCTTCGGCAAGATCCACTCGGCGGACGGCTCGGGCAAGGTCGTCGACCACTGGCGTCTGGACCTCTCCGCCGTCGGCAACGCCGACTGGATCGGCCTGCCGACCTTCCACGCGCCGAGCTTCGAGTGGTCGGCGATCCTCGTCGCGCTGCCCGTCGTCATCGCGCTGGTCGCCGAGAACGCCGGACACGTCAAGGCGGTCGGCGAGATGACCGGCGACAACCTGGACGACAAGCTCGGCACGGCGATCTCCGCCGACGGCGCCGCGTCCATGCTCTCCACCGCGGTCGGCGGCCCGCCCAACACCACGTACTCCGAGAACATCGGCGTGATGGCCGCGACCCGCGTCTACTCCACGGCCGCTTACTGGGCCGCCGCCTGCTTCGCCCTGCTCTTCGGCCTCTGCCCCAAGTTCGGCGCGGTCGTGGCGGCCATTCCCGGCGGCGTGCTCGGCGGCATCACGGTCATCCTCTACGGCATGATCGGCCTGCTCGGCGCCCAGATCTGGATCAACGCGGGGGTCGACCTGCGCAATCCGCTGAACCTGGTCCCGGCCGCGGCGGGCATCATCATCGGCGTCGGCGGCGTATCGCTGAAGATCAGCGACAACTTCGAGCTGAGCGGCATCGCGCTCGGCACCATCGTCGTGATCACGGGCTACCACGTGCTTCGCGCCTTCGCCCCGCCGCACCTCAAGTCGCAGGAGCCCCTGCTCGATTCGGGCACGTCCACGTACGACGAGGGCGACGGAGGCCACGACCAGGCCGACGAGGCCCCTGAGGCAGGTGCCGGCGGCTCTCAGCCGCGCGCCAAGTCGTAGGCGTAGCCGGGCGAGAACGTCCCCGGCTCGCCCCGGCAGCCATCGGACTCGCCCGGCAGCTTGACCCACAGATAGGCGTCGACGCGGGCCTCGCCGGTGCGCAGCGTCGGGCTCGACCCGAGACCCCGGCCCGCCGGGTCGCACCACTCGCCGTCCGCCGGTGCGCCGTTCCCGTTGCGGCTGGTGTCGATGACGGCGCCCTGGCCTGCCGGGCCGCCCATGGCTGCCAGGACCTTGCGGGCGTAGGCGGCCTCGTCGGCGGTGCGGTGGAAGTTCGAGACGTTCGTGAAGACGCCGTCGGACGACGCGGCGGACGCCGCGCCCGCCGCCCGCAGCCGCCCGGCCTGCTTGGCCGGGGAGTTCCAGCCGGAGTGCCCGGCGTCGTAATAGACCCTGGCCTTGGGGTTGGCGGCCTTCAGCGTGCGTCCCGCGCGGGCGAGCGAGGCGTTGCGGGCGGTGCGCTGCTTGGCCGGGAGACATTCGGACTGGGCGATCGAGTCCGGTTCGAGGACGACGATGACCTCGCCCGAGCCGAGGCCCGCGGCGAACTTCCCGATCCACGCGTCGTACGCCGCCAGGTCCGGCGCCCCGCCGTCGGACGCGCCCCCGCAGTCGCGGTCCGGTATCGCGTACGGCACGACGACGGGCACCCGGCTCCCGGCTGCCGACGTCACCGCGCGCACCCGTGAGGTGATCGTCCCCGGCGCGTAGTCCGCGAACCACACGGCCGCGGGCCTTGCGGCGATCCGTGACTCGATGAGCGGGCGCCGGGAGTCGCCGCGGTTGGCCCTGACCCAGTCGAGGACCTGGGAATCGCCGTGCCGGTAGAGGGAGTCGGCGGCGGGCGCCGCGGTGCTCTGCTTCTCGGGGCGCCGCGTCGAGGGCTTCGGCGTCGGCTTCGGGCTCGGCGCGGCGGAGGACTTCGCAGGTGACGGCTTGGCCGAGGACTCGGACGCGGACGGCGTCGGCACCGCGGGGAGCGGTTCGAGCGTCGGCGACTTCGTCGCCTTCGGGCGGGCCCGGTCCTCGTCGCCGCCTTCGTCCAGGGCGGAGACCATTCCGGCGACGACGCCGACGGCGGCCACGACCGAGGCCACGGAGACCATGACCCCATGGCGGGCGGCGCGCCCTCGTCCGGCGCTTCGTCCGGTGCTTCCTCCGCCCCTTCGTCCGGCGCGATGTCGCGCCCGCTTGCCTGCCACGGCGTTCCCCCCTCCCCCGCGTCCCCTGACACGGCGTGCATGCCGGCTCCCCTCCCCGGGGGCACAAACGGTCGCTTTTCCCTCGTTCTGGGTAAGCGGCCGGTGCGGCGGCACTCGGGCCAGCCTAGGACTGGGACCCTGCCGTCATGGCGCAGTTGGAGCGGTTCGCGGAGTTCACAGGCTCGGCACACGGGGTTGACGGCGTGGCTACGCGGATGCGCGCGCTGGGCGACGGCTTCCCCTCCGGCGACGGGGTCGGGGTCTTCAACCGGGTCTATCTGTCGGTCACCGAAGAGGTCGGCCGGCACGTGGACAGCGGCAGCTTCCCGGACCGCGGAGCGGCGATCACACTGGACGTCCTGTTCGCCGAGCGCTATCTGACGGCGGTCGAAACGGTGGCCGCCGACCGCAGGCCGCCCGCCTGCTGGCGACCGCTGTTCGAGCTCCGCCGCCATCCCGGCGTACGTCCGCTGCAGTTCGCCCTCGCGGGCATCAACGCGCACATCGGGCACGACCTTCCGCTGGCCGTCGTGGACGCCTGTCGTACGCTCGGCTGCGAACCGGCGGACCTGGCCGACGAGTTCGACCGCGTGGGCGACATCCTCGTCTCCCTGGAGGAGCGCATCCGCGAGGATCTGATGCCGGGCCCCGACCTCTTCCAGATCGCCGACCCGCTCACCCACCTGCTCGGCTCGTGGAGTCTGGAGCGGGCCAGGGACGGCGCGTGGGCGGCGGCCCTCGCGATGCGGGCCCTGCGCGAACTGCCGGTGGTCGCCGAGCAGTTCCGCGACCGCCTCGACGGAGCGGTCGGGCTGGTGGGCCGGATGCTGCTCACTCCCCTGCCGGACTGATCCGGTCGCTTCGCGTCCGGATCCGGTCAACTCCCCCGCAATAGCTGTACGTTGAAACCAGTGACCCCGGATGCAAAGGAGCACCAGCATGGCCACACGACTCGGGCTCAGCCTCCCGCAGGGCCGGCAGTACAGCATCGGACGCGACGTACCGGCGGTGGCCCGCGCTGCCGAGGAGATCGGGTACGAGAGCCTGTGGGTCTATGAACGCGTCCTGTTCCCCGAGCCCGCGACGCAGGGTCTGTACGGCATCGAGGGCCTGCCCTGGCCCGACACGTACCGCTCGGTCGCCGATCCGCTGGTCACGCTGACCCTCGCCGCCTCCGCCACCGAGCGTGCCCGCCTGGGCACCAGCGTCCTGATCGCCCCGCTGCACGTACCGTTCCAACTGGCCCGCACGCTCGCCACGTTGGACGCGGCGAGCGGCGGCCGTGTCGTCGCGGGCCTGGGCACGGGCTGGTCCCACGACGAGTACGCGGCATCGGGGGTGGCCCCCTTCGAGAAGCGCGGCAAGGTCCTGGACGAGATGATCGACGTCTGCCGGGCGGTGTGGGGCCCGGACCCGGTGTCGTACGAAGGCGAGCTGACCACGATCGCGCCCTCGGTGGTCGGCCCCAAGCCCGCACGCCCCGTCCCGATCCTGCTGCCCGCCAACAGCCCGCGCGCCCTGCGCAGGCTGGTCGACCGCGCCGACGGCTGGATGCCGATCGGCATGGGCGCCGAGAAGCTGGCCGAGCAGGCGCAAGCGCTGAAGGAACTGGCCGCAGAGCGGGGCCGCACGGAACCGGTCCAGAGCGTCCTGCGGGTCAACACCCGCTACACGCCGAACCCGTACGAGGGCGAGAACCGCGCCCCCTTCCGCGGCAACGTCGCCCAGATCATCGAGGACCTGGAAGCACACGCGTCGACGGGCGCGGCGGACGAGATCCTCATCGAACTGGCGGGCAGCACGAGGGACGCGGAGGAACTGAAGGACTTGGCGGCGGAGGTGTACGCCGAGGCGAGGGCGGCGGGGGTATGAGCCCTGAAGGGGCGCGGGGAACTGCGCGACCAGCCACGACGGCCCGGCAGATTCCCACGCGCCCCTGCGAAAACGGCGCTCAGTCCTCCGGCAGCTCGACGGGAGCAATCTCGTCGTACACGTCGCCGGGCCCGGGATTGGTCGAGTCGGTCGCACCCCCGAGGTGGTTCATGACACCCCACACGGCGTTGAGGGCGGTCGTGACCGCACCCTCGGCCCACCCCGCCGTCCAGGAAATGTCATCCCCCGCAAGGAAGATCCCCCGCTTGTCCGCCGGAAGGCGATCCTGCATGAAGTGCGTGAAAAGCCGCCGCTGGTAGCGGTAGTGACCCGGCAGGTTCGCCTTGAAGGCGCCCATGAAGTAAGGCTCGTTCTCCCAGGACACGGTCACCGGGTTGCCGATGATGTGCTTCCTGATGTCGACCTTCGGGTAGATCTCGCCGAGCGACTTGAGCATGACTTCCATGCGCTCGTTCGCCGACAGCGGGAGCCACTTCAGGCTGTCGTCGCACCAGGTGTAGGAGAGGCAGATGACGGCGGGCTTGTCCGGGCCGTCGTCGAGCAGGTAGGTGCCGCGCGTCATGCGGTCGGTGAGCGTCATCGACATGACGTCACGGCCGGTCTCCTCGTCCTTGTCCAGCCAGAACGGCCGGTCGACCGGGACGAAGAGCTTGGAGGACTCCATGTAGTGGGTCCGCTCCATCGCCGTCCAGTGGTCGATGGGGAAGAGCGTGTCGTCGCACGCGATCTTGGAGAGCAGCATCCAGGACTGGGCGGTGAAGATCGCCGCCTGGTAGGTGCGGATGTCGCCCGAGGAGTCGGTGACGGTGACGCGGTTGCCCGCGGTGCGGTCAAGGCGGGTCACGGCGGGCTTCGGCACACCGCCCTCGTGCAGCGAGCTCAGGGATGTGCCGAGCTCCCAGTGCACGATCTTCTGCGGCTCGCGGTCCCACATGCGCAGCGGCAGCTGCTGGCTGCCGCCGACGATGCCGCGGTGGTGGTCGTCGGCCTCGGTGTAGACGACGCGCAGGATCTCCAGGATGGAGTTCGGGAAGTCGGTGTCCCAGCCGCCCGTGCCGAAGCCGACCTGGCCGAAGATCTCGCGGTGCCGGAAGGACTTGAAGGCCTCGGAGTCGCAGAGGAATCCGTAGAAGGTCTGGTTGTCGAGCTTCTCGACGAGCTTGGACCAGATCTCGCGGATCTTCGGTACGTCGCGCTCGCGCAGGGCGCGGTTCATGTCGGAGAAGTCGGCGCCCTCCTCCAGGCAGGAGTTCCAGGCGTTCATCACGTCGCGGTAGACCTGGGGAAGGTCGTCGACGGAGGTGGCGTAGTGCGACTCGCCCTTGAGGTCGACGACCGTCGAGGGGGTCGACTCCGCGAGGGGGTTGGGGAACGGCTGGGTCTTGAGGCCCACCAGGTCGATGTAGTGCTGGAGCGCCGTCGAGGACGGTGGGAAGCGCATCGCGCCCATCTCGGCGGTCAGGTCGCCGTCACAGCCCTCGAAGCCGACGGTACGAAGTCGGCCGCCGATCTGGTCGGCCTCGTAGACGACGGGCTTGAGGCCCATCTTCATCAGTTCGTACGCCGCCACGATGCCGGAGAGGCCGCCGCCGATGACCGCGACCTCCGTGCCGTGCTCGGTCGCGGGTATCTGACCGAGGCCCGCCGGATGGGCGAGGAAATCGTCGTACGCGTACGGGAAGTCCGGACCGAACATGGTGATCGGCGGCTGGGCGTCGGTGTGCTGGACGGCGGTGGGCACCGTGGACGTCATGGGGTACGGACTCCTTGCGGGAACGGCAGAACAGAAGACGGGGAAGCTTCGGGGCGGGTCAGACCAGGGACGCGTACAGACCCGGGCGGCGGTCGCTCAGATACGGGTTGGCCTCGCGCGACGCGGCGAGGAAGGCCGGATCCGCGTCGGCGAACACCAGCTGCTCGCCCCGTCCGGCGCGGGTGCGCGCGACTCCGTCGGGTCCGGCCAGCGTGGAGAGCCCGACGAACTCGAACTCTCCCTCCTCGCCGACCCGGTTCACGTAGGCGACGTACATCTGGTTCTCGAAGGCCCGCACCGGAATGACGGACTCGGCGACGAACTGGAAGGGATGCATCTGGGCCGTGGGCACGAGCAGCAGGTCGGTGCCGGCGAGGGCGTGCGCGCGGACGTTCTCCGGGAACTCCACGTCGTAGCAGATCATCAGTCCGATCCGCAGACCGCCCAACTCGACCTGGACGACGGCCTGTTCACCCGGCGTGAAGGAGTCCTTCTCGAAGCAGCCGAAGAGGTGGGTCTTGCGGTAATTCGCAAGGCGGGCCCCGTCGGCGCCGATCAGCTGCACGGAATTGAAGACCTGCTCGCCGTCCCGCTCCGGATAGCCGTAGGCGATCGCGACGCCGTGGCGTGCGGCACTCCCGGCGATCGCGGCGGCCGAGGCCCCGTCGGCGGCCTCGGCGAGGCGCGGCACGTCGTCACCGATGGCGTACCCGGTGAGGTACAGCTCGGGTGCCACCAGGAGACCCGCGCCCGCGGCGGCGGCACGGGCGGCGGCCTCGTCGAGCGCCTTCAGATTGGCGGCGACGGAACCAAGGGTGCCCGAGCTCTGGAGCAGGGCGGTGCGCAGCGGGGGCATGGCGGGACCTCGGGGCATGCGAAGGGGCGGAAGGGCTGGTGGGGACGTTTAGACGGTACGGTCGGCGGCCTCGCCCGGACAAGGCGCGAGCGTTGCGGGCTGCCACACGATCCGTTGCGCGTCGCGGGCCCTGAGCGGCGATTCGTTGCGTGGGTACGTGGGGCCGGGGTCGTAGGGGTGTCCACCGGCGGGCGCACGGCGTACGAGGGGCTCCCCCGCCGTGCGGCGGAGGCGGATTGCCGCCCGTGGCCGGACGTGCCGCGACCCCCTGCCGCGAGACCGTGAGCTCGCCCGGAAGGACCGGGTGAACGGCACTTCGGACGGAGGCTCCCCGTGAGCCGCAACGCAAGCACCCGGACCACCGACAGCCGCCCGGCCGGCACCCGCAGCCGGGCGATCGCCATCGGAACCGCCCTGCTGATCTGCGCCGGAGCCGCGGGGGCGGCCGTGGCGTCGGACGGAGCGGAAGGCCGCACCCCGCAGAAGACCGCGTCCCAGGCGAAGTCCCGCGAGGCCGCCGCGCTCACCGGCAGCGCGAAGCTCTACCGCAAGACCACCGAGGACGTGACGTTCACCTTCGACGCCCATCTGGCGAAGCGGGACACCATGCGCCCGGACAAGGCGACCGGCACCTTCCGCTTCGTCCACCTCGACAAGCCGGGCGGCAAGGGCGGCTGGGCGAAGGGCCGCATCGACTGCCTGATCACGGGCGGCAAGGTCGCCACGGCCACGGGCATCATCACCGACACCAACCTCAAGGACATCAAGGGCGGCCGCGTGGGCTTCACGGTCCACGACACGGGCGGCAAGCAGGACCGCGTGGGCTACAGCTGGGCCGCGGTGGGCGGCCCCGACGGGACGAAGAACCTGACCAAGTGCACGAGCTCGGCCCCCTTCGAGAAGGTCAGGAAGGGCACGGGCGACTTCGACGTCACACCCTGGCAGCTGACGTACCCGACCGGCTGACGCGGAGCGCCCCGCAGGGGCGCGGGGAACCGCGCGACCAGCCACAGCGGACCGGCACCGAAGGCACTAGGCCGGCGACCCCGAGGAGAATCTGCGCATCAAGGGCGAGAGCACGAGGACGGACTTCGTCCGCTCCACGAAGTGCTCCCCGGCGATCCGTTCGAGGACCCGCTCGAAATGCCGCATGTCGGCGGCGAAGACCTGGACGACGGCGTCCGCCTCCCCGGTGACGGTGGAGGCGGACGCGATCTCCGGATACCTCTCGAGCCCTCGCCGGATCGCCTCCGGCGAGGTGTTGCGACGGCAGTAGATCTCGATGAACCCCTCGGTCTCCCAGCCGAGCGCGGCCGGGTCGACCCGCACGGTGAATCCCGTGATGGCGCCGGTCTCCCGGAGGCGGTCCACGCGCCGCTTGACGGCGGGCGCGGAGAGCCCCACCAGCTGGCCGATGTCGGCGTAGGAACGGCGGGCGTCCTCGGCGAGGGCGTGCACGATGCGTTCGTCGAGATCGTTCAGTCGCACTGGGGGTGGATCACTTCTCTGCGGAGGCCAATCGGGAGCGGCTCATGCCGTACAGGAAGTAGAACACGAGGCCGGCGGCCATCCAGACACCGAAGACGATCCAGGTGATGGAGTCGAGGCTGAACATGTTGTACGCGCAGAATCCGAAGCCGAGCACCGGGAAGAGCCAGCCGAGCGGCACCCGGAAGGTGCGCGGCATGTCCGGGCGCGTCCGGCGCAGCACGATCACCGCGATGTTGACGAGGCCGAAGGCGAAGAGCGTGCCGATGCTGGTGGCGTCGACGAGCTTGCCGAGCGGGATGACGGAGGCGAGCGCCGCGCAGAACAGCGACACGATGACGGTGTTCACGCGGGGCGTGCCCGTCTTCTTGCTGACCTTGCCGAACACCTTGGGGACCAGACCGTCGCGGGACATCGCGAACAGGACGCGGGTCTGGCCGTAGAGGACGGTCAGGACGACGGAGGCGATGGAGATGACCGCGCCGGCGGCGAGCAGCGTGCCCCAGAAGCTCTGGCCGCTGACGTCGTTCATGATCGCGGCGAGCGTGGCCTCGGAGCCCTCGAAGTCCGCCCAGTTCCAGGCGCCGACGGCGACGGCGGCGACCAGGACGTAGAGCGCCGTGACGATGATCAGCGAGAGCATGATCGCGCGGGGCAGGTCGCGCTGCGGGTTCTTGGCTTCCTCACCGGCGGTGGATGCGGCGTCGAAGCCGATGTAGGAGAAGAAGAGGCTGGCCGCGGCGGCGCTGACGCCTGCCGTGCCGAGCGGCATGAAGTCGGAGTAGTTGCCCGACTTGAAGCCCATGAAGCCGATGGTGCAGAAGAGCACGAGCGCGGCGATCTTCACGATGACCATGATCGTGTTGGCCGTCGCCGACTCCTTGGCGCCGCCGAGCAGGAACACCATGGCGAGCAGGACGACGATCAGGCCCGGCAGGTTGATGATGCCGCCCTCACCGGGTGCCGAGGAGAGCACGTCCGGGATGGTGACGCCGATGGTGCCGTTGAGCAGTTCGTTGAGGTACTCGCCCCAGCCGACGGCGACCGCCGCGACCGACACGCCGTACTCCAGGACCAGGCACCAGCCGCAGACCCAGGCGATCAGTTCGCCCATCGTTGCGTACGCGTACGAATACGAGGACCCCGCGACCGGAATGGAGCCCGCCAGCTCGGCGTAGGAGAGCGCGGAGAACAGGGCGGTGAGACCGGCGAGCACGAAGGACAGGGTCACGGCGGGCCCGGCCTTGGGGACGCTCTCGCCGAGGACGACGAAGATGCCGGTGCCCAGCGTGGCACCGATGCTGATCATGGTCAGCTGCCACATGCCGAGGGAGCGCCGAAGCGAGCCGCCCTCACCCTGGCCGCCCTCCGCGACCAGGAGTTCCACCGGCTTGCGCCGCATCAAGCGACCGCCGAGCCCCCGGGCCCCCGAGGGGCTTGGGCGGTTCTGCGGGGGTGCGCCTTGGTCGAGCACGCATGGCTCCTTCATCGCTGCCTGGTCAGGGCGGCGGGACCGGCGGCAGCACCCGGACATGGCCGGGGACCGCCGAGCAGGCGGTCCCCGCCACACCACGTACAGCGGACGACTCTATGAGGCACGCTTCACGTATGTAATGAAGCAACCTTGCGCAAGCCCGAACGATCGTTGCGTACATCCCCTTCCTGCGGGTCTTCGTTGCGCAGTCCGTTTCGTCCGTTGCGTGCAAAGGGTCCTGGTCGGTCATTGACACTTCGTCAGATCTCCCCCATCGTGCACTCCGGTCGAGCCGATCGCACACCCCCGTCGAGAGGGAGTCAGCAGGCCATGGACCTCGATGTGCTGTACGAGATCGACGTACCGAAGCCGTGGAACGGACCCCACCCGCTCGGCCAGCGCACCGCCGAGCAGCGCGCCTACCGCGAGGCCGTGGAGCAGATCAGGCTCGCGGACCGGGTGGGCTTTCGCACGGTGTGGGCCGTGGAGCACCACTTCCGCGAGGGCCGCTCGCACTGCCCCGCCCCCGAAGTCCTGCTCGGGCATCTCGCGGCGCTCACCGAGCGGATACGCCTCGGCTTCGGCGTCACGCTCACCCCTTCGGCTTCACTCCCCCGCAGCGCATCGCGGAGAAGGTGGCGGCCGTGGACGTGCTCTCGGACGGACGCGTGGAGTGGGGCACCGGCCGGTCAACTCCCATGGAGCAGACGGCTTTCGGCGTCGACCGCGAGCAGTCGCGCGCCGACTGGCGCGAGGCCGTCGAGATCGTCACGGGCATGTGGCGCGAGGAGTACTTCGCCTACGAGTCGGAGCGCTTCACCTTCCCCCGGCGGATGGTCACCCCCAAGCCGGTCCAGGATCCGCACCCGCCCTGCTGGATGGCGGCGACGTCCCCCGGTTCGGCGGAGGTGGCGGGCGCGGCGGGCCTCGGCCTGCTCTCCTTCTCGATCATGCAGCCGCTGGACGCGATGGCCCGTCAGGTCGCCGCCTACCGCGCGGCGGCGCGCACGCCGTCGCCCATCACGGACGTCACCACGGACCGCGTCAGCGCGTACACCCTGGTGCACGTGGCGGACCGTCCCTCGCGGCGGGTCTGGGACTCGGTGGCCTGGTGGTACCGCAACCTGGCCCAGTTCACCCTCGACTGGGAGCTGCCGCACCTGACCCCCGACGAGCGGGAGCGGACCTTCCCCTTCCTCACCCCGATCATCGAAGGGAACGTCCCCGTAGAGGAGTTCAACGACGGCGACATGATCCTCATCGGCGACGCGGAGACCATCGTCCGCAAGGCCAAGCGCTACGCCGACCTCGGCATCGACCAGCTCATCTGCTACGTCCAGTGGGGCTATCTGGAGCACCAGGAGATCCTGCGCACGATCGAGATCCTGGGCAAGGAAGTCATCCCGGAACTGGCTTCGTACCGGCCCCGGCGGGCCGCGCCGTGAGCGAGCCGCTCGACACATCGCCCGTACCCGACTACGCGGCCCTGCACCGCCTGGACGGCCGTACGTTCGTCCTCCTGGGCGCGGGCAACGGCATCGGCCGCCAGACCGCGCACGCGCTCACGGCGGCGGGCGCGCGGGTCCTGTGCGTGGATCTCGACAAGGGGCGCGCCGAAGCTGTCGCGGCCGAGACGGGCGGCATCGCGTACGTGGCGGACGTGACGCGGCGCGAGGAGGTGCGGGAGCTCTTCGCTTACGCGCGGCGGGAGTCGGGCGGGATCGGCGGCGTCGTCGACATCGTCGGAATGGCCCGCTACACGCCCCTGGCCGACCTTGACGACGCCTCCTGGGACTGGCACTTCTCGCTCGTCCTGCGGCACGCGTGGCTCGCGGTCCAGTACGGCGGCGAGGCGCTCGCCGACGCGGGCGGCGGCCCGCTGGTCTTCGTGGCATCGGTGTCGGGCCTGACGGCGGCGCCCCTGCACGCCGCGTACGGCGCGGCCAAGGCGGGCCTGATCTCCCTGGTCCGCTCGGCGGCGGTGGAGTACGGCCCGCGCGGGGTACGGGTGAACGCGGTGGCGCCCGGCGTCGTCTGGACGCCGCGCGTGGCGGGCCTGATCGGCGAGGCGGGCCGCGCGCAGAACGCCCGCAACGCCCCGCTCGACCGGGTGGCCGGGACATCGGACATCGCGTCGGCCCTGCTCTTCTTCGCCTCGCCGCTCTCCTCGTACATCACCGGGCAGACGCTCGTCGTGGACGGCGGGGTCGGCGTGAAGTTCCCGTATCCGACCATCGGGGACGCGCGGTGAGGGAGTTCGTGCGGGGTGCGGCCTGGTGGACCGAGGACGGCCGGGTGGTGCGCGCCGACCCGGCCGACCGCGAGCGGCTGCCCGGGGACACATGGGAGCGGGCCGGGCTCCCGGCCGGGGTGCGCCTGGAGTTCACCGCGCGCGGAGTGAGCGCCGTGGAGATCGCGTACACCGCGTCACCTCCCTCGGCGGAGGACTCCTACCGCGACGCACCCGCAATGTTCACGCTGCTCACGGGCGAAAAAGCCATCGACACACCCGCATCGCCGGGCGAGCACCGGACGCTGATCCAACTCCCCCACAGCGACGGCGATTTCACCCTGCACCTGCCGGAATCACTCCGACCGGTCCTTCGCGGAGTGCGCCCGGTCGACGGCACCCTGGCGCCCGCCGCCCGTCGGCCGCGCTGGCTCGTCTACGGCGACTCGATCGCTGAGGGGTGGTCGGTCTCGCGTCCGCATCTGGCGTGGCCCGCGCTCGCGGGGCGGGCTCTGGGCGTGGAGTCG
Organism: Streptomyces sp. NPDC055189; assembly: GCF_053606765.1. Taxonomy (NCBI): domain Bacteria; kingdom Bacillati; phylum Actinomycetota; class Actinomycetes; order Kitasatosporales; family Streptomycetaceae; genus Streptomyces; species Streptomyces sp. NPDC055189. The sequence goes on from NZ_JBSGSG010000039.1 coordinate 48,784, forward strand.
GTGAACCTCGGATACGCGGGCGCGGCCCGCGGGGAGTTGGCGTCGGCCGGGCAACTCGCCTCGCTCGAAGCCGACTTGCTCACCGTCGCCTTCGGCACCAACTGCTGGTCGCGTACGCCTCATTCGGCGGGGCTGCTGTACGAGACGGCGCGGGCGTTCCTGGGCCTGGTGCGCCGCGGCCATCCGCAGGTCCCCCTCCTGGTGGTCTCCCCCGTGGTCCGCCCGGACGCCGAGTCGGCGCCGAACGCGCTCGGCGCCACGCTCGGGGAGCTGCGGACCGCGGTGGAGCGGGCGGCCATGGACGCGGGGGCGGATCTGCTGCCGGGCGGCGGGCTGCTGCACGCCGGGCAGCTGGTGGACGGGGTGCATCCGGGCGACGCGGGCCACGGCGTCCTCGCGGAGGCGGTGACGTCAGCGCTGCGGAAGGGGCTGCCCGGGGGTCACTTCCCCGCTGCTTCGTCGTAGGCCTCGCGGGCGGCGGTGATGGCCGGGCGGTGGTCGATGGACCAGTCGGCCAATGCCTTGACCAGGTGCGTGAGGCTGTGGCCGAGCTCGGTCAGCTCGTACTCGACCTGCGGCGGAATCGTCGGGTACACCGTCCGCGTGACCAGGCCGTCCCGCTCCAGGCGGCGCACGGTCAGGGTCAGCATGCGCTGCGAGACACCGCCGGGGATCCGGCGCTGCAGCTCCTTGAACCGCAGGACTCCCGCGGCGAGTTCGACCACCACGTACACGGACCACTTGTCGCCGAGCCGGTCGAGGACGTCCCGCACGCCGCACTCGTCCTGCGGGGTGTCACAGCGGATCACCGGTTCGGCGGGGATCCCGGTGGCCTGCGGAGTGGTTACCGCCGTGTGCCCTGCTGACATGAATGTGCCTCCTTATGCGGCAGCGCCGCGCGGATCACCATGGTCACAAGCCCGGTCACAAGCCCGGTCACCAGGCAACCACTCACCACGGGGGGAACCTTCCCATGCTCATGCTCACCGGTGCCACGGGCGCCCTCGGCAAGCTCGTCACCGCCCGCCTCGCGGACCGCGACGACGTCGTCATCGGCAGCCGCAGCCCCGCCCCCGGCGGCCGCCGCGTCGACTTCGACGACCCGGCGTCGCTTGACTTCACCGGCGTCGACACCCTGCTCGTCATCTCGGCGGGCGCCGCCGAGGACGACGTCGTCATCGCCCGGCACGAGGCGGCGATATCCGCCGCCGAGAAGGCGGGCGTCGGCCACCTCGTCTACACCAGCCTCAGCGGCGACGGCGACCATCTGACGTACGCGCTCGCCCACCGCTGGACCGAGCGCAGACTGCGCGGCTCCTCGCTGAACTGGACGGTCCTGCGCAACGGCCTGTACGCGGAGTTCCTCGCCGCCGTCGCCGCGCCGAGCCCCGAAGGGACCATCGCCGCGCCGCTGGGGACAGGCCGCCTGGCCGCCGTGGCCCGCGAAGACCTGGCCGACGTGGCGGTGCGAGTGGCGACGGATCCGGCCGCCCACGCGGGCCGCACCTACGAGCTGGTCGGCGAACACGCCCTGGGCGGCGCCGAGCTGGCCGCCGCGATCGGCGGCTCGTACGAACCCGGCACGCTCGCCGCGACCCGCGAGGCGATCACCGCGGCCGGCCAGGCACTGCCCTTCCAGGTGCCGATGCTCCTGAGCACGTACGCGGCGATAGCGGGCGGCTTCCTGGACGGCACGTCCATCGAGGACCGCGGGGCACTGCGCACCCTGCTGGGCAGGGAGCCGCTCCCGGCACTCGATGTATACGCGGCCACGGTGCGCCCCTGAAAGGGGCGCGGGGAACTGCGCGACCAGCCACGGTGGACCCGCAGCCGCATGGCACAGCTCCCCGCGAAGCGGCTAGCTCCAGCTGGCGTGCAGGGGCTTGCCCTCCGCATAGCCCGCGGCGCTCTGCACACCCACGGTGGCCCGCTCGGCGAACTCCGCCAGGGAGCCGGCGCCCGCGTACGTGCAGGAGGACCGGACACCCGCGATGATCGAGTCGATCAAGTCCTCGACGCCGGGCCGCTCGGGGTCCAGGAACATCCGCGAAGTCGAGATGCCCTCCTCGAACAGCGCCTTGCGGGCACGGTCGTACGCCGACTCCTCGCTGGTGCGGTTCTTGACCGCACGCGCCGACGCCATGCCGAACGACTCCTTGTAGAGGCGGCCGTTGGCGTCCTGTTGCAGGTCGCCCGGGGACTCGTACGTCCCGGCGAACCACGAACCGATCATGACGTTCGACGCACCGGCGGCCAGCGCCATGGCGACGTCACGGGGGTGGCGGACACCGCCGTCGGCCCACACGTGCTTGCCGAACTTCGCGGCCTCGGCGGCGCATTCGAGCACCGCGGAGAACTGCGGGCGGCCGACACCGGTCATCATGCGGGTGGTGCACATGGCGCCGGGGCCCACACCGACCTTGATGATGTCGGCGCCGGCCTCGATCAGGTCCCGTACGCCCTCGGCGGCGACGATGTTGCCCGCGACGATCGGCACCTGCGGGTCGAGCGCGCGCACGGCCTTGACCGCGGCGATCATCGACTCCTGGTGGCCGTGCGCGGTGTCCACGACGAGCGTGTCGGCGCCCGCGTCGAGCAGCTGCTTGGCCTTGGTGGCGACGTCGCCGTTGATACCGACGGCGGCGGCGATGCGCAGCTTGCCGTTGGCGTCGAGTGCGGGCGAGTAGAGGGTCGCGCGCAGGGCGCCCGTACGGGTCAGGATGCCGGCGAGGCGGCCGTCCTTGCCCACGGCGGGGGCGTAGCGGCGGTTGGCGGCGTCCAGCTTGTTGAAGGCGTCGCGCGGGTCGATGTCCGCGTCCAGGAGCACGAGGTCCTTGGACATGACCTCGGAGATCTGGGTGAAGCGGTCGACGCCGTTCAGGTCCGTGTCGGTGACGACGCCGACCGGCTTCTGGTCGGCGTCCACGACGACGGCCGCGTTGTGCGCGCGCTTGGAGAGCAGGGCGAGCGCGTCGGCGACGGTCTGCGTGGGGGCCAGGACGATCGGGGTGTCCAGGACGTGGTGGCGCGTCTTGACCCAGGAGATGACCTCGGTGACGACCTCGATCGGAATGTCCTGCGGGATCACGACGAGGCCGCCGCGGCGGGCGACCGTCTCGGCCATCCGGCGTCCCGCGATGGCGGTCATGTTCGCGACGACCAGCGGGATCGTGGTGCCGGTGCCGTCCGGCGACGAGAGGTCCACGCCCTGACGCGATCCGACGGCGGAACGCCGCGGCACCATGAAGACGTCGTCGTACGTCAGGTCGTACGCAGGCTGGATGTCATTGAGGAAACGCACGTGCTGCTCATCCCAGTCGATCAGAGGTGGCCCCCGGACAGTTAGGCCGAGGGAAAAGCACGTACTTCAGTGTCCCATGTCCGGGGCCCTGCGCCGCCTGGGATGATCACCCAGCCGGGACTCGGAGGCCCTGGTCGGATCCTCCAAATGCCCCTCGCGGCGATCACGGTCCGCTCAGGTTCGGGTGCCGAGCGCGAGAACGATCTCCAGGCCCGTCCCGCGTTCCCGCGCGTACTGCACCGCGTCGGTGAAGACCTCCCGGGCGACGATCCAGTCCTGAGGAGCCGCTTCGGCGTACTCCTGCCAGCCGGTGACGACGAGGAGGCATCCGGGTGAGCCGGACCCTCCTCGCAGGTCGGTGAGGCTGTCGGCGAGCGCGTCCCAGTTGCGCCCGAACCAGTCGGGCAGCCCGAGCGCGAGAGCGCAGCGGTCCATGAAGGCCGCCTTGTCGCTCACCCCGCCCAGATCGAGCGAGACGGTGCTCAGGCCTGCGGCACGGACGGCCTCCAGGACCGGCGCCAGCGGTTCGGACGTCATCTCAGTACCGCCTCATCTCAGTACCGCCTTGAAGGACGCGTAGTGATCGTCGGTGTAGTAGGTCTCGTCGCCGCTCCCGGTGACGATGCGCCGAGCGCCCCGGTCACGTTCGCCGGGGGTGGGCACGGTGTACTCCCGGTAGTGCCCGCGCCGCTGCTTGGGCAGTTCGCCCTCGTAGTTCCCGAAGACGGAACCGTCCTTGGCATACGGGAACGGCCCGCCGTCATCGATGAGCCGCAAGGTCCGCCGGGCCTCGACGGGCAGCCGGTCGGCCTGGACGGTGCCCATGCCGTGGGCCCACTCCGGCCCCGACGCGGAGGAACACCCCGCGACGAGAACGGCGAGGCAGAAGAACACCGCCGCCAGGGCACGGGGGACAAACCGGGTCGACATGCGACAGATGCTGCCACGAGGCCCCGTCAGGGGCGCGGGGAACTGCGCGACAAGCCCTCACCGGTCCGCAGATACTCAGCTACCGTCCGGGTCTTCCCGATCCAACGCAGGATGCGGAGTAGCCCCTCGAACCAGCAACTGATCAGCCGCGGCGGTATCAGTGACCAGGCTGGTGACAAGCCCAGACCTCAGCACCGCGTCGATCGCCGCCGCCTTCCGCTGCCCGCCGGCAATGGCGACGACCTCAGGAATCCGTCGAAGCCGATCGGCTTCGACGGTGATGCACCGCTCCCCCAGATCACGCCCGACCCGACGCCCCTCGGCGTCGAAGAGGTGCGCGGACATCTCGGCCGCGACACCGAGCGAGGCGTAGTGCGCGCGCTCCTCGTCGCTGAGCATGTCGTGGACGGTGGAGATGCCGGGCTCCCAGGAGCCGATGGAGACCGCGGCGACGGTGACCTTGTCGAAGTACTCGAACGCCCGCGCGATCCCGGTCTGGTTCCGCAGCGCGGCGGCCGTGGCCGGGTCGGGCAGGAGCATCGGCGCGTAAATGGGGTGGGCCTCGCCGCCGGAGACCTGCGCGGCACGCCGCACGGCCTCGACAGAGCCGCGTTCGGCCGTTCCGGCGTCGTACACGCCCGTCAGCTGCACGACGGTGCACGGCGGCAGCTGATCGAGGGCGGCGGCCATGTGGATGGTCGAGCGCCCCCACGCGAGGCCGAGCACATCGCCCTCGGTCACCAGTTCGCCGAGCAGATCGGCCGCGACCTCGCCGAGATTCTCGGGATCGGGCGACTCCTCGATCTCGTCGACCGAGGTGGGCGACTCGACGACGACCGCGTGCCGCAGGCCGTAGCGGGCGCGCAGCGCGTCCGAGCGCTCCGCGTCCAGCTCGGCGGGCACCCGGATCTCGATCCGTACGAGATCCCGCTCCAGAGCCGTCTCCAGGACCCTGGCCACCTTGAAGCGGCTCACGCCGAACTCCTCGGCGATCTGGATCTTCGACTTGCCCTCGAGATAGAAGCGGCGGGCCATGGCCGCCGCCTGCACCAGCTCCGCGGGTCCCATCCGCATGGCTGACCGGCCGCCCGTCGACACGACGATCTCCTCACTGTCATTTCAAGCAACTGTCGTTCACGCATTCACGCGCATAGCCATTCACACGCATTGGTGCGGCTTCGCGCGCATTGCCACGGCTTATCGCGCATTGCCGCAGCGCAACCTGGGTTCGCCGTTCATCCTTGCAGATCCGACGTACTTGATCAGCCCTGAAGGACTGCGTTCACGTACTCGTGGCTCAGTGGCCGCATGCCCATGCGGCGGTCGCCGTCGCATCGGCCGCCTGGGTGCGCAGTGCACGTACCGCCGCTGCCGGGTCGTTCTTGCCGTACACCGCGGAGCCCGCCACGAAGACGTCGGCGCCGGCCTCGGCGCAGCGTTCGATGGTCTCGGCCGAGACGCCGCCGTCGACCTGGAGCCAGAGTTCGAGGCCATGCTTGCTGATCAGCTCACGGGTGCGGCGGATCTTGGGGAGCATGATGTCGAGGAACGCCTGCCCCCCGAAGCCCGGCTCGACCGTCATGATCAGCAGCATGTCGAGCTCGGAGAGCAGATCCTCGTACGGCTCGATGGGGGTCGCGGGCTTCAGCGCCATGGACGCGCGGGCGCCCTTGGCACGGATCTCACGGGCAAGACGGACGGGTGCGGCGGCGGCCTCCGCGTGGAAGGTGACTGATCCGGCGCCCGCTTCGACGTACTGCGGAGCCCAGCGATCGACGTCCTCGATCATCAGATGGCAGTCCAGCGGCGTGTCCGTCGCCCGTGCCAGGGACTCTACGACCGGTACCCCCAGGGTGAGGTTCGGGACGAAGTGGTTGTCCATGACGTCCACGTGGAGCCAGTCGGCGCCCTCGACCGCTGTTGCCTCCTCGGCAAGACGGGCGAAATCCGCGGACAGGATGCTGGGGTTGATCTGCACGGCCATGCCCCAAGACTGCCATGCCCGGCGCTCGTTGCCTCCCGCGGTCCGAAGCGTGAGCTTCCGGGCTCCTCTGACCATGGACCGCGTGCCATGCTGGGCGGTCCACCGGCACCACGTGGGGCAGCGGGGGTAGCCATGCCAGACGAACGGTCGGAGCGACGGTCTGACGGACAGCGCCGGGCGAGCCGCGGTGTGGCGTGGCTGGTGTGCGGGCGGCGCACCAAGTGGCTGGTGGTGCTGTTCTGGCTGGTGGTGATCGTGGTCGCCGCACCGCTGGCCCAGAAGCTCACGGACGCCCAGGACAACCAGGCGTCGTCCTGGCTTCCCGGCTCCGCGGAGTCCACCCAAGTCCTGGACATCTCCGAGGAGTTCAGGCCGGAACAGATTCCGGCGATCGTCGTGTACGCCCGCGAGGGCGGACTCACACCGGCCGACCGGGTGCAGATCGCCAAGGACACCAGGGAGCTCAAGGAGCTGCGCGCCCACGGCATCCGGGGCGCGGAGACCGTCGGCCCCGTCTTCGACACGAAGCCGGCCAGGGACGCCGAGGCCGCGCAGATCTTCGTGCCCATCACCATGGACGAGAAGGGCTGGGAGCGGATCGGGCCCGCCGTCGACTCCATCCGTGAGCGGGTGGGCAAGAGTACCGGCGGGCTCGCGGTGCACGTCACCGGGCCCGGCGGCACGTCGGCGGACTTCTCCGAGGCGTTCGAGGGCCTCGACTCGACGCTGCTCCTGGCGGCGGGCGGCGTCGTCGTGGTGATCCTCCTGATCACCTACCGCAGCCCGGTCCTCCTGATCGTCCCGCTGGTCTCGGCGGTCGTCTCGCTCTTCACCGCGCAGGCGCTGATCTATCTGCTCGCGGAGCACGCGGGTCTGACGGTCAACGGCCAGAGCGCGGGCATTCTCACGGTGCTCGTCTTCGGGGCGGGGACGGACTATGCCCTGCTCCTGGTCGCCCGCTATCGGGAAGAGCTGCGCCGCCACGAGGACCGGCACGAGGCGATGCAGCTCGCCCTGCACCGGGCGGGCCCCGCGGTCATCGCCTCGGGCGCCACGGTCGTCGTCAGCATGCTGGTGCTGCTCACCGCCGACATGAACTCGACGCGGGGCCTGGGTCCCGTGGCCGCCATCGGTGTCGCCGTCGCCCTGATCGCGATGCTTTCGCTGTTCCCCGCGCTCCTGGTCGTCTGCGGCCGGTGGCTCTTCTGGCCGCTGGTCCCGCACAACGGTTCCGAGGAGCCCACCGAGCGCGGCGTCTGGGCCCGCACGGGCCGCCGCATCGCCCACCGCCCGCGCCTGACCTGGAGCATCACGGCGGTGGCCCTGGCGGCGCTCGCGCTCGGCATGACGCAGTTGCGCGCGGAGGGGCTGAGCAACGCGGACTCGTTCACGGACAAGCCCGACTCGATCGTGGGCCAGGAGGTGCAGGCCGAGTACTTCGACGCGGGCAGCGGCGACCCGCTGGTGATCGTGGCGAACGAAGCCACGGGGGACGAGGTACGGGCCGTGGTCGCCCGGACCAGCGGGGTGGTCCCGGCGAGCGTCGTCGTGCCACCGGGGACGAAACCGGTGTACGAGGGCCAGGTCCTGTTCGAGGCGACGATGACCGACGCCAGCGACAGCGAGGCGGCCAAGCGGACCGTGGAGCGGGTGCGCGACGCGGTGCACGCGGTGCCCGGCGCGGACGCGCAGGTCGGCGGCAACACGGCGGCCATCGTGGACATGGACCGCGCCACGACCCACGACAACAAGCTGGTGATCCCGCTCGTCCTCGTGGTCGTCCTGCTGATCCTCGCCCTGCTGCTGCGCGCCCTGGTCGCGCCGCTGATCCTGATCGCGACGGTCGTGCTCTCCTTCACCGCAGCGCTGGGGATCAGTGCGCTCGCCTTCCGCCACGTCTTCGACTACGCGGGCGAGTCCACGGACTTCCCGCTGTTCGTCTTCGTGTTCCTGGTGGCGCTCGGCATCGACTACAACATCTTCCTGTCGACCCGCATCCGTGAGGAGGCGGGACGGCAGGGCACCCGCGCGGGCGTGCTCACCGGCCTCGCCGCGACCGGCGCGGTCATCACGTCGGCGGGTCTGGTCCTCGCGGGCACGTTCGCCGCGCTCGGCACGCTCCCGATGGTGGGGTTCGCCGAGATCGGCTTCGCGGTCGCGATCGGCGTCCTGCTCGACACCTTCGTCGTACGGTCCGTCCTGGTCACCGCGTTGTTCCTGGACGTGGGGCCCAAGGTGTGGTGGCCGCATGCCCTGAGCAGGGACCCGGCCGCCCGCACGCCCTCGACCGTGACGGCAGGGTCGGGGTCGGGGGCGGGAGCGGGTTCGGACGCGTCACAGACGGAGTCAGGCCGTCCGCCGGATCAGCGCTAGGTACATCGCGTCCGTGCCGTGCAGATGCGGCCACAGCTGCAGGTCGGGTCCGTCGCCGCGGGCCGGGACGCCGGGCAGCAGCGGGCGGGCGTCGATCAGTTCGGCGCCCGGGTGCTGCTTGAGCACGTCGTCGACGACGGCACGCGTCTCCGCGAGGTGCGGTGAGCAGGTGGCGTAACCGACGACGCCCCCGACCCGCACGGACTCCAGCGCGGTGCGCAGCAGCCCCCGCTGGAGCGGCGCGAAGCCGTCCAGGTCCTCCGGGCGGCGGCGCCAGCGGGCCTCGGGGCGGCGGCGCAGGGCACCGAGCCCCGTACAGGGCACGTCCATCAGGACACGGTCGAAGGTGCCGGGCTGCCACGGCGGCCGGGTGCCGTCGGCGGCGATGACCTCGTACGGGCCGGGGTTGCCCCGCAGGGCCTGCGCGACGAGGCGGGCCCGGTGCGGCTGCTTCTCGGCGGCGAGGAGGGCCGCGCCCCGCTGCGACGCGAGGCCGGCGAGCATGGCGGCCTTGCCGCCGGGGCCCGCGCATCCGTCGAGCCACTTCTCGTCGCGCCCCTCGACCGGAGCGTTCGCGAGTGCGATCGCGACGAGCTGGCTGCCCTCGTCCTGGACCCCGGCACGGCCCTCGCGCACGGCGTCGATCGAACCGGGCTCGCCGCCTTCGCTGAGCCGTACGGCATACGGCGACCAGCGCCCCGGCAGCGCGGACTCCTCGCCGACCGTGTCGAGGAGTTCGTCTGCGGTGGTGCGTCCCGGCCGGGCCACGAGGGTCACCTCGGGCCGCTCGTTGTCGGCCTCAAGGAGGTCTTCGATGCCCGCTCGGCCGCCGCCGAGCGCGTCCCAGAGCGCGGAGACGACCCAGCGGGGGTGCGAGTGGACGACGGCGAGGTGGTCCTCGGCGTCCTCGTCGTAGGGCGGCGCCACCTTCTCCACCCAGCCGTCGAGATCGTCGGAGGCGACCTTGCGAAGCACCGCGTTGACGAACTTGGCCCGCCCGTCGCCGAGCACCACGCGCGCCAGCTCCACCGAGGCGGAGACGGCGGCGTGCGTCGGGATCCGCGTCCCGAGCAGCTGGTGCACGCCCATGTTCAGCACGTCGAGCACCGGAGGGTCGACCTCGCGCAGCGGCCGGTCGATGCAGGCGGCCACGATCGCGTCGTACGTTCCCTGCCTGCGCAGCGTCCCGTAGACGAGCTCGGTGGCGAGCGCCGCGTCGCGCGCGTCGAACTTGTCGGGCCCCTCCTTCTCCCTGGCCTTGCGCAGGAGCGGCGGCAGGACGAGGTTCGCGTACGCGTCGCGCTCGTCCACGGCCCGCAGCGCCTCGAAGGCGAGGAAACGGACGGGGTCCTTCTTGGGGCGGCGGTGCGGCTTGCCGGGCTTGCCCTGCTTCTGGGGACGCCGGCCGGGCTGGTCGTTCAAAGGTGCTCCGCTATTGGATGGGGGCTGAACCTATTCAGCGTACGTCGGTGTCGCCGAGCCGCTCGTCCGGGGCGATCCGCACCCCGCGCGCCCAGTCGGCACCGCGCATCGGCTTCTTGCCCTGCGGCTGCACCCAGAGCAGTTCCACGGCGTGCGAACCGGTGCCGACGTACACGTTGTTCTTGGCGGCGGCGAGCTCGCCGGGCGCCAGGTCGGTGCGGTCGGCGACGAGCGCGGCCTGGATGATCTTCAGCCGCTCCCCGCGGAACACGGACCAGGCGCCGGGCGCGGGAGTGCAGCCGCGCACGACACGGTCGACGCGCAGGGCCGGGGCGGCCCACTCCACGCGGGCGTCCTCGACGGTGATCTTCGGGGCGAGGGTGACGCCGTCGGCGGGCTGCGGTACGGCCTTCAGGGAGCCGTCCTCGATGCCGTCCATGGTGGCGGCGAGCAGCCCGGAGCCCGCGAAGGCGAGCCGGGTGAGCAGGTCACCGCTGGTGTCGGTGGGCCGGACGACCTCGGTGACGGTGCCGTACACCGGGCCGGAGTCGAGCCCCTGCTCGATCAGGAAGGTGGAGGCCCCCGTGATCTCGTCGCCCGCCATCACGGCGTGCTGGACGGGCGCGGCACCGCGCCAGGCGGGCAGCAGCGAGAAGTGCAGGTTGACCCAGCCGTGGGCCGGGATGTCCAGGGCGACCTTGGGCAGCAGCGCGCCGTAGGCGACGACCGGGCAGCAATCGGGAGCGATCTCGCGCAGCCGCGCGAGGAAGTCCTCGTCGCGCGGCTTGGCGGGCCGGAGGATCTCGATCCCGGCCTCCTCCGCGCGCTGGGCGACGGGGCTCGCGACGAGCCTGCGGCCGCGGCCCGCGGGAGCGTCGGGCCGGGTGACGACGGCGGCCACCTCGTGCCGGTCGGAGGCGATCAGGGCGTCCAGGGCGGGGACGGCTACCTCGGGGGTGCCTGCGAAGACGAGCTTCATCGTTGCCTATCGGCCTCTCGGGACGGGAACGTGCGGGGAGCGCACCAGTCTATGAGTCGCCCTGCCGGGCCGCGCTCCGCGGGGCGACAGGGCGACAGGGCGCCCGGCAGGGCGCCTCACCTGGGGGCGTACGCGCGGACACGCGCCCTGTGCATATGCGCATACGCCCCCGCACCGTGACCCCAAACGAACTAGCGCGTTGGTCAAGAAAGAGTTGACCACAACGGGCCGCGAATGCGGCCCGATCCTTTTCAACGCCGGTTCGAGAGGCTTGTTCATGGCCGACCACGCAACCCACGACGCCCAGGCACGGGCCAGCCTGCATCTCCTGGTCCGGGACATCGAGCGGGTCCGCCGGCAGGTGGACGCGCTGCGTACGCTCACCGCCCAGCTCGGCAACGTCTACCGCCCGCGCCGCTCAAGCCCCTCCGCGGGCTTCGTCGTGTACGGACGGGCCCCCGCGCCGACCGTCCGCCTCGCCCAGGAACTGCGGGACAGCGTCGAGACGCTGGTGACCGCCGCGGTGGACTTCGACCGCTCGCTGGGCTTCTCGTGGGACGCGGTGGGCTCGGCCCTCGGGGTCACCAAGCAGGCGGTGCACCGCCGTTACGGCGCCCGCCGGGCCACGACACAGGCGGCGGCGGACGCGGAGCGGGCCACGGAGACGATCCCCTCCCCCACGGCCACCCGCCCCCCGGTCACGGTCGGCGCCCCCCTCCCCGCGGTCCCCGCGGCCCGCGCCATGCCGACCCAGCCCACAGCAGGCAGCCCCGTACTCCGCGAAGACCCCCGCCCCAACGCTTTCCCGGGCCCTCGCAACGGCTGACCCCGACCACGCAGAACAGCGGCTGCCTCTACCGGCCCCAGCGGCAGAGGCAGCCGCTGCCCGTTGTGGGCACCACCGGTCTGGCCCCGCGCAGCGAAAACCCCCGTCGGGAGGCCGTACCCGGGCGGGAGGCCGTACCCGGGCGGGAGGCCGTACCCGGGGTGGGAGGCCGTACCCGGGCGGGAGGCCTAGCCGATGTCCAGCGGATCCACCCGCACCCGCACAGGCTCCGCGGCCCCCCGCGCCATCCGGGCCGCCTGAGCCACCTTCAGCGAAGCGGCAAGCGCGGCCCCGCTCCCCGGCGGCACCCGGACAAGCACCCGCTCCCACCGCTCCCCGACGGGCGCGGCCCCACCCCGCCGCGCGGCCCCGGGCGCACCCCCCGCGTCCGGCACGGGAACGGGCCCCAACACCACCGCGTCCCCCGGAAGTTCCGCCCCGGCGAGAAACGCCGACAGCGCCTCCGCTGTCCCCGCCACGGAGGCCATCCGCGACACGGGCGGAAACCCCAGCTCGGCCCGCTCGGAAAGCTCCCGCACCGCATGTCCCACGGGATCCCACCGCACCAGCGCCTGCACGGGCCGCAGAGTCGGCTCGGCCACGACCACCACGGTCCCGCCCGCCCCCTGCGGCCGCACCAGCGAGGAGGCCCCGATCCACCGCCGCAGCGCGTCCTCCCCGGCCCGCAGATCGGGCCGCCCCAGCATGGCCCACCCGTCGAGCAGCAGGGCGGCGGCATAGCCGCCCTCGGCGACGGGCTCCGCCCCCGGCGTGCTCACCACCAGCGCGGGCGTCCCCGCGACGGTGTCGAGAACCTGCTCTCGCCCCGACGTCCGCACCGGCACCGCGGGAAACGCCCGCCCCAACTCCTCGGCCGTACGCCGCGCCCCCACCACCTGCGCCCGCAGCCGGAACCCTCCGCACTCCCCGCAGTGCCAGGCGCCTTCCTCGACCCCGCACCAGCCGCACCACAGACCGCCGCCGTCCCGCGCCTCCAGGGGCCCCGCACAGTGCCTGCATCGTGCGGGCTCCCGGCACCTCTCGCACGCGAGCCGGGGCACGTATCCCCGCCGGGGCACCTGCACCAGTACAGGGCCGTGCTTCAGCCCTTCCCGTACGACGTTCCAGGCGAGCGTGGGAAGCCGCGCGACCCGGGCCGCCTCGTCCCTCGCGAGATCCCCGTCCCCCACGGTCCTGACGAGCGGCGCCGCCCCGCGCACCTGCTCGCGATCGGCGACCAGCGGGGCGGCCCACCCGCTCTCCACGAGCTGCGCGGCCTCGACCGTGCAGCTCCAACTCCCCAGCAGAAACCCGCACTTGTCCCTCGACGCCCGAAGTTCGAGCACCTCCCGCACATGCGGGAAGGGAGCATTGTCGTCGCTGTGGCTGGCATCGCCGTCGTCCCAGACGACCACGAGCCCGAGATTCCGTACGGGAGCGAACATGGCGGCCCGGGTGCCCACGACGGCCCGCACCGCACCGCGCCGCACGGAGAGCCACTCGCGATAGCGCCGCTCCTGCCCCGCATCGGCGGTGAGCAGCGCATGCTGCCCCGCCCCCAGCAACTGGGTCAGCGCCGCGTCGACCCTCGCCGCGGGCCGCCCCGCAGGCACCACCACGAGCGCCCCGCGCCCCGAGGCGAGCGTCGCCTGCACGGCCCTGGCGATCTCCTCGGCCCACTCCGGCCCCGGAAGGGCGGTCCACACGGCCCGGGGGGACCCTCCCGAGGCGAGCGCCCCCAGGAACTCGGCCCCGTGCCCGTACCGCCGCCAGGAGCCCGCTTCAGGCGCGGCCGGAGGGGCCGGCACCTCCCCCGTCTCCCGCGCCTCGGCCCGGGCATGCCGAGGCGGAACGGCCAGTTGCAGCACATCGGCGAGGCTGCCCGCGTACCGATCGGCCACGGCACGGGCAAGCCCGAGCAACTCGGCGCCCAGCACGGGCTCGGGCGAGACGACCTGCGCCAGGGCGGCGAGCGGCCCGGCGTAATCGGACTCGGCGACCCGCTCGACGAGGAAGCCGTCGATCAGCCCCCCGCCTTCACGCCGCCCGCCCCGCACGTTCCGCGCCCCGGCCCCGAACCGCACCCGGACCCGGACCCCCGGCTGGGCCTGCTCGTCGAGCTCCTCGGGCACGGCATAGTCGAAGTACCGATCGAGATGCAGCACACCTTTGTCCACGAGCACCCGGGCAACGGGCAGGCTCTTGGCCAGCGCGGCCCCCCGCCACGTCCGCGGCTTGGCCCGCGGCACATCGGCCTTGCGCACCGCCTCCCGAATGAGCGCAAGCTGCTCCGGGGGCCCGGCCCCGCCCGCCCCTTCGGATTTCTGGTTCTCGCTGCTCACAGCAGCATTACTACCAGACCGCACCGACACGACCACGAGCCCGAGATGCGCCCGGGCACGACGAGGCCCGGCACCCCCTCGGGGGCACCGGGCCTCGTCAAAACCCGCTCGGCGAAGGAGCCTTACAGCCCCGCGGCCTTGCGCAGCGCGTCCACGCGGTCCGTGCGCTCCCACGTGAAGTCGGGGATCGCCCGGCCGAAGTGGCCGTACGCGGCGGTCTGGGCGTAGATCGGGCGGAGCAGGTCCAGGTCGCGGATGATCGCGGCCGGGCGCAGGTCGAAGACCTCGGAGATGGCGGCCTCGATCTTGTCGGTGTCGACCGTGGCCGTGCCGAACGTCTCCACGAACAGGCCCACCGGCTCGGCCTTGCCGATCGCGTAGGCGACCTGGACCTCGCAGCGGGCCGCGAGGCCTGCCGCGACCACGTTCTTGGCGACCCAGCGCATGGCGTAGGCGGCCGAGCGGTCGACCTTGGACGGGTCCTTGCCGGAGAAGGCGCCGCCGCCGTGGCGGGCCATGCCGCCGTACGTGTCGATGATGATCTTGCGGCCGGTGAGGCCGGCGTCGCCCATCGGGCCGCCGATCTCGAAGCGTCCGGTCGGGTTGACCAGGAGGCGGTAGCCCTCGGTCTCCAGCTTGATGCCGTCCTCGAGGAGGGCCTTCAGCTCGGCCTCGACCACGAATTCGCGGATGTCGGGGGCCAGGAGCGAGTCCAGGTCGATGTCCGATGCGTGCTGCGAGGAGACCACGACCGTGTCGAGGCGGACGGCCTTGTCGCCGTCGTACTCGATGGTGACCTGGGTCTTGCCGTCGGGGCGCAGGTACGGGATGGTCCCGTTCTTGCGGACCTCGGACAGGCGGCGCGAGAGACGGTGCGCGAGGTGGATCGGGAGCGGCATCAGCTCCGGGGTCTCGTCGCAGGCGTAGCCGAACATCAGGCCCTGGTCGCCCGCGCCCTGCTTGTCGAGCTCGTCCTCGTCGCCCTCGACACGCTTCTCGTACGCCGTGTCGACGCCCTGCGCGATGTCGGCGGACTGCGAACCGATGGACACCGAGACGCCACAGGAGGCGCCGTCGAAGCCCTTCTTCGAGGAGTCGTATCCGATCTCGAGGATCTTGTCGCGGACCAGCTGCGCGATCGGCGCGTACGCCTTGGTGGTCACCTCGCCGGCCACGTGCACCAGGCCGGTGGTGATCAACGTCTCCACGGCGACCCGGGATTTCGGGTCCTCCCGCAGAAGGGCGTCGAGAATGGTGTCGCTGATCTGGTCAGCGATCTTGTCGGGGTGACCCTCGGTCACGGACTCCGAGGTGAAGAGACGGCGGGACACATCGCTCCCTGTGGTTGCAGCGGCTGCTGGCTGATCATTGGTGGACGGCCGGGGGCTGCGCCCGGCGTCGTCCGAGACCAGTTTATCGGTCGCACTCGGCCGCCGGACCACGTGTCTCGCCACTTGGGAGTGCTGTGACCTGCGGCACTGCATTGTGCGGTACGACGATCGGTCTCCACCAGAGGGCCCCGCGCCCGAATTTCACGGGTTTGGGGCACCCAATGGGGCGAATGTGACATTCGGGCCAACGATTCCACCAGGGTTCCAGTGAGGCTCCGGCGAAGGCGGCAGCACCCGCGGGTCACCCCGGCTTTTTCAGGAATTCTTCGGCAGTCGTTCGGCGACGAGATCCCAGACGATGTCCGCGAGCGCTTCCTTGGGGCCGTACGGCACGGGGGTCTCACTGCCGTCGGCACCGAGCACGACCGCCTCGTTCTCCTCGGAGCCGAACGTCTTGCGCTCGCCCACTTCGTTGACGACGAGCAGGTCGCAGCCCTTGCGTTCCAGCTTGGCGCGGCCGTTGGCGAGCACGTCGTCCGTCTCGGCGGCGAAACCGACGACGACCTGGCCGGGGCGCGGCCGGTCACCGGCGATCTCCGCGAGGATGTCGGGGTTGCGGACCAGGGCGATGGGGGGCTGCTCCTGGCCGTCCTTCTTCTTGATCTTTCCGGCCGCGTACGTCTCGGGGCGGAAATCGGCCACGGCCGCCGCCATCACCACGGCATCGGCGTCCGCGGACGCCTTGAGAACCGCCTCGCGGAGCTGGACGGCCGTGCCGACCGGCAGGATGTCGACGCCCGCCGGTGCGGGCAGCGCCGCGTTGGCCGACACGAGCGTGACGCGGGCGCCGCGCGCCGCGGCGCTGCTGGCGAGGGCGTACCCCTGCTTGCCGGAGGAGCGGTTGCCCAGGAAGCGGACGGGGTCGAGCGGCTCGCGCGTGCCGCCCGCGCTGACGACGACATGCCGCCCGGTGAGGTCCCGGGCGAGATCGCCGCGCGCCAGGACACGGCGTACGACTTCGAAGAGCTCGACCGGGTCCGGGAAGCGGCCCTTGCCCGTGTCCACGCCGGTGAGGCGGCCGACGGCGGGCTCGACGACGAGGGCGCCGCGGCGGCGCAGCGTGGCGACGTTCTCCTGCGTGGCCGGGTGCTCCCACATCTCCGTGTGCATGGCGGGCGCGAAGATCACCGGACAGCGGGCGGTGAGGAGGGTGTTCGTCAGGAGGTCGTCGGCGAGGCCGTGGGCCGCCTTCGCCATCATGTCGGCAGTCGCGGGGGCGACGATCACGACGTCGGCGGACTGGCCGATCCGCACGTGCGGCACCTCGTGGACGGACTCCCACACCTCGGTCGAGACCGGGTTGCCGGACAGCGCCGACCAGGTCGCCTCCCCCACGAAGTGGAGCGCCGAATCGGTCGGCACGACGCGCACGTCATGGCCCGATTCGGTCAGCCGCCGCAGCAGCTCACAGGCCTTGTACGCGGCGATACCGCCGCTGACCCCCAAAACGACCTTGGGCTTGCCCACCGTGCCTCCCCGCACTTGTGATCCCCGGATCGGGGAACGTACGACTCCATGACACACCACAGGCCCGGCAGTCGCGCTGCCGGGCCTGTGGTGAAAAAACTGCAAGAAAAGAAATGCGACTACTGAGCCGGGCCCTCGATGGCCTCGGACGTCAGCAGACCCGCGTTGATCTCACGGAGCGCGATGGAGAGCGGCTTCTCGTGGACGTGCGTGTCCACCAGCGGGCCGACGTACTCCAGCAGACCCTCACCGAGCTGCGAGTAGTACGCGTTGATCTGGCGCGCGCGCTTGGCGGCGTAGATCACGAGGCTGTACTTCGAGTCGGTTGCTTCGAGGAGCTCATCAATCGGCGGGTTGATGATGCCCTCGGGCGCAGTGATGGAAGAGGACACTCTCTGCCTTCCGATGGGGCTCGACCTTCGAATGGAAATGGAAGATCAAACCGGATTACTGAGGATGAAGAAGATCAAACAACTTTCATCAAGGCTAGCAGCTCACGTGCCACGTCCTCGACGGAGGTATTGACCAGGGTGGTGTCGAACTCGGCCTCGGCGGCGAGTTCGATCTTCGCCGCGGCGAGCCTGCGCTCGATCACCACGGGCTCCTCGGTCCCGCGGCCGGTGAGCCGGCGGACCAGCTCCTCCCAGCTCGGCGGGGCGAGGAAGACCAGCTGGGCCTCGGACATCGACTCGCGGACCAGGCGTGCGCCCTGCAGATCGATCTCCAGCAGGACGGGCTCGCCCGCCTCGAGGCGTTCGAGGACGGCGCCCCGGGGGGTGCCGTAGCGGTTGCCCGCGAACTCGGCCCATTCGAGCAGCTCGCTGTTGGCGATCAGCTTGTCCATCTCTTCGTCGGAGACGAAGAAGTAGTGGACACCGTGCTTCTCGCCGGGGCGCGGCTTGCGCGTGGTGGCCGAGACCGAGAGCCAGACCTCGGGGTGTTCTTTGCGCATATGCGCGACGACCGTGCTCTTGCCGACCCCGGAGGGGCCGGAGAGCACGGTCAGCCGCGGACGTACGTCCGGGGGCACGGGGGTCGTCCCCCGGGATGTTGCAGCCATGCAGCGATTATCCAGGTTCTCAGGAGTGCCTGAGAACGTCAGGCAGCGCCACCACCGAACTCACGCTCCAAGGAGGCGATCTGGTTGGAGCCGAGACCCCGCACACGGCGGCTCTCGGAGATGCCAAGACGCTCCATGATCTGCTTGGCGCGGACCTTGCCCACGCCCGGCAGGGACTCCAGGAGGGCGGAGACCTTCATCTTGCCGATGACATCGTTCTCCTGACCCTGCTTGATGACCTCATGAAGCGAGGCGCCGGAGTGCTTGAGTCGATTCTTGACCTCGGCCCGCTCCCGGCGAGCCGCGGCGGCCTTTTCGAGCGCGGCTGCGCGCTGTTCAGGGGTAAGGGGCGGAAGAGCCACGCCTACGTCACCTCGGATGTCGAACTGTCGGATACGGACCGGTGAGGAACCTAGTCGCCCCACACCTGGTGAGCAACGTGCAACGCGCTTGCCCGTTCGCTCTCGTCGGAGACTAGCGGGCATGGCCGCCGGAGTCAGCGAGAACAGACGAAAAGTCCTGGTCAGCCTCTGTCGAGGTGTACATTTCGGGCAATTCACCCCGGATTTGGCCTGGTGAGCCATCAGCGAAACGTAAGGACGTGGCCGGACACGTCGTTCGAAGACGGAAAATCGCCCTCGGCCGACCCTCAGGCGGAGGCGACGGCCTCACGGATCTCGTCCGCGAATCGGCTCGCCGCGGCGCGAAGACCCTTCGCATCGGGACCGTGACGCAGGACACCCCGGCTGACGCTCGGCACGACGTTGCGCACGGCGTCCCCGAAGACACCCGGCAGATCCGCGGGAGTGGCACCCTGCGCCCCGATGCCGGGAGCGAGCAGCGGACCGTTGACCGCGAGGTCGTACGAGGACAGGTCGCCGAGCGTCGCCCCGACGACGGCGCCGAAGGACCCCAGGGGCTGCGCGCCCGCGTTCTCGGCGGCCAGGTGCGCGAGCATCGTCGCGCCGATCGTGCGGCCGTCCTCGCGCACCGCGTGCTGCACCTCGGCGCCCTCGGGGTTGGAGGTGAGGGCGAGCACGAAGAGCCCGGTGCCGTTCTCGCGCGCGAGGTCGACGGCGGGCTTCAGCGAGCCGTATCCGAGGTAGGGCGAGACGGTGAGGGCGTCGGAGAACAGCGGCGAGTCCTTGTGCAGGAAGGTCTCCGCGTACGCGGCCATGGTGGAGCCGATGTCGCCGCGCTTGGCGTCCATGACCACCAGGGCGCCGGCCGCGCGCAGCTCCGCGACCGCCTTCTCCAGGACGGCGATGCCGCGCGAGCCGAAGCGCTCGAAGAACGCGCTCTGCGGCTTGAACACCGCGACGCTCCCGGCGAGCGCCTCGACGACGGTCCCGGTGAACTTCTCCAGGCCCGCGACGTCGTCGTTCAGGCCCCAGGCGGACAGCAGGGAGGCGTGCGGGTCGATGCCGACGCAGAGGGGCCCGCGCTCGTCCATGGCGTGACGGAGGCGCGTACCGAAGGGTTCAAGAGCACTCATGCGGGCTTCCTTGCGTCGGCGCCGACGGCCTCGGCGAGCGTGGCGTACGGGGAGGTGTTCAGGCGGGCGGCGAGCCCCTTGTGGATCGCGCGGGCCCAGAAGGGTCCTTCGTAGATGAAGGCGCTGTAGCCCTGCACCAGGGTGGCGCCCGCGAGGATGCGCTGCCAGGCGTCCTCGGCGTTCTCGATGCCGCCGACGCCCACGAGCGTGATGCGGTCGCCCACGCGCGCGTAGAGGCGGCGCAGGACCTCCAGGGAGCGCTCCTTGAGGGGCGCTCCGGACAGACCGCCGGTTTCTCCGTAGAGCGAAGGTTCGGATCGCAAACCGAGGCCCTCGCGCGCGATGGTCGTGTTCGTGGCGATGATGCCGTCGAGGCCGAGCTCTACGGCCAGGTCGGCGACCGCGTCGATGTCCTCGTCCGCGAGGTCGGGGGCGATCTTCACGAGGAGCGGCACGCGGCGCCCGGTGACGCTGCGGTCCGCCGCCTCGCGCACGGCGGTCAGGAGCGGCCGCAGCGACTCGGTGGCCTGGAGGTTGCGCAGGCCGGGGGTGTTCGGCGACGACACGTTGACCACGAGGTAGTCGGCGTGGGCGGCGAGCCGCTCGGTCGACTTCACGTAGTCGGCGGCGGCCTCCTCCTCGGGGACGACCTTGGTCTTGCCGATGTTCACGCCCACGACCGTCTTGAAGACGGCCCTGCGGGCGCCCAGGCGCTCCGCGACGGCCGCGGAGCCCTCGTTGTTGAAGCCCATGCGGTTGATCAGCGCACGGTCCTGCACGAGGCGGAAGAGACGCTTCTTGGGGTTGCCGGGCTGCGGCTCCCCCGTGACGGTGCCGATCTCGATGTGGTCGAAGCCCAGCATCGACATGCCGTCGATCGCCACGGCGTTCTTGTCGAAGCCCGCGGCGAGCCCGAAGGGGCCGTGCATGCGAAGGCCGAGGGCCTCGGTGCGCAGCTCCTTGTGGCGCGGCGCGAGGGCGGCGGCGACGAACGTGCGCAGGACGGGGACGCGGGCCGCGAGCCGGATCCAGCGGAAGGCCGTGTAGTGGGCCTGCTCCGGGTCCATGCGCTTGAAGACGAGGTTGAAGAAGAACTTGTACATGGTGGGTCCTCGGTGTTCTCACCAGAAGGGGGACACCGGATCGGTGTCCCCCTGGTGGGCTGCTAGTCGCGGGCCGCGGTCAGATGCTCCGCGTGTTCCTGCAGTGAACGGACGCCGACGTCCCCGTGGTTGAGCGCGTCGATGCCCTGGACGGCGGCGGCGAGCGCCTGGACCGTGGTGAGGCAGGGCACGGAGCGGGAGACCGCCGCCGTACGGATGTCGTAGCCGTCGAGGCGGCCGCCGGTGCCGTACGGGGTGTTGACGATGAGGTCGACGCCGCCGTCGTGGATCAGCTGGACGATCGTCTTCTCGCCGTTCGGGCCCTCGCCCTCGCTCTGCTTGCGCACGATCGTGGCGTTGATGCCGTTGCGCTTGAGGACCTCGGCCGTGCCGGACGTGGCGAGCAGCTCGAAGCCGTGCGCGACCAGCTCGCGCGCCGGGAAGATCATCGAGCGCTTGTCGCGGTTGGCCACCGAGATGAAGGCGCGGCCCTTGGTCGGCAGCGGGCCGTAGGCGCCGGCCTGCGACTTGGCGTAGGCCGTGCCGAACACCGAGTCGATGCCCATGACCTCGCCGGTGGAGCGCATCTCCGGGCCCAGGACGGTGTCGACGCCGCGCCCGTGGATGTCGCGGAAGCGCGACCACGGCATGACGGCTTCCTTGACCGAGATCGGCGCGTCCATCGGCAGCGTGCCGCCGTCGCCGTTCGCCGGGAGCATGCCCTCGGCGCGCAGCTCGGCGACGGTCGCGCCGAGCGAGATGCGCGCGGCGGCCTTGGCCAGCGGCACCGCGGTCGCCTTCGAGGTGAAGGGGACGGTGCGCGAGGCGCGCGGGTTGGCCTCGAGGACGTAGAGGATGTCCCCGGCCATCGCGAACTGGATGTTGATGAGGCCGCGCACGCCGACGCCCTTGGCGATGCCCTCCGTGGAGGCGCGCAGGCGCTTGATGTCGAAGCCGCCGAGCGTGATCGGGGGCAGCGCGCACGCCGAGTCGCCGGAGTGGATGCCGGCCTCCTCGATGTGCTCCATGACGCCGCCGAGGTAGAGCTCCTCGCCGTCGTAGAGCGCGTCCACGTCGATCTCGATCGCGTCGTCCAGGAAGCGGTCGACCAGGACCGGCCGCGAGGGGCTGATCTCGGTGGACTCCTCGATGTACGCGGAGAGGCGGGTCTCGTCGTAGACGATCTCCATGCCGCGGCCGCCGAGCACGTACGAGGGGCGGACGAGGACGGGGTAGCCGATCTCGTCGGCGATGGCCTTGGCCTCGGCGAAGGTGGTGGCGGTGCCGTGCTTGGGCGCGGGGAGACCGGCCTCGGCGAGCACGCGGCCGAAGGCTCCGCGGTCCTCGGCGGCGTGGATGGCCTCGGGCGAGGTGCCCACGACCGGCACGCCGTTGTCCTTGAGGGCCTGCGCGAGGCCGAGCGGGGTCTGGCCGCCGAGCTGGACGATGACGCCCGCGATCGGACCTGCCTGCGCCTCTACGTTGACGATCTCCAGGACGTCTTCGAGCGTCAGCGGCTCGAAGTACAGGCGGTCGGAGGTGTCGTAGTCCGTCGAGACGGTCTCGGGGTTGCAGTTGACCATCACGGTCTCGTAGCCCGCGTCGCTCAGCGCGAAGGAGGCGTGGACGCAGGAGTAGTCGAACTCGATGCCCTGGCCGATGCGGTTGGGGCCGGAGCCCAGGATGATGACCGCGGGCTTCTCGCGCTTGGCGACCTCGTTCTCCTCGTCGTACGAGGAGTAGAAGTACGGCGTCTTCGCGGCGAACTCGGCGGCGCAGGTGTCGACCGTCTTGTAGACCGGGCGCACCCCCAGCGCGTGGCGCACCTCGCGCACGACGTCCTCGCGCAGGCCGCGGATCTCCGCGATCTGGTGGTCGGAGAAGCCGTGCCGCTTGGCCTCGGCCAGCAGGTCGGCGTCCAGGCGCTCGGCGGCGGCCAGCTCGTCCGCGATCTCCTTGATCAGGAAGAGCTGGTCGACGAACCACGGGTCGATCTTCGTGGACTCGAAGACCTCCTCGGGCGTCGCGCCGGCGCGGATGGCCTGCATGACGGAGTTGATGCGCCCGTCGGTCGGACGGATCGCCTCCGCCAGGAGCTCGGCCTTGTCGCCGGGCTCGCCCACGAAGGTGAACTGTGAGCCCTTCTTCTCCAGGGACCGCAGCGCCTTCTGCAGCGCCTCGGTGAAGTTGCGGCCGATCGCCATGGCCTCGCCGACCGACTTCATGGTGGTCGTCAGGGTCGAGTCCGCCGAGGGGAACTTCTCGAAGGCGAAACGCGGCGCCTTGACCACTACGTAGTCGAGGGTCGGCTCGAAGGAGGCCGGGGTCTTCTCGGTGATGTCGTTCGGGATCTCGTCCAGCGTGTAGCCGACGGCCAGCTTCGCGGCGATCTTCGCGATCGGGAATCCGGTGGCCTTCGACGCGAGCGCGGAAGACCGCGAGACACGCGGGTTCATCTCGATGACGATGACCCGGCCGTCCGTCGGGTCGATGGCGAACTGGATGTTGCAGCCGCCGGTGTCGACGCCGACCTCACGGATGATCGCGATGCCGACGTCACGCAGGTCCTGGTACTCGCGGTCGGTCAGCGTCATCGCGGGCGCGACGGTGATCGAGTCGCCGGTGTGCACGCCCATCGGGTCGAAGTTCTCGATGGAGCAGACGACCACGACGTTGTCGTTCTTGTCGCGCATCAGCTCCAGCTCGTACTCCTTCCAGCCGAGGATGGACTCCTCAAGGAGCACCTCGGTGGTCGGCGAGAGCGTGAGGCCCTGTCCGGCGATGCGGCGCAGCTCCTCCTCGTCGTGCGCGAAGCCGGAGCCCGCGCCGCCCATGGTGAAGGAGGGCCGGACGACGACGGGGTAGCCGCCGAGCTCGTCGACGCCCTTGAGGACGTCGTCCATGGAGTGGCAGATGTACGAGCGGGCGGACTCGCCGAGCCCGATCTTCTTGTTGACCTCTTCGACGACGCCCTTGAAGAGGTCTCGGTCCTCGCCCTTGTTGATCGCCTCGACGTTGGCGCCGATGAGCTCCACGCCGTACTTCTCCAGGACGCCCTGGTCGTGCATGGAGATCGCGGTGTTGAGCGCGGTCTGGCCGCCGAGGGTGGGGAGCAGCGCGTCGGGGCGCTCCTTGGCGATGATCTTCTCGACGAACTCGGGGGTGATCGGCTCGACGTAGGTCGCGTCGGCGATCTCCGGGTCGGTCATGATCGTCGCCGGGTTCGAGTTGACCAGGATGACGCGCAGGCCCTCGGCCTTGAGCACGCGGCAGGCCTGGGTGCCGGAGTAGTCGAACTCCGCTGCCTGGCCGATGACGATCGGGCCGGAGCCGATGACCAGGACGGACTGGATATCGGAGCGCTTAGGCACGCTGGCCCTCCATCAGGGTTACGAAGCGGTCGAAGAGGTACGCGGCGTCGTGCGGGCCCGCAGCCGCCTCGGGGTGGTACTGGACGCTGAACGCGGGCTGGTCGAGGAGCTGGAGCCCCTCCACCACCTGGTCGTTCAGGCATACGTGGGAGACCTCGGCACGCCCGTAGGGGGTGTCGGAGACCTTGTCGAGGGGCGCGTCGACAGCGAAGCCGTGGTTGTGCGCGGTGACCTCGACCTTGCCGGTCGTGCGGTCCTGCACCGGCTGGTTGATGCCGCGGTGGCCGTACTTCAGCTTGAAGGTGCCGAAGCCGAGGGCGCGGCCGAGGATCTGGTTGCCGAAGCAGATGCCGAAGAGCGGGGTCTTGCGCTCCAGGACGCCCTGCATGACGGAGACCGGGTGGTCCGCGGTGGCCGGGTCGCCGGGCCCGTTCGAGAAGAACACCCCGTCGGGGTTGACCGCGTACACGTCTTCGACCGTGGCGGTGGCGGGCAGGACGTGCACCTCGATGCCGCGTTCGGCCATGCGCTGCGGGGTCATGCCCTTGATGCCGAGGTCCACGGCGGCGACGGTGAACTTCTTGGTGCCGATCGCGGGGACGACGTACGTCTCCTTGGTGGCGACCTCGGCGGAGAGGTCGGCGCCCTTCATCTGCGGGGCCGCCTGCACCTTGGCGAGCAGGTCGTCGTCGCCGGCGCCGGCGAACGCCTCGCCGGAGAAGATGCCGACGCGCATCGCGCCGCGCTCGCGCAGGTGGCGGGTGAGGGCGCGGGTGTCGATGCCGGAGATGCCGACGACGCCCTGGTTCGCGAGCTGCTCGTCGAGCGAGCGCTTGGCGCGCCAGTTGGAGGGCACGCGCGCGGGGTCGCGCACGACGTAGCCGGAGACCCAGATGCGGGCGGACTCGTCGTCCTCGTCGTTCACGCCCGTGTTGCCGACGTGCGGGGCCGTCATGACGACGACCTGGCGGTGGTACGAGGGGTCGGTGAGGGTCTCCTGGTAGCCGGTCATGCCGGTGGAGAACACCGCTTCGCCGAAGGTCTCCCCCACGGCCCCGTAGGCACGGCCGCGGAAGATGCGGCCGTCCTCCAGGACGAGTACGGCGGGAGTCTTGGCGGCTCCCCTGGTGGAGGTCGTCATCGTGCGGTGCCTTCCGTCGTGCTGGTCGTGTTGATCATGTTGTTGATGGCCTCGACCCACTCGGCCTGCTCGGCCGCGTGGTCCGAGCGGAAGCCCGAGTCGAGCAGCTTCTCGCCGTGCTCCCAGGTGACGATCAGCAGACCGCCCTCCGCGAGGACCTTTCCGGCGATGCCCTTGTCGAGTCGGGCCTCACGCAGTTGTTCGGCCGGGACGAAGAAGTCGGATGCGCCGGGGCGTACGACGCTCAGGCCCGCGTCCGTGAGCGTCAGCTCCACGCGGCTGCGGGTACCGAGGCCGTGCGCCACGATGCGGTCGAGCCACTGTCCTGCCGTGGTCGAGCCGTGGTAGCGGCCGGTCAGCTCAAGTTTCGCCGGGGCCGCGTCATCCGGCACCACGGGAAGCGGCGGCAGGTCGCCCTGGAGCGTGCCGCGCCACTTCCAGCCCTCGCGCATCAGCCAGTAGACGAGCGCGATGAAGAGCAGCAGGCCGACGACCCAGCCCGCACGGGCGGCCCAGTCCGTCACGTCCGCCGACTTCTGTTCGGCGGCGATGGTCGCGGCATTTCCTGCGGCGGCCGAGATCAGAGAGGTCACGCGAGCTTCCCGTCGACGAGCGTGGCGCGGCCCCGCAGCCACGTGTGCGTCACGCGGCCCGGCAGCTCACGGCCCTCATAGGGGGTGTTGCCGCTGCGCGAAGCGAAGCCCGCGGGGTCCACGACTCCACGGTAAGCCGGATCGAGGAGCGTGAGGTTCGCGGGCTCACCAGCCGAGACGGGGCGGCCGTGGCCCGTCGCCCGGCCGATCTCGGCGGGCTTGACGGACATCCGGTCGGCGACCGCGGCCCAGGTCAGCAGGCCGGTCTCGACCATCGTCTGCTGGACGACGGAGAGCGCGGTCTCCAGGCCCACCATGCCCATGGCGGCCGCGGCCCACTCGCAGTCCTTGTCCTCGTGCGGGTGCGGGGCGTGGTCGGTGGCCACGATGTCGATCGTGCCGTCGGCCAGGGCCTCGCGCAGCGCCATGACGTCGCGCTCGGTGCGCAGCGGCGGGTTGACCTTGTAGACGGGGTTGTACGAGCGGACCATCTCGTCGGTCAGGAGCAGGTGGTGCGGGGTGACCTCGGCGGTCACGTCGATGCCGCGCGACTTGGCCCAGCGCACGATCTCGACGGAGCCGGCGGTCGAGAGGTGGCAGATGTGCACCCGCGAGCCGACGTGCTCGGCGAGCAGCACGTCACGCGCGATGATCGACTCCTCGGCGACGGCGGGCCAGCCGCCCAGGCCCAGCTCCGCGGAGACGATGCCCTCGTTCATCTGGGCGCCCTCGGTGAGGCGCGGCTCCTGCGCGTGCTGGGCGACGACGCCGCCGAAGGCCTTCACGTACTCCAGGGCGCGCCGCATGATCACGGCGTCGTCGACGCACTTGCCGTCGTCGGAGAAGACGGTGACGCCGGCCGCGGACTCGTGCATGGCGCCGAGCTCGGCGAGCTTCTTGCCCTCAAGGCCGACGGTGACGGCGCCGATCGGCTGGACGTCGGCGTATCCGCCCTCCTGGCCGAGGCGGTAGACCTGCTCGACGACGCCGGCGGTGTCGGCGACGGGGAAGGTGTTGGCCATGGCGAACACGGCGGTGTAACCGCCGGAGGCGGCGGCGCGCGTACCGGTCAGGACCGTCTCGGAGTCCTCGCGGCCGGGCTCGCGCAGGTGGGTGTGCAGGTCGACGAGGCCGGGCAGCAGGATCTTGCCCTCGGCTTCCACGACGGTCACGTCGTCGCCCGCTTCGATGCCGGTCGCCACTTCGAGGATCGTCTCGCCGTCGATCAGGACATCCTGCGGCTCGCCGCCGAGCACCTTCGCACCACGGATCAGGGTCTTGCTCATGTCTTACTTCTCCTCGGAACCGGTGGGGCGGGTGTGGGTGACGGCGGGTTCGTTCCCGCCCAGGAGCAGGTAGAGGACGGCCATCCGGGTGTGGACGCCGTTGGCGACCTGCTCGATGACCGTGCAGCGCTCGGAGTCGGCGACCTCGGCGGTGATCTCCATGCCGCGGACCATCGGACCGGGGTGCATCACGATGGCGTGCCCGGGCATCTTCGCCATGCGCTCGCCGTCCAGGCCGTAGCGGCGCGAGTACTCGCGCTCGGTGGGGAAGAACGCGGCGTTCATGCGCTCGCGCTGCACGCGCAGCATCATCACGGCGTCGGAGTCCGGGAGCACCCGGTCCAGGTCGTACGACACGTCGCAGGGCCAGGTGTCCACGCCGACCGGCACGAGCGTGGGCGGGGCGACCAGGGTCACCTCGGCGCCCAGGGTGTGCAGGAGGTCGACGTTCGAGCGCGCGACGCGGCTGTGCAGGACGTCGCCGACGAGCGTGATGCGCTTGCCCTTCAGGTCCTTGCCGAGGCCCGCGTCCCTGCCCACGAGGCGGCGGCGCATGGTGAAGGCGTCGAGCAGTGCCTGGGTGGGGTGCTGGTGGGTGCCGTCGCCCGCGTTGATCACCGGGGCGTCGATCCAGCCGGAGGTGGCCAGGCGGTAGGGGGCGCCGGACGCGCCGTGCCGGATGACGACGGCGTCGACGCCCATCGCCTCCAGGGTCTGGGCGGTGTCCTTGAGGGACTCGCCCTTGGAGACGCTGGATCCCTTGGCGGCGAAGTTGATGACGTCGGCGGAGAGGCGCTTCTCGGCGGCCTCGAAGGAGATCCGGGTACGGGTGGAGTCCTCGAAGAACAGATTGCAGATCGTGCGGCCGCGCAGGGCCGGAAGCTTCTTGATCGGCCGGTCGGCGACCCGGGCCATTTCCTCGGCGGTGTCGAGGACGAGAACGGCGTCGTCACGGGTGAGGTCGGCGGCCGAGATGAGGTGTCGCATCATCTGGGTGTACTCCGTCATGTGGAGGTGTGCGGGCACGCGGGCGCGCAGGGGTGTGCCCCGGCGCCCCGTGGGGGGAAGCCGGTCCTACGCGGAAGCGGGCTTGGCACCGAGCAGCACGGCGTCGCGGCCGTCCTCCTCGGCGAGCTGGACCTTGACCGTCTCCCGCAGCGACGTGGGGAGGTTCTTGCCGACGTAATCGGCGCGGATCGGGAGTTCGCGGTGGCCGCGGTCGACTAGGACGGCGAGCTGCACCGCGCGCGGACGGCCGATGTCGTTGAGACCGTCGAGGGCGGCGCGGATGGTGCGGCCGGAGAAGAGCACGTCGTCGACGAGGACGACCAGGCGGCCGTCGATTCCGTCACCGGGGATCTCGGTGCGGGCGAGTGCGCGCGGCGGGTGCATGCGCAGATCGTCGCGGTACATCGTGATGTCGAGTGAGCCAACCGGGATACTGCGTCCGGTGATTTCTTCGAGCTTCTCGGCGAGTCGCCTGGCGAGGAAGACCCCGCGGGTGGGAATGCCGAGCAGCACCACGTCTTCGGCGCCTTTGGCGCGCTCGACGATCTCGTGCGCGATACGGGTCAACACCCGTGCGATGTCCGGGCCTTCGAGCACGGGCCGGGCGACATCGGGTTCGTTCGTGTTGTTCGAGTCCATATGAAACGGACCTCCTTCTCCGCCTCACGGGACGGACCTTAAAGGACGTCGAAATTGCGCCATCCACGCTACCAGCAACGGCAACACCGCCGGTCACGACCCCCCTCGGAGGGGGCGGTACGGACCATTCGGCTTGACGCACCCAAGTAACGCTGCGTAACCTCACAGTGAGTTACCGTTCTTCGTCCGGGGAGCTATATGTCCAGCGAATACGCCAAACAGCTCGGGGCCAAGCTCCGCGCCATCCGTACCCAGCAGGGCCTTTCCCTCCACGGTGTCGAGGAAAAGTCCCAGGGACGCTGGAAGGCGGTCGTGGTCGGTTCGTACGAACGCGGCGACCGCGCCGTGACCGTACAGCGCCTCGCCGAGCTGGCGGACTTCTACGGCGTCCCGGTCCAGGAGCTGCTGCCCGGCACCGCTCCGGGCGGCGCGGCCGAGCCGCCGCCCAAGCTCGTGCTCGACCTCGAGCGCCTGGCGCACGTCCCGGCCGAGAAGGCAGGGCCCCTGCAGCGTTACGCGGCCACGATCCAGTCGCAGCGCGGTGACTACAACGGCAAGGTGCTCTCGATCCGCCAGGACGACCTGCGCACCCTCGCCGTGATCTATGACCAGTCGCCCTCGGTTCTCACCGAGCAGCTGATCAGCTGGGGCGTCCTGGACGCGGACGCGCGCCGCGCCGTCGCCCACGACGACGTCTGATCCCTCAAGGGAGAGCTGAGCAGAAACGTAACGCCGGGGTGGCCGGAACCGATCGGGTTCCGGCC
>NZ_JBSGSG010000040.1:0-78084 GCF_053606765.1 Streptomyces sp. NPDC055189
CCCGGGTGACAAGCACCCGGGGCCGGGCCCACCGACGTAGGAACCCCGAGGCTTACGCCTCGAAGACCTCGCGCAGAAGCTGTTCCTGCTCCTGCTCGTGACGCTTCTTCGAGCCGACCGCCGGGGACGAGCCGTGCGGCCGCGAGATGCGGCGCAGGCGTTCGCCGTGCGGGATGTCCGCGCCGACCGCCAGGTCCAGGTGGTCGATGAGGTTGAGGGCGATGAAGGGCCATGCGCCCTGGTTCGCCGGCTCCTCCTGCGCCCACAGGTACTTCTCGGCGTTCGGGTACTTGGCGATCTCGGCCTGGAGCTCGGCACCCGGCAGCGGGTACAGGCGCTCGATGCGGATGATCGCGGTGTCCGTGACCTCGCGCTTCTTCCGCTCGGCCTCGAGGTCGTAGTACAGCTTGCCGGAGCAGAAGACGACCTTGCGGACCGCCGACGCCTCGACCGAGTCGTCGCCGATGACCGGGCGGAAGCCACCCGTCGTGAACTCCTCCGTCTTCGAGGCAGCCGCCTTGAGGCGCAGCATCGACTTCGGGGTGAAGACCACCAGCGGCTTGTGGTGCGGGTTGTGCACCTGCCACCGCAGGAGGTGGAAGTAGTTCGACGGAAGGGTCGGCATCGCGACCGTCATGTTGTTCTGCGCGCACAGCTGGAGGAAGCGCTCGATGCGGGCGGACGAGTGGTCCGGGCCCTGGCCCTCGTAGCCGTGGGGCAGCAGCAGCGTGACGCCGGAGTGCTGGTTCCACTTCTGCTCGGCGGCCGAGATGTACTCGTCCACCACCGTCTGCGCGCCGTTGACGAAGTCACCGAACTGCGCTTCCCACATCACGAGGGACTCGGGACGGGCCAGCGAGTAGCCGTACTCGAAGCCCATGACCGCGTACTCGGAGAGGAGCGAGTCGTAGACGTTGTAGCGGGCCTGGTCCTCGGAGAG
Source organism: Streptomyces sp. NPDC055189 (assembly GCF_053606765.1). Lineage (NCBI taxonomy): Bacteria > Bacillati > Actinomycetota > Actinomycetes > Kitasatosporales > Streptomycetaceae > Streptomyces > Streptomyces sp. NPDC055189. The sequence continues at coordinate 941 of NZ_JBSGSG010000040.1, forward strand.
GTACAGGAGCGGGGTGAAGTCCTCGCCCGTCTCGCGGTCGATGAGGACCGCGTGACGCTGGCCGAACGTGCCACGACGCGAGTCCTGGCCCGAGAGGCGGACCGGCGTGCCCTCCAGGAGCAGCGAACCGATGGCGAGGGTCTCGCCCATGCCCCAGTCGATCGTGCCTTCCTCGACCATCGACGCGCGGCGCTGCAGCTGCGGCAGCAGACGCGGGTGGACGGTGACCCGGTCGGGGATGTTGACCTGGGACTCGGCGATCCGCTTGACGACCTCCTGGGTGATGGAGGTGTCGACGTTCACCGGGAACTCGGCCTCGGGGGCCGGGACCTCGGCCTCGGCGGGCTGCGAGATGGCCTCGCGGACCTCCGTGAAGACCTTCTCCAGCTGTCCCTGGAAGTCCTGGAGAGCCTGCTCGGCCTCTTCCAGGGTGATGTCGCCGCGACCGATGAGGGACTCGGTGTAGAGCTTGCGCACCGAGCGCTTCTTGTCGATCAGGTCGTACATCAGCGGCTGCGTGAACGCCGGGTTGTCCGACTCGTTGTGACCGCGGCGGCGGTAGCAGATGAGGTCGATGACCACGTCCTTGTTGAACGCCTGGCGGAACTCGAAGGCGAGGCGCGCGATGCGGACGACGGCCTCGGGGTCGTCGCCGTTCACGTGGAAGATCGGCGCCTCGATCATGCGGGCCACGTCGGTGGCGTACATGGAGGAGCGCGACGACTCCGGGGCGGCGGTGAAGCCGACCTGGTTGTTGATGACGATGTGGACCGTGCCGCCCGTGCGGTAACCGCGCAGCTGCGACATGTTGAGCGTCTCGGCGACCACACCCTGGCCCGCGAAGGCCGCGTCACCGTGCAGGGCGACGGGCAGGACCGTGAAGTCCGTGCCGCCCTTGTTGATGACGTCCTGCTTGGCGCGGGTGATGCCCTCGATGATCGGGTCGACCGTCTCCAGGTGGGACGGGTTCGCCGCGAGCGAGACCTTGATCTGCTCGCCGTCCAGGCCGGTGAAGGTGCCCTCGGCGCCCAGGTGGTACTTCACGTCGCCGGAGCCGTGCATGGACTTGGGGTCCATGTTGCCCTCGAACTCGCGGAAGATCTGGGCGTACGACTTGCCCACGATGTTCGCGAGGACGTTCAGGCGGCCGCGGTGGGCCATGCCGATGACGACCTCGTCCAGGCGCGACTCGGCGGCGCTGTCGATGACGGCGTCGAGCAGCGGGATGACGGACTCGCCGCCCTCCAGGGAGAAGCGCTTCTGGCCGACGTACTTCGTCTGCAGGAACGTCTCGAAGGCCTCGGCGGCGTTCAGCCTGCGCAGGATGCGCAGCTGCTCCTCGCGCTCGGGCTTCGTGGCGTGCGTGCGCTCGATGCGGTCCTGGAGCCACTTGCGCTGCTTCGGGTCCTGGATGTGCATGAACTCGATGCCGGTGGTGCGGCAGTACGAGTCGCGCAGCACGCCGAGGACGTCGCGCAGCTTCATCATCGACTTGCCGGCGAAGCCGCCGACCGCGAACTCCCGCTCCAGGTCCCACAGGGTGAGGCCGTGCTCGGTGATGTCCAGGTCGGGGTGCTTGCGCTGCTTGTACTCCAGCGGGTCCGTGTCGGCCATGACGTGGCCGCGGACGCGGTAGGAGTGGATCAGCTCGAAGACGCGGGCGGCCTTCGTGACGTCGTCGTCGTGCGAGGCGTCGATGTCCTTGAGCCAGCGGACCGGCTCGTAGGGGATGCGCAGCGCCTTGAAGATCTCGTCGTAGAACTCGGACTCGCCGAGCAGCAGGTTCGCGACGATCCGCAGGAACTCGCCGGAGGCGGCGCCCTGGATGACCCGGTGGTCGTAGGTCGACGTGAGCGTCATGACCTTCGAGATGCCGAGCTTGTTCAGGGTGTCCTGGGAGGTGCCCTGGAACTCCGCGGGGTAGTCCATCGAGCCGACGCCCATGATGACCGACTGTCCGGGCATCAGGCGGGGGACCGAGTGGACGGTGCCGAGGCCGCCGGGGTTGGTCAGCGAGACCGTCACACCCGTGAAGTCGTCCATGCCGAGCTTGCCGTCGCGAGCGCGGCGGACGATGTCCTCGTAGGCCTGCCAGAACTCGAAGAAGTTCAGCGTCTCGGCCTTCTTGATGCCCGCGACGACCAGCTGGCGGTCGCCGTTGGGCTTCACGAGGTCGATGGCGAGGCCGAAGTTGATGTGCTCCGGCTTGACCAGCGTCGGCTTGCCGTCCTTCTGCACGAAGGAGTAGTTCATCGACGGCATGGCCTTGATGGCCTGCACCATCGCGTACCCGATGAGGTGCGTGAAGGAGATCTTCCCGCCGCGGGCGCGCTTGAGGTGGTTGTTGATGACGATGCGGTTGTCGAAGAGCAGCTTCACCGGGACCGCGCGGACCGACGTTGCCGTCGGGACCTCCACGGAGGCGTTCATGTTCTTCGCGACCGCGGCGGCGGGGCCGCGCAGCGTCACGTACTCGGGGCCTGCCGGGGCCTCCGTCGCGGGCTCCGCCTTGGCGGCGGGCTTTGCGGCGGCAGGCTTGGCGGCGGCGGGCGCCGGAGCGGCGGCCGCGGGCTTCGCAGCAGGGGCTGCGGGCGCGGCGGACGCGGCGGGCTTCGCGGGGGCCGCCGGAGCGGCCGCGGGTGCGGCAGGAGCTGCGGGGGACGTGGTGGCCGCAGCCCCCGCGGCTGCGTCACCCGCCGGCTTGGCCGGGGTCGCGGCAGGCGACGCGCCCGCTGCTCCTGGCTTGTAGTCGGCGAAGAAGTCCCACCAGGCTCGGTCGACCGAATTCGGGTCCTGGAGGTACTGCTGATAGATCTCGTCGACGAGCCACTCATTGGGACCGAAGGCAGCAGCAGGGTCCTTGCCCTGACCGTCTTGGTCGGTCGAGATGCTCGAGCTACTGGGGGACTGTGACGACACGGCGGTAACCGCCCTCTTCCGCTTCACAAGGTGATGGACAGCGGGAATTAAGGCTACGCCTCCATTGCCGCCAGGTGCAGACCGGCCCCGTGATCCGTCGCGTAAGTCACACTGGAGGGAAGGTTTCGGCGGCATTATTGGCGGGAAACAAGCGAGGTTCCGCAACGCCAGATGGCCGCGCGGGCCTTGCCCTGCGCGGCGGCTTCACCCGAGCGCGCTTCCGATGCGCCCGCGAATCGCTTCCGATTCGAACCCTACGTCAACCTCGCACTTCGGGCAGGCCCGGAAGAGTGACCTGGATGCGGCAGCCGCGAGGGGATTCGGCCACGCCGATGTGCCCGCCGTGCAGATCGACCGCCCAGCGCGCGATGGCGAGCCCGAGCCCGGTTCCGCCGTCGCTGCCTGGTCCCTGCGGAGGGCTGTTCGTGTGGCTGCCGCGGTTGAAGCGCTCGAAGACCCGGTGCCACTCGGACTCCGGGATGCCGGGGCCCTCGTCCAGGACCTCCAGGTCCAGGGACTCGGGATAGAGGCCGCGCCGGGCGCGCACGGTGACGCGGCCGTGCGGCGGGCTGTGCTTGACCGCGTTGTCGATGAGGTTGGCCACGACCTGGTGGAGCCGCTCGGCGTCCGCGTGCGCGGTCAGCTCGGGCGGGGTGACGTCCAGGTGCAGGTGTACGTCGGTGCGCGTGTGGCTGCCGGAGCCCGACGCGATGCCCGCGCGGGCGGAGGCCACCATGTTGGCCTCCTTCAGGACGCCCGACAGGTAGGGCCACACCTCGAAGCGGCGGGCCCGCAGCGGTACGACGCCGTTGTCCAGGCGGGAGAGGTCGAGCAGGGTCTCCACGAGCCGCCCGAGCCGTTCCGTCTGCTTCAGGGCCGTACGCATGGTCTCCGGGTCGGCGGCGGACACACCGTCGACGACGTTCTCCAGGACGGCGCGCAGGCCCGCGATGGGGGTGCGCAGCTCGTGCGAGACGTTGGCGACCAGCTCCTTGCGCTGCTGGTCCTGGGCCTCCAGGTCGTCCGCCATGCGGTTGATCGTGGTGGCCACGTCGCCCAGCTCGTCGCGCCGGTCGGCGCCGCGCACCCGGCGCGTGTAGTCGCCGTGCGAGACGGCGCGCGCGACGGAGTTCATCTCGTCGAGCGGCGCGGTGAGGCTGTGCGCCACGAACTGCGTGATCAGCAGTGTGGCGATCACCGAGAAGACCGTGATGAACCGCAGCTCGGTCTGCGTCTTCATGGCCACCATCAGCAGACCGGTGGTGATGAAGACCGAGACGACGACCAGCATGCCGAGCTTGGTCTTGATGGAGAACGGCCGGAGCCCGCCGAAGGGACCACTCATCGGACGGCCCGCCTCACGGGGTCGGGGTCTCCAGGGCGTAACCGACGCCGTGCACCGTGCGGATCCGCTCGGCGCCGATCTTCCGGCGCAGTGCCTTGATGTGGCTGTCGACGGTCCGGGTGCCCGACGCGTCCGCCCAGTCCCACACCTCGGCGAGCAGCTGCTCGCGGGAAAGGACCGCACGCGGAGTGTTGGCCAGGCAGACCAGGAGGTCGAACTCCGTCGGCGTCAGGTGGACGTCCTCGCTGCGGACCCTGACCCGGCGCTGGGCGTGGTCGATCTCCAGCTCGCCGAGCCGCAGGATCCCGCTGCGCGGCGTGGTCGCGGCGAGCGCGGCCCGCTCGACCCTGCGCAGCAGGACGTGCACGCGGGCCGCCAGCTCCCGCATGGAGAACGGCTTGGTCATGTAGTCGTCGGCGCCGACGCCGAGTCCGACCAGCATGTCCGTCTCGTCGTCGCGGGCCGTCAGCATGAGGACGGGAACCGGACGCTGGGCCTGTACCCGACGGCACACTTCGAGACCGTCGAAGCCCGGCAGCATGATGTCCAGGATCAGCAGATCGGGCTGCCAAGCCTGCGCGGTGTCGACCGCCGAAGGACCGTCCATCGCCGTTTGCACTACGAAACCCTCGGCACGTAGCCGGGCGGCGATGGCGTCGACGATCGTCGGGTCGTCCTCGACCACCAGAACCCGGCGCTGGGCGCCTGGCATCGCCGCCGTCGCACCGTTGTGGGAGGTGTGTGTCTGCTCCATCGCCCGCCCCTGACACTGATCGCTTGTGTTCGGTCAGCAGAGTACGGGTCGCGAAGGCACCTCGGCTACGCAGCCCTTACGCCGAGATGAACCACGTCCGGTACGCCTCGGGCAACGGCGATCTCTTCCGTCCGTACCGCCTGGAATCCGGCATTCCGTAGAGCGTCGTCGAAAGCGGACGAGGGTTTCGCGGACCATACGGCGAGCACTCCGCCGGGATTGAGGCGGACCTGACATGCCGCCAGACCGGCAGCAGAATAGAGGGAGTTGTTGTCCTCCGTCACCGTCCAGTCCGGGCCGTTGTCGATGTCCAGACAGAGTGCGTCGTACGTCTGCGTGGTGCCGGACGCGGAGTCGGCGCCGGACAGATGCGCCAGAAGGTCTGTGTGCAGGATCTCCGTACGCGGATCGGCGAGCGCGGCGCCGGAGAGCCCGGCGAGCGGGGCGTCCGGGCCCGCGCGGTGCCAGTCGATGATGGCCTGCTCCCGCTCCACCACGGAGATGCGGCCCCAGCGCGGGTCGGCGGCCGCGTGGGCCAGCGAGAAGCCGACGCCCAGGCCGCCGATGAGCAGGGCGGGCTCGGGGCGGTCGTCCAGGGCGTCGTACGCCGCGTCGACGAGCAGCCGCTCCGAGCGGCCGTCCGAGGTGTCCATGAGGAAACAGCCGTTGGCGATGATCTGCAGCAGCGCACCGTGGCGCCGCAGTACGACTTCGCCGTACGGCCCCTCGCGCCGGTCGATGACGACGGGGGCGGTGGTCTGGGTGTGCATGGTCGCCAGCGTATGAGTGCGCGGCAGGGGGCGGGGGGAGACTCGGGATATGCGTTCCGCGACCCGTGACGCGTATGTGACCTGTGAGGTTGATGTGATTCGTGTCTCACGTGACTCCGGTCATGGACAGCGCCCGAAAAGTCGGCCGAGGGTGGAGCGAACAGAAGGAGCGCCTCAGCGTGAACCGGAGTGCGTCGGCTGCCCCCGCGGCGCCCGAGGAAACCGCCAGGACCGGCCTCGACGGCATCCCGCGTCAGCGGGAGCGCGGGGAGCCGGCTGCCGCCGGTGCCCGTGAGGCCTGCGCGGCGACCGACGCGGCCGCCGCAAGCCCGGCGAGCCCGAGCCGCCTGCGCCCCTGGCGCCTGCTGCCGACCCCCACGGGCACGCCCTTCACATTCGGCTATGCCGCCGTCCTCGCCCTGACCTCGCTCCTGGCGCAGTACGCGGACCCGGCCCTTGTCTCGGCCCTGCACCGGCACTCCAGCACGGACGTGGCGCACCTGACGCAGGAGCCGTTCCTCGTCCTGGTGGCCAGCGCGCTGTGGATCGCGGGCGGCATCGCGTCGCCGTACGCGATCGGCTTCCTGCTGGTCCTCACGGCCCTGGAGCGCCGCATCGGCCCGCTGCGCACGGCCGGCGTCTTCCTCCTCGGCCATGTCGTGGCCACCCTCGCGACCGAGGTGCCCGTCGGCCTCTCGGTGCTCGCGGGCCATCTGCCCGACAGCTCCCTGCACCGCCTCGACTACGGAATCAGCTTCGGCGTCGCGGCGAGCGTCGGCGCGCTCGCCGGGCTCTTCAGGCCGTGGCTGCGGTGGCTGGTGCTCGCCGGGTTCGGCGGCATGCTGATCGACGACCTCATCGCGTTCACGGACCCGATGACGAACTGGGGCCATCTGCTCGCCCTGACGATCGGTGTCGCCACGTGGCCGCTGCTGCGGCGGCGTCCGTACGCGTTCAAGTGATCCGCCCGGTCTCCGCGTAGCCCCTCATCCAAGCGATCGCTCACAGCGAACATCCCCTGGGGAACATTCATGGACTCACGAGCATTGAGTCCACATAGCTCAACTTGAATGCCGAAGGGGAGATCATGGCTTCTGAGTCCACAGCGTCCACACCACTCACGCTGCCCGTGCTGCCGCTCGACGACGAGGTTGTCCTGCCCGGCATGGTGGTTCCGTTCGACCTGTCCGACACCGACGTACGCGCCGCTGTGGAGGCAGCCCAGGCGGCGGCCCGCTCCCATGGGGGCAGCAAGCCGCAGGTCCTTCTTGTTCCGCGCATCGACGGGACGTACGCCGCGACCGGCGTGCTCGGCACCGTCGAGCAGGTCGGGCGCCTCTCCGACGGAGACCCCGGCGCTCTCATCCGCGGCCGTTCCCGGGTGCGGATCGGTGCCGGGACGACCGGCCCGGGTGCCGCGCTCTGGGTGGAGGGCACCAAGGTCGACGAGACCGTGCCCGACCCTCTGCCCGGTGCCGTCACCGAGCTGGTCAAGGAGTACAAGGCGCTCGCCACCAGCTGGCTGAAGAAGCGCGGCGCCTGGCAGGTCGTCGACCGCGTCACGCAGATCGACGACGTCTCGGCCCTCGCCGACAATTCCGGATACTCGCCCTTCCTCTCCACCGAGCAGAAGATCCAGCTCCTGGAGACCGACGACCCGGCCGCCCGCCTCAAGCTCGCCACCGAGCAGCTGCGCGAGCACCTCGCCGAGCAGGACGTCGCCGAGTCCATCGCCAAGGACGTACAGGAAGGCGTCGACAAGCAGCAGCGCGAGTTCCTGTTGCGGCGCCAGCTCGACGCTGTCCGCAAGGAACTGCGCGAGATCAACGGCGAGCAGGACGGCGAGGAGTCCGACGACTACCGCACCCGCGTCGAGGCCGCCGACCTCCCCGAGAACGTCCGCGAGGCCGCCCTCAAGGAAGTCGACAAGCTGGAGCGTTCCAGTGACCAGTCGCCCGAGGGCTCCTGGATCAGGACCTGGCTGGACACCGTCCTCGAACTGCCCTGGAACGAGCGGACCGAGGACGAGTACGACATCAAGGGCGCCCAGAACATCCTCGACGCCGAGCACGCGGGCCTGGAGGACGTGAAGGAGCGCATCACCGAGTACCTCGCGGTGCGCAAGCGGCGCGCCGACCGCGGCCTCGGGGTCGTCGGCGGCCGTCGCGGTGGCGCAGTGCTGGCCCTGGTCGGCCCTCCTGGCGTCGGCAAGACCTCGCTGGGCGAATCCGTCGCGCACGCCATGGGCCGCAAGTTCGTGCGGGTCGCGCTCGGCGGCGTACGCGACGAGGCGGAGATCCGCGGACACCGTCGTACGTACGTCGGCGCGCTGCCAGGACGCATCGTGCGGGCCATCAAGGAGGCAGGGTCCATGAACCCGGTCGTGCTCCTCGACGAGATCGACAAGGTGGGTTCCGACTTCCGCGGCGACCCGGCCGCGGCCCTGCTCGAAGTCCTCGACCCGGCGCAGAACCACACCTTCCGCGACCACTACCTGGAGGTCGAGCTCGACCTGAGCGACGTGGTGTTCCTGGCCACGGCGAACGTCATCGAGGCCATCCCCGAGGCACTGCTCGACCGCATGGAGCTCGTGCGCCTCGACGGATACACCGAGGACGAGAAGGTCGTCATCGCCCGCGACCACCTGCTCCCGCGCCAGCTGGAGCGGGCGGGTCTCCAGACGGACGAGGTGACCCTGGACGAGAGCGCGCTGCGCAAGCTCGCGGGGGAGTACACCCGGGAAGCGGGCGTACGGAACCTGGAGCGGTCCGTGGCGCGGCTGCTCCGCAAGGTCGCGGCGAAGCACGAACTGGGCGAGCAGGAGTTGCCGTTCACCGTCGGCGAGGACGATCTGCGCGGCCTGATCGGGCGACCGCACCACGTGCCCGAGTCGGCGCAGGACCCGGCCGAGCGGCGCACGGCGGTGCCGGGCGTGGCCACCGGGCTCGCGGTCACCGGCGCGGGAGGCGACGTCCTCTTCGTGGAGGCGTCGCTCGCCGACCCGGAGACGGGAGCCTCCGGGCTCACCCTCACCGGCCAGCTCGGCGACGTCATGAAGGAGTCGGCGCAGATCGCGCTGAGCTTCCTGCGCTCGCACGGCGCGGAACTGGAACTGCCCGTCGCCGATCTCAAGGAGCGCGGCGTGCACGTCCACTTCCCGGCGGGCGCCGTCCCGAAGGACGGGCCGAGCGCGGGCGTCACGCTGACGACCGCCCTCGCGTCGCTGCTCAGCGGCCGTCTCGTCCGTACGGATGTGGCCATGACCGGTGAGGTCTCGCTGACCGGGCGCGTCCTGCCGATCGGCGGCGTCAAGCAGAAGCTGCTCGCCGCGCACCGCGCCGGGATCACCACGGTGATCATCCCGAAGCGGAACGAGGCCGACCTGGACGACGTCCCGGCGGAGATCCTTCAGAAGCTGGACGTGCACCCGGTGACGGACGTCCGCCAGGTGCTCGACCTCGCCCTGACCGAGGCCGAGGTACGGATTCCGGCCGCCGCGTGACGGGGGCGGCCGGGTGAGTGAGGGCCCGGGACCCCGGAGGGGGTTCCGGGCCCTCGTGCGCGGAGGGTGTGCCGCGGGTGCCGCTCAGCCGTTGGCGAGTGCCTTGACCCTGTCGAGTGCGCCGTTGAACTTGTTGTGGTCCCCGACCGTCGGGCCCGTGGAGGTGTACTGCCACATCGTCTGGACGCCCCAGCCGGCCGGCAGCTCGCCCGGAGAGGTGTTGTAACGGGCGATCCAGAGCGGGTTGTTGGCGGCGAAGCCCCCGTAGTTGCCGGTGCACTGCTTCCACCAGCTGGTGGCCGTGTAGATCACCGCGTCGCGTCCGGTGCGCGCCTTGTACTGGTTCAGGAAGTCACGGATCCAGGTGACCATCGCGGACTGGGACTTGCCGAAGCAGGCCGCCCCGTACGGGTTCCACTCGATGTCGAGCGCGCCCGGCAGCGTCTTGCCGTCGCGCGACCAGCCGCCGCCGTTGTCCACGAAGTAGTTGGCCTGGGCGGCGCCGCTCGTCGTGTCGGGCGTCGCGAAGTGGTAGGCGCCGCGGATCATGCCCACGTTGTACGAACCGTTGTACTGCTGGGCGAAGTAGGGGTTCTTGTAGTACGTGCCCTCGGTGGCCTTCACGTAGGACCACTTCACGCCGCTGTTCCAGAGCGTGGCCCAGGCGACGTTGCCCTGGTGGCTGCTGACGTCGACGCCTTCGGTCTGTACGGCTTCACCTCCGGGCGGCAGACTGCCCTGCCCGTCGTGCTCGATGACGCCCTGGCCCATGCGGGCCGTGCCGCGGGCCGGTACGTCGTCACCGCCGGCGGCCTGTGCGGCGCCCGGCAGGGTGAGGAGGAGGGAGAGGGCGGAGAGGACTGAGAGCAGGACTGCGGCCGCTGACCAGCGGGAGCGGCGGGGCGTTCCGGGTCTGTGCACGGGCATGTACGTGCCTCCGTAGGCCTCGGGTGAGCTCGATGGAGCTCGTGGGGGGACCTGTCGACAGGTTCGTGGTGTGAACATGTCACGAACGACGCTACGCACGTAGACCCGTGCCCGGGAAGAGGGTCCGGTGCCTGCCGTTGGTCTACTCCTGCGGCAGCGTCCGCGGAGTGGAGCCACAGGGCGTTACGAAATACTGGTCCAGCTGCGGCGATGGGCCGACGCGGGCCTCTGCCGCCGTGCGGGGCGGGAAAAATTGCCTGATCCGGAAAGAAAGCGTGCCATGGGTGCTGAAGTGCACGAGGGCGAGAACGACGGTGGACCCGACGTGAACAGGGAGGGCGTGCGCGGTGAGGGCGTGGAGCGGCTTGTCGACCGTGAGTTCCTCTCCCTGGAGCGTGAGTTGACGCTGCTCCTGCGCCGGGCGCGGGCCTCGTCCGGGGAGATGGCGCGCCAGGTCCACCCCGAGCTGGAGCCCGCCGCGTACGGACTGCTGGTCTGCCTCGACGACTCGGGTCCGCAGCGGGCCACGGATCTCGCCGCGTTCATCGGCGTCGGCAAGGCGACGATGAGTCGTCAGCTGCGGGCCCTGGAGGAGCTCGGCCTCGTTGCCCGCGAGCCCGATCCCGCGGACGGGCGCGCGTGGCTGGTCCACCTCACGGAGGTGGGCAGGACGCGGTTCCGTACGGTGCGGACGGCTCGGCGGGAGCAGTATGTGCGGAAGCTGGCGGGGTGGGATCGGGCTGAGGTGGCTGAACTCGCCCGCTTGCTGCGGCAGCTGAATGAGTCGCCGGAGTCTTGAGGGGGCTGCTTTGTCTGGGGCGCGTTTCTGGCTGCGGGTGCGCTGTGGTTGCTCGCGCCGTTCCCCGCGCCCCTTGCGGGGCTGACCGCCGTCCGTCGGGTGCGGGTGCGTTGGGGTTGCTCGCGCAGTTCCCCGCGCCCCTTGGGAGGCGTCTGTCGTTCGTCGGGCGCGGGTTGGGTGTGGTTGCTCGCGCCGTTCCTCGCGCCCCCAACGGGCGCCCCGTCAGGGGCGCGGGGAACTGCGCGACCAGCCACAACGCACCCGCAGACAAAGCCCCGTCAAAGCTCGCCGCCGCGCCCCTCACAACTCCGCGTAAACGACAGCCGCGTCGTCATGGCGCTTCCCGCGGGGGTGTGCCGTGCCCTCCGGGTCGGCGCGCTCCAGCTCCCTCACCCGGTCCACCATGCGCTGCGGCCCCTCCTTGCGCAGGAGCGCGAAGCACTCCGTCCAGTCGCCCGCGCGGAAGGTTTCGACCCAGCGGCCGACCCCGTCCGTCAGGGCGGCCAGCGCCAACACCTCGGTACGCGGGGACGTACCGGTTACCGCCCGTGCCGCCGCCGACGGATCCGCCGCCGCCGTGAAGAAGCCGTCCTCCGCGTTCCGGAGGGCCTCGACCGCGGCGCCGTACGCGCGGCCCGCGACCTCGCGTTCGGCGGAGCCCCGGGGCAGCGCCCGCACCGCGTCGCGCATCTCGCCGATCCTCGGCGGCAGCTCCACGAGGCGCTCGTCGAGCACCGGCGTGACCTTGCCGTCCGGGCCCGCGAGGAGAAGCGCGGAGTCGGACAGGACCAGGTGTTCGACCTGTTCGTCGTCCCAACGCACCAGAACCACGGTTGCCTGAGGGGTGCGCGGGTGAGAAAGGTCACAGGACTGGCGGTGGGCGCCGGCGGTGCGTGCGATCGCCGCGGCGAGGACCTCGGAGAGCGTCATATCCCGCCGTGAAACGGACAGTTCCCCCAGTGCGCCCCCGAGTCGCGCGGTGAACCACGGGACGGAATGCGAACAGCCGTCGTCGCCGACGGGCGGAGTCACTCCGTCCAGGAGGACGAGCGATCCGCCCTGTCCGGATGCGGGAAGCATGACCGCCGCGTAGTCCTCGTTGGGGCGAGCGGGGTCTCCGGGCTCGGTGGCGAGTTCGATACGCATGCCGCCAGTCTGCACGAGGCCTTCACAAGGTCGTCCGGAGGCCGCAAAACAGGCGGGGGTTGGCCCGGACCAGCAGGTCAGACGCCGGATTTCAGTCGGAATGATCGCTTCCGGCGGCGTGTGGCGGCGCATCCTGCCAAAGCCTGCGGTCGACGTCCAACCGGCGCCCCGCGGGCGGGACTTTCGGGCCGGGCCGGGACTTGCTCGCCAACTCCCCGCCGATGTTCACTCCTTCGGGTGGCCAGGCATGTGATGCACGACTGCCACCCATCGGCACTGGAAGGGTCTGGAGCCGTACCGGGGGGCTCGTGCGTTGACGGATCGTCACCCGGGCCCATGGGCAGACGAAAAACAAGAATGCGAGCACCGGTGCAGAAGATGCGGCCTGGGCGCAAGGGCAAGCAGACGGCTCCCGAAGGAGCCACGCCGGGCGCGACCACTCCAACAGAGCGCTCGCCCGAGCATGCGGCGACGGCGGCAGAGAGCGCGGCGACAGCGAGCGCGGAGACCGGGAACCCGGCGTCCGGTAGCGCGGCGGGAGAGCACAACGCCCCCGGTGTAACGGCTTCTGACGGTCCGAAGCCTCCGGAGAGCCCCGCCGACGCGGGCCCCACGAAGCCCTCGGCTCCCGCTAAGTCCGTCAACGCCAAGCCCACCGCGCGCGTACGCAATCGGCTGATCGTCGCCGTCGCCGTCGTGGCCGCGGCGATCGCCGGGGCCGGAGCGCCCGCCATCGTGGCCGCCTCCGGGCAGCTGAGCGACGCGCAGCGCCTGGTGACCCTCGCCGAGCGCACCCGGGACGCCGTGTCACTCGGCCACTCGCTGGCCGACGAGCGCGACGAGGTCACCTCCTTCATCGCGGCGGGCCGCCCGCAGGGCCAGGGGCTCTCCGAGAGCCGCAGTGCCCGCGTGGACCGTCAGATCGAGGAGCTGCGCACGGCCGACGCCCCGGCCGGGCTCCGCAAGGACCTCGCCGACATCGGTGCCGTACGCAGAGCGGCGCTCACCGGCAAGAGCAGTGCTCTGGAAGCCCACACGGCGTACTCGGACGTCATCACCGAACTGCACGGCCTCACCCGCGAGCTCGCCGAGAAGACCCCGCCCCGCGCGGGCTCCGGCGCCTACGCACTCTCCGACCTCGACCACGCCGTCGAACAGGCGGCGAGCGCCCGCGGTCTGCTCCTGGCCGCCCTCGCCGTCCCGCGCTCCACGGAGACGAGCACCACCCTCGACCCCGTCACCGGCCTGCCCACCACGGTCGTCGACGAGTCTCCCGCCGCGGGCCGGGCCCGCGACGGCCTCACCGCCGCGGGCCAGCAGGCCCACGTCCGTGGACAGTCCGCCCTCGCCGACTTCCGGGACGCGGCCACGGACGGCGCCCGCAGCGCGTACGACTCGACGGTCACGGGCAGCGAGGTGACGACGGCGGAGAAGTACCTCACCCGTCTCACCGACCAGCCCACGCTCTCCACTGCCGAGCGCGGCTACGACCGCAAGAAGCTCGACACCGCGCTCTCCGCCCGCATCGAGATGATGCGCGGCGCCGAGTCCGCGCTCACCGTGCAGCGCACCAAGGACCTCGCCCAGCTGCGCGACGACGACGTGACGGCCCTCGAGATCCGCGTCGCGCTCATCGGCGTCACGCTGCTCGTGGCGGTCGGCGTCTCGATGGCGATGGCCCGCAGCCTGACCCGTCCGCTCGCCGTCCTGCGCATCGGCTCGGCGCGCCTCGCCACCGAGCCCGCGCCCCAGGAGCCGATCCGCTTCACCGGCCGCGACGACGAGTTCGCCCAGGTCGTACGGTCCGTCAACGCGCTGCACGAGCACGCGGCGGCCCTCACCGAGCGCCTGACCACGCTCGAAGCCGACCGCAAGCACCTCATCGGCAAGCGCCAGGCCATGGCCGACGAACGCGAGAAGCTGCGCGCCGAACTCGCCGAGGCGGCCACCCACCTGGAGCGGGTGCGCCAGTCCATCCACGGCACGTTCGTGAACCTCGCCCTGCGCACCCTCGGCCTGGTGGAGCGGCAGCTCGCCGTCATCGAGAACCTGGAGGAGCGCGAGCAGGACCCCGACCGCCTGGCCACGCTCTTCAAGCTCGACCACTTCGCCACGGTCATGCGCCGCCACAGCGAGAACCTCCTGGTCCTCGCCGGTGCCGAGCACGGCCACCAGCACCCGGGACCGGTTCCGCTGGTCGACGTCGTACGCGCCGCCGTCAGCGAGATCGAGCGGTACGAGCGGGTGCGCATCGCCACGCTGCCGCCGCACGCGCACGTCGCGGGCTTCGCCGCGGACGACATCAGCCACCTGGTCGCCGAGCTCCTGGAGAACGCGACCTCGTTCTCGCCGCCGGACGCCTCCGTCGAGGTCTCCGGCTGGCTCCTGGAGAGCGGCGAGGTCATGCTCTCCGTGCAGGACGAGGGCATAGGTGTCACACCGGACCGCATGGAGGAGCTCAACTCGCGCCTCGCGGAGTTCCGTCCGGACGACGCGTACGACCAGGAGAGCGGGGACGGGCTCGGGCTCGGCCTCTATGTCGTGGCCCGGCTCGCCGCGCGGCACGGGGCGCGGGTTCGGCTGCGCGAGCAGAAGCAGGGTGGCATCGCCGCCGTAGTGGTCCTGCCCAAGTCGATCCTCGCCGCGGCACCCGCGGTGGGGGCGCCGCCGGTCGGTGTCCCGGTCGCCGGCGCGGCGCCCGCGGTGCACCTGCCGGGCTCCGAGGCCGAGGCGAACTCCAATGTGCTGCCGGGCCGGTCGTCGGGCAACGTCGCCGTGACGGCCGGTGGGGACCCGCTGATCGCGGCCGCGGAGCACGCCGTGCGGGAGGCTGACGCGGAGCCGAAGCCTGAGCCGGAGTCGGAGTCGAAGCCGGAGCCGGAGCCGGAGCCGGAGCTTGATCCTGAGCCCGAAGCTTCGCCCGAGACGACCATGGAGCTGACCCCTCCACCGGCCCCGGAGGCCCCGGAGGCCCCGGAGGCCCCGCAGGTCCCCGAGGCCCCGGAAGCGGAAATCCCGGAAGCCGAGCCCGAGCCCGAGCCCGCCCCGGTGTCCGAGCCCGCCCCCAAGTGGGAGCGCGTCACCGACAAGGGCCTGCCCAAGCGCACGCCCAAGATCACCGCGCCCGAGCCCACCGTGCCCAAGGCGCGCGGCGGCTCCGTCGACGCCGAAGCGCTGCGCAAGCGCCTCGGCGGCTTCCACCAGGGAGCCGTCAGCGGTCGCCGAGACGTAGAGGCCGAGCTGAACGAACGCAACGAAAAGACCGCAGAGACCGCAGAGACCGCAGAGACCGCAGTGACCGAAAACAACATGGGGGACACAGTCGAGGAGGCAAGTAGTTGACTGCGCCCATGCGCTCACCCGGTTCTTCCGGCGGAAGCAGTACTTCCACCGCCAATGAGAGAACCGCCGGGTTCGGGCTGAGCAGCGAAGCCCGCAACCTGCACTGGCTGCTCACGAACCTCGTCGAGGAGGTGCCGGGCCTGCTTTCGGTCGCGGTGGTCTCCTCCGACGGACTGCTCCTGCTCTCCTCCGACCCCGCCCGCAACAACGAACAGGCGGTCGACAACAGTTCGGGCCCCAAAGGCTCAAGCGCGGACCTCGCCACCATCGTGTCCGGCCTCGGCTCCCTCTGCATCGGCGCAGGCAAGCTGATGGACGCGGGAGCGGTCAAGCAGACCGTCGTCGCCATGGAGGAGGGCAGCCTCTTCGTGATGTCGATCAGCGACGGCTCGCTGCTCGGCGTGCACGCCACCCCGGACTGCGACATGAGCGTCGTCGCGTACCACATGGCGCTCTTCGTGGGCCGCGCCGGGCATGTCCTCACCCCCGAACTCCGCAGTGAGCTGCGCCAGTCGATGGAGAGCGTCCGATGAGCAGTAAGCCCGGCAAGCTGCCCCAGCGGGGCGGCGACCGCAAACCCGCCCGAGTACGCCCGTACTCGCTCACCGGCGGACGCACCCGCTTCGGCCACGTCCTGCTCGTCGAGACGTTCGTCGCCGCCCTCGAAGCCCCCGAGGAGCGCCGCGAACTGCCGCAGGGCAACGCCACCGCCCGCGTCATGCCGGAGATGCGGGCCATCGTCGAGATCTGCCGCCGTATGCGTACGGTCGCGGAGATCGCCGCGCTTTTGAAGATGCCGCTCGGCGTGGTCCGCGTACTGCTCAGCGACCTCGCAGACCAGGGAAAGATCCGCGTGTACGGAACGGGCCACGGCCCGGGACAGCCGGACCGCGCACTGCTGGAAAGGGTGCTCAGTGGACTCCGCCGTCTCTGACCTCCGTCACCCGGGCCCCGACCCGGACGAGAACCTCCAAGCCTGGCAGACGGACCGTACCCGGGCCCCGATCGCGACGAAGATCGTGGTCGCGGGCGGCTTCGGCGTCGGCAAGACGACCCTGGTCACGGCCGTCTCCGAGATCACGCCCCTCCAGACGGAGGCGCTGATGACGCAGGCGAGCGAGGACACGGACGACCTCACGTCGACCCCGGACAAGACCACGACCACGGTCGCCATGGACTTCGGCCGGATCACGCTCGACGACGACCTCGTGCTCTACCTCTTCGGTACGCCGGGGCAGCAGCGCTTCTGGTTCATGTGGGACGACCTGGTGCGTGGCGCGATCGGCGCCGTCGTCCTCGCCGACACCCGCCGGCTTCCCGACTGCTTCCCCGCGCTCGACTACTTCGAGAGCTGCGGTCTGCCGTACATCGTGGCCGTCAACCACTTCGACGGCACCGAGGAGTTCGATCCCGCCGACGTCCGTGAGGCGCTGACGATCCCGCCGCACATACCGGTGCTGATTATGGACGCGCGGCAGCGGATCTCGGTGATCGAGTCGCTGCTCTCGCTGGTGGGCCACGCCCTCGCAGCAACCCCCGAATAGCCTTTCCCAGTTTTTTCAGTACGTCAGTACGTAGGAGAGTCCGCATGCGGAAGATACTCGTCGTCGGAGCCGGTCAGGCCGGGCTCCAGATAGCTCTCGGACTCCAGTCGCAGGGGTACGAGGTCACCCTGATGTCCAACCGCACGGCGGACGAGGTCCGGTCCGGCCGTGTGATGTCCACGCAGTGCATGTTCCACACGGCGCTGCAGCACGAGCGCGACCTCCAGCTGAACTTCTGGGAGTCGCAGGCCCCCAAGATCGAGGGCGTCGGCGTCTCGGTCGCCGGGCCCGACTCCTCCCGCGTCATCGACTGGGTCGGCAAGCTGGACGGGTTCGCCCAGTCCGTCGACCAGCGCGTGAAGATGGCGGGCTGGATGGAGACGTTCGCGCAGCGGGGCGGCCAGCTGGTCATCCACGGCGCGGCGGTCTCCGACCTCGACTACTTCTCCCGCACGTACGACCTGGTGCTCGTCTCGGCGGGCAAGGGCGAGCTCGTCTCGATGTTCGAGCGGGACGCCTCGCGCTCCCCCTACGACGCGCCCCAGCGTGCGCTCGCCGTCGCGTACGTCCACGGGATGGGAGTGCGGCCCGAGCACCCCGAGTTCGACGCGGTGCGGTGCAACCTGGTGCCGGGTGTGGGCGAGCTCTTCGTCATGCCGACGCTGACGACGTCCGGGCGCGCGGACATCCTGTTCTGGGAGGGCGTGCCGGGCGGTCCGCTCGACGTCTTCCAGGGGGTCAAGGACCCCTCCGAGCACCTGGCGCTGACGCTGGAGCTCATGGAGAAGTACACGCCGTGGGAGTACGCGCGGGCGACCAAGGTCGAGCTGACGGACGCGGGCGGCACGCTGTCCGGCCGTTACGCGCCGACCGTGCGCAATCCGATCGGCCGGCTGCCGGGCGGCGGGGCCGTCCTCGGCGTCGCGGACGTCGTCGTCGCGAACGACCCGATCACGGGGCAGGGCTCCAACTCGGCGTCCAAGTGCGCCGCCGCCTACCTCTCCTCGATCGTCGCGCACGGCGACAAGCCGTTCGACGAGGAGTGGATGCAGTCCACGTTCGACCGGTACTGGGAGACGGCGCAGCACGTCACCAAGTGGACGAACGCGATGCTGTCGCCGCCGCCGGAGCATGTCCTGAACCTGATCGGGGCGGCGGGCCAGCTCCAGCCGGCGGCGGACCGCTTCGCGAACGGCTTCAATGACCCGGCGGACTTCGAGAACTTCTTCTATGAGCCGGAGAAGACTGGGGCGTACCTCACGGGTCTTTCGGGCTAGTTCGTAGCCGGGGCTGGTTCCTGCCGCTTCGCGGCGGGCGCCCCCACCCACCCGCCCGTTCACTCCGCGTTTCCGCCCGCACCGAACAGGCCCTCCCACCCACCCGCCCGTTCACCCCGCGTCTTCACCGCAACGAACGGGCCTTTCCCGCCCACCCACCCATTACCCCGCGGGGCAATCGGGCGGGTGGGCGGGAAATGCCTGTTCAGAGGGCTACTGCTTCGGGGTGAACGGGCGGGCGGGTGGGAGTGCCTGTTCGGTGCGGTGAGGACGCGGGGTAATCGGGTGGTGGGTGGGAAGGCCTGTTCGGTGCGGCTGAGGTTCGGGGTGAACGGGTGGGTGGGTGGGGGAGGTGCCGTTCAGGCCCCGCGCCCAGCGCCCGCTCGGTCGTACCCCGAGTCCTCGCCCTTCCGCGCCCCCCGCGGCAGTTTCGGCGGGACGTAGTTTTTCATCGGCTTGGCTGCCGGGTCCGGGCGTACCGCTCCCAGCAGGGGGTTCGAGGCGATGGGGGAGACCTTCACCCGGGTTCCGGGGCGCGGGGCCTGGATGACCATGCCGTCGCCCAGGTACATCGCCACATGCGTGGCCTTGGGGAAGTAGACGATCAGGTCGCCCGGCCGCAGCTTCCGCAGGGAGACCCGACGCAGCTGCGCCCACTGCTCCTGCGACGTACGGGGGATCTCCTTCCCCGCCTTGGCCCACGCCCGTGACGTGAGCCCCGAGCAGTCGAAGGACTTGGGTCCCTCCGCGCCCCACTTGTACGGCTTCCCGATCTGCTTCACGGCGTAGTCGAGCGCCGAATCGCCCTTCCGGGACGGCGCGCGGGTCGGTGCGGGCCCCGGTGACCCCGCAGCCCCGGCGCCGGCCCCAGCCCCGGCCCCGCTCAGCGAGCCCGAGTCCAGGAACTTTCGCTGCGCGGCGGCCATCCCCTCCTCCTCGGCCCGGGCGAGGTCCGCCAACTGGTCCGTGCTCAGCGAGGCGAGCAGCTCCTCGACCTCCTTCAGCTGCCCCTTGACCGAGTCCCGTGCTTCCTTCTGCTCGGCGGCGAGGCCGACTTGGGTCTCCAGGGCGCTCTTGGCGTCGGCCGCGAGCGTGGCCGCCGTCTGCTCGCCGCCGACGAGACGGTCCAGCGTCGCGGCGCGCTCCGCGGCGACCCGGCCGATCACATGGCCCTGGTCGATGGCCTGCTGCGGGTTGCGTGCGAGGAGGAGGCGTACGTAGGGGGAGATCTCCGTGGTGCCCTGGTACTGCTGGCGTGCGAAGCGGCCCGCCGCGCCCTTGCTGTCGCGCACTGAGGTCCTGGCGCGGGCCAGGCTGCCGTTCAGGCGGGTGACCTCGGCGCGCTGTTCCTTCAGCTTCTCCGCGGTCGCGTTGTACGTCTCCGTGGACTCCTCGGCCTTCCGGTACAGCTCCTGAAGGTCCGTCAGAAGTTCGGCGACCGGGCGCTCGGTGGCGTTGTCGGGCTCCGGGACGGCGTACGCCGGAGACGCCGTCGCAAGCAGCGCACCGACCGCCGTACCCGTACCGACCCACCGCAGCAGCCTGCCTGACATGCCATCACCTCCGGTGCGCGGCGGCACGTCCGCCCCGCACCGCGAGCATCAGCCGCCCCGGTGCGGCCCGCCTCCGGAAGGTGCGCGGGTTGGCGCAATGCGATCACTCGTCCAGGGCCCCACGGCGCGCCGCCCTTGCCCGGAACTGCAGAGGAACCGCAGAGGAACCGCAGAGGAACCGCGGAGGAACCGCAGTGGAACCCGGCCGGACTCAGCCCGCCCCGCCGCCCGGCTTCGACCACGGCCACTTGAGCCCGGACCCGGCCTTGTCGCCCTCGGGGTCGTACTCGTACTTCCAGCCCTGGTGCAGCCCGAGCCGCTTGCCCGCGGCCTTGGCCACCCTGCGGTATACCAGCACGGTCTCCGGACCGCCCGCCTCGTCCGGCACCGGGACCCGGTACACCTTCGGGGGGTGGCCGGTGGGGCCGAGCAGGATGGGCAGTACGCGGCCGTCCAGGGGGCCACCCACGAAGGGGGTGTCTTCGCTCTTCACCGGGCCAGTGTCACAGCAGGCGACTGCCGCACGTCACAGCAGGTGCGCCGCGTCGCTCACCACGGGAAGCACCCGCCGGGCGAGCGAGCCCGCGGGGCCTTCGGCCGTCTCCAGGGCCAGCGCCACCCGTACCGCCTCGGCGGCCTGCGGGTCGCGGCCCGCGGAGGCCACCAGGACCGCCATGAACTGCTCGACCAGCCAGTCCCGCAACTCGTCGAGCGGCGGCTGCTTCTCCTCGTCGAGCCAGATCAGGGACGCCGCCTCGACGGAGGTGATCCACATCCGCACCGTCATCCGCAGCCGCGGGCCCGTGGCGCCGACGACCTCCAGGTGGGCCAGGATGTGATCGGCGGCCGTCCTGCGCACCTCGTCCACGATGGCGGTCGTCCGCGAGGTCTCCACGACGCTGCCGCCCTGCAGGAGCGCGCTGAACCCGGCGTCGTGCTGGTCGACAAAGGCGAGATAGCGGTCGAGGGCGTTCGCGAGGCGCTGGGTGAGCGGCCCCTCGGGCGGCTCGGCGAAGCACTGCTCCAACTCGTCGGCGGCGGAGCGCAGCGCGGCCTCGTACAACTGCTGCTTGCCGCCGGGGAAGTAGCGGTAGACGAGCGGCCGGGAGACACCGGCCGCCTCCGCCACGTCGTCGAGGGAGACCTCGTCGGGTGCGCGCACCGCGAAAAGGGACAGGGCAGCCTCCTTGAGCTGCCGCTGCCGCTCTTCGACACTGAGGCGCCGGTACGCGCGGGTGGGAGCAGGCGAGGTCATGCCTCGAAGCGTATCCGCCCTTTCGAACAAGCGCCCCGGAACCCTGCGTACCCTCTTCGCTACGCCAGAAGTCCCGAGCTCCTCCACAGCCGCCGCCCCGCTCCCCGCAGCACCCCGATGTCGTCCAAGAAGTCAGTCAGGCGCTTGGCTCCCGTCTGCATGATTTCGCGGCGGTGCGCGCTCGCCTTGACCTGGGCCATGGCCTCGCGCTTGTCCAGGCCGACGTTCGTGTAGACCTCGGGGTTGATGAAGGCGACGGAGAAGACGCGGGCGAACTCGCCGGAGGTGAGGCGCGTGAATTCCTGGGACCAGCGGGGTGCCGTCACCATCTGGCGGCGCAGCTCCTCACGGGCGTACCGCACATGGCGCGCCTCCTCCACGACGTGGATGCGCGTGACACCGCGCACCAGGGTCTGGACGCGCTCGTCGGGGAACGTCAGGCGCTGCATCCAGTCGAGGATCTCCTCGCCGAGCAGCGTCGCGGTGAACGAACCGGGCGTCGTCGAGATGGTCTTGAAGAGGCGGCCCAGGTTCCGGTGCACGGTACTGACCGGGTAGTACGGCGTGTCCCCGCGCGTGATCAGGCGCGCGAACATCTTCGAGTGCCGGCACTCGTCCTCGATCTCGGTCAGGGCGTACCGCACGTGCGCGCTCGTGGCGGGCTTGTCGTAGATGTGCCGTACGAGCAGCTGCATCAGGATCAGTTCGAACCAGATGCCGAGCGAGGCGAGCGCCGCGGCCTCGTGCTGGGAGAGGGCGATGCGCTGCTCCTCGCTCATCCGCCGCCACATCGGCGTGCCGTAGAGGGAGAGGAGTTCCGGGGGCCAGAACCATTTGCCCTCCTCGAAGGGGGCCTCCCAGTCCAGCTCCTTGTCGGGGTCGAAGGAGTGCTTGGCGGAGGACTCCAGGAGCCGTTCCGCCACCCGCTCCCGGTCCTTGAGCGCTCCCAGAGCGTCCCGCAGCCCTTCGATCGCCGCGTCCTGCGTGATGGTCGTCATGACTCTGCCCCTGCCTCGTCGTCACAGTTACCGGCGGTCACGAATTATGAGACTGCCTGTCAGCAAGGCCGTCAATCCCTTGCGCACGACTTGTTGACCGGGCGTCTACGAACGTGTGAGCCTGCCAACTATCAACTAGTACAAGGCAGTCGAAAAGCAGCACGAGGCGAGTACGGAGAGTCCGAGGCCACTTCCTAGGAGCCGTCAGTGTCCACTCACGAGCTGTACACACACGCCCCCGACGAGACCACCTGGCAGATACCGGCGACCGGCGCGGCCCGCTTCAGCTGGGAGTACGACGAGGGCCGCGACCGGCTCCTCGCCCTCTACCAGAAGGGCAAGGACAAGCAGTGGGACGGCGCCAAGCGCATCGCTTGGGACCTGGAGGTCGACCCGTACGACCCCCTGGGCACCCCCGACGAGTCCATGTCGCTCTACGGAACCCGCCACTGGGCCAAGATGACCGACCGCGACAAGGGTGAGCTGCGCAAGCACTACGCCTCCTGGCAGTTCAGCCAGTTCCTGCACGGCGAGCAGGGCGCGATGGTGTGCGCGGCCCGCATCGTGGAGTCGGTCCCCGACCTCGACGCGAAGTTCTACTCCGCGACCCAGACCATGGACGAGGCGCGGCACGCGGAGGTCTACGGCCGCTTCCTGCACGACAAGATCGGCATGCTCTACCCGATCAACGACAACCTCAAGTCGCTGCTCGGCGACACCCTGCGCGACTCCCGCTGGGACATGCCCTACCTCGGCATGCAGGTCCTCATCGAGGGCCTCGCGCTCGCCGCCTTCGGCATGATCCGCGACACGACCGACAAGCCGCTGCCCAAGCAGATCCTCGCCTACGTCATGCAGGACGAGGCCCGGCACGTGGCCTTCGGCCGCATGGCCCTGCGCGACTACTACAAACAGCTCACCGACGCGGAACTGCGCGAGCGCGAGGAATTCGTCATCGAGGGCTGCTACTTGATGCGCGACCGGCTGCGCGGCGTCGAGGTCCTGGAGAACTTCGGCATCCCGAAGGCCGAGGCCGAGGAGTGCAGCGAGAACTCCGAGTTCCTCGCCCTCTTCCGGCAGCTGCTCTTCAGCCGCATCGTGCCGTGCGTCAAGGACATCGGCCTGTGGGGCAAGCGGCTCCAGGAGGCCTACGTCGACATGGGCGTCTTCGAGATGGGCAACGCCAACCTCGACCAGCTGATGGCGCAGGACGAGGAGATCGCCGAGAAGCTGGACGCCGAGCGGTTCGCCGCGGAGGAGGGCGAGCGGGTGGCGGAGGTCGAGGACATGATCGCCGCCGGCGAGGGGAAGTAGGGCCGGGGTCAGGAACCCGCGAGCACCGCCTCCATCACCGCCTTCGCGACCGGCGCCGCGCTCCCGCCCCCGCTGATGTCCCCCCGGTCCGCAGCCGCGTCCTCGACCACCACGGCCACCGCCACGGAGGGCTGTGCCTCGCCGGACTTCTGGGCCCAGGAGATGAACCAGGCGTACGGCGTGCCCGAGTTGTCGATGCCGTGCTGGGCCGTGCCCGTCTTGCCGCCGACCGTCGCCCCGGGGATCGCCGCGTTGCCGCCGGTGCCCTCCTCGACCACCCCGGTCATCAGCTCCCGCAGCTGCATCGCCGTGGCCGGGTTCATCGCCCGGTGCAGGGAGCTGGTGCCGGTGTTGCGCACCACGTCGCCGTCGTCGGTCGTGGTCTCGTCCACCAGGTGCGGGGACTCGACCGAGCCGCCGTTGGCCACCGCCGCCGAGACCATCGCCATCTGCAGGGGCGTCGCCCTCGTGTCGTACTGGCCGATCGAGGAGAGCGCCAGCTGAGCGGAGTCCATGGACGTGTCGAAGTTGCTCGCCGCCACCGATGACGGGATCTTCAGGCCGCTGTCGTTGAAGCCGAAGTTCCGCGCCGTGCCCAGCATGTCGCTCAGGCCGGTGTCGGCGCCCAGCTTGGCGAAGACCGTGTTGCAGGACCACTCGAAGGCATAGCGGAGAGAGGCGTTCTTGCAGCCCTCGACCTCGTTCGTCAGCTGCGTGCTGGTGCCGGGCAGGGTGTACGGGGCGGGGGACTTGGTGTCGGCGTCCAGGTCCATGACCGTGCCCGCGTCGAGGGCCGCCGCGGCCGTCACCACCTTGAACGTCGAGCCGGGCGGATAGGTCTGGCGGATCGCCCGGTTCAGCATCGGCTTGTCGGAGCTCCGGTTCAGCGAGGCCCAGGACCGCGCCACCGACGAACTGGTGCCGGAGAGCCGCTCGGGATCGTACGAAGGGGTGCTGACCAGGGCCAGGATCTTCCCGCTCGACGGCTCGATCGCGGCGACCGCCCCCTTCTTGCCGCCGAGCCCCGCGTACGCGGCCTGCTGAGCGGCAGCCCTGATCGTGGTCCGCACCTGCCCGCCCGGGTTCTGGGTGCGGCTGATGTCGTTCCACAGGGGGAGCGGGGCGAGCATCGGGTCGGTGCCGGAGAGGATGTCGTCCTCGGCGTTCTCCAGGAGGGCCGTGCCGTAGACCTGCGAGGCGTAGCCGGTCACCGGGGCGTACAACGGGCCGTTCTTGTACGTGCGTTCATAGCGGAGCTGCTCCCCGGTGTCCTTGGACCCGGTGACCGGGCGGCCGTCGACCATGATGTCGCCGCGCGGCTGGCCGAAGCGGGTGATGGCCTGGCGGCGGTTGGCGGAGTTGTCGTCGAAGCGCCCGGCCTGGACGACCTGCACGCGGGTCGCGTTCACGAGCAGGGCGATGAGCAGCAGGGCGCAGGACGCGGCGGCGTGCCGGATGTACCTGGTCACGTGGCCCCCTCCGCCGGCTCGGCGGGCCCCACCGGCTGGCTGCGCGCCGAGTCGCTGACCCGGATGAGCAGCGCCACGATGATCCAGTTGGTGACGACGGAGGAGCCGCCCTGCGCGAGGAAGGGCATCGCCATGCCGGTCAGCGGGATGAGCCCGGTCACGCCGCCCGCGATCACGAACACCTGAAGGGCGACGATCGAGGCGAGCCCGACCGCGAGCAGCCGCCCGAAGGAGTCCCGCAGGGCGAGCCCCGCCCGGAAGCCGCGCTCCACCAGAAGCGCGTAGAGCAGGAAGATCGCCGCGAGCCCCGCGAGGCCGAGCTCCTCGCCCGCCGTCGCCAGGATGAAGTCGGACTTGGCGGCGAAGCCGATGAGGATGGAGTGCCCGAGGCCGAGCCCGGTGCCGAGCATCCCGCCGGCCGCGAACGCGAACAGCGACTGCGCCAGTTGGTTGGGCCCCTCGCCCGCGTCGATGGAGGCGAAGGGGTGCAGCCAGTCCTCGACCCGGCCGTGCACATGGGGTTCGAGCGAGCCCACCGTGTACGCGCCGACCCCGGCGAGCACCAGGCCGACCGCGATCCAGCCGATGCGGCCGGTGGCGACGTACAGCAGGATCACGAAGAGCCCGAAGAAGAGCAGCGAGGTGCCGAGGTCCCGCTCCAGGACGAGCACGCCGACGCTGAGCAGCCAGATCGCGACGATCGGCCCGAGCACGCGCCCGGTCGGCAGCTGGAGCTTCGTCAGCTTCCAGACCGTACGGCCGGTGTACGCGAGCGCGTTGCGATTGGCGGAGAGATAGCTGGCGAAGAAGATCGCGAGCAGGATCTTCGCGAACTCGCCCGGCTGGATGGAGAATCCGCCGATCCTGATCCAGATCCGGGCGCCGTTCACGGCCGGGAAGAAGATCGGCACGATCATCAGGACCAGGGCGGCGACGACGCAGATGTACGCGTACCGCTGGAGGACCCGGTGGTCGCGCAGGATGAGCACGACGCCGATGAAGAGCGCCACGCCGACGGTGGACCAGACGAGTTGCGTGGGCGCCGCCTCGTCGCCGGGGGTCTCCAGGTCGAGCCGGTAGATCAGGACGAGACCGAGGCCGTTGAGGAGCACGGCGATCGGCAGGAGCAGCGGATCGGCGTACGGCGCGCGGAAGCGGACCGCGAGATGCGCGAGGAGCGCGAGAACGCCGAGCCCGGCGCCGTAACCGGCGGCGCCGGGCGGGACGGTGCCGTTCTTGGCGAGACCGACGTCGCAGTAGCCGTACACCGACAGCAGTACGGCCACGACGATCAGCGCGAGTTCGGTGCCACGGCGCCGGGGTACACGGACAGCGGGTACGGAGGGGGGCGCCGTCGCTGTTCCGGTCATGCTCCGGAACGTAGCAAGCGATAGGCCCTGATGTCCGCTTATGTCACGGTGCGCTGGTGAGACGTCAGCACCAGCGGGGCGCGGGCCCGATGTTGGAGATGTAGTGCGCGGCGCCCCATGCCCAGGTGCCGTTGGTAAGCAGGTACCAGCGGTTGTTGCCGCTCACGTTGCTGCCGGTCGTCTTGCAGTAGATGGAGACGATCCTGCCGTGCGGCACGCTGCGGACGACGCGGCTGCCACGGGTGGGGGCGGTGCGCAGGAGCAGTCCGCCCTTGGCGGTGACGCGGCCCTTGTAGATGCGCGGGTTGTTGTTGGCGTCGTCGGCGGCGACGGCGGAGGGGCTGGTGAGGGTGAGGGCGGCGAGTGCGCCGCCGGCGACGAGTATGCCGAGGCGGGTGCTGGTCGCGGTGGGCCGAAGGGACATGAGGGCCTCCTCTGGGGAAGGGCGGATGCGATGCGGCGCCGGGCCTTGGGATTCAGGTCATAAGCCGCAATTCGCACACTAAAATCGGCGCGCTGAGCGCGCAAAAGGTCACGCGGCGTCAAACCGCCCCTCAGGCAGCTCCGTCGGAGCCCCTGCCGCCGTCCCCGGCCGCCTCCTCGTACGGCAGCGTCAGCGTCGCCACCGCTCCGCCGTCCGGCGCGTTCGTGAACGTGAGCCGCGCGCCGAGCACCGCCGTCTGGCCCAGCGCGATCGTCAGACCGAGCCCGTGCCCGCGCGACGTCCCCTCCGTGCGGAACCGCTGCGGCCCGTGTTCCACCAGGTAATCGGGGTATCCGTCGCCGTGATCGCGCACCGAGACCACGGGCCCGTCGACGGTGAGGACGATGGGCAGCCGCCCGTGCTTGTCCGCGTTGGCGATGAGATTGCCGAGCACCCGCTCCAGGCGCCGCCGGTCGGTGAGAACGCAGGCATCGCGTACGACGACCAGCTCGGCACCGACTCCCGAACCCCGCGCCGCACGCTCGGCCAGTGGGGCGAGATGGTGGTCGTCCAGGTCCACGTGCTCGCTCTTCGCGTCGAGCCGGGAGATCTCCAGAAGGTCCTCGGTCAGGGTGCGCAGAGCGGCGACCCGGTCGCGCACCAGCTCCGTGGGACGCCCCGGCGGAAGGAGCTCGGCCGCCGCGTGCAGGCCGGTCAGCGGCGTGCGCAGCTCGTGCGCCACGTCCGCCGTGAACCGCTGCTCGCTCTGGAGCTTGCCCTGCAGCGAGGACGCCATCGTGTCGAGGGCGCCGGAGACCGCCGCCACCTCGTCCTGGCTGCGGGACGGCTCGCGGGTGCGCGGATCGTTCACGCGGGCGTCGAGGTCGCCCGCGCTGATCCGGCGCGCCACCCGGGCCGTCTGGTGCAGGCGCCGCGTCACGCGCGTCACGGCGAACGCCCCGACCAGGAGCGTCGCCCCGATCGCGAGGACCGAAGAGCCGAGGATCGCCCGGTCGAGTCCGTCGATGGTGCGGGCGCCCTGCGCGTAGTCGACCTGGACGGCGATGGCGCGCCGGTCCGTGGTGGGACCCGCGGCCCACATCGTCGGCCGGGAGTCCTGTGTGTCGACCATCGTGCCGCGCTCCCCGCCGACCGCGAGTTCCCGCAGTCGCGAGGGAAGCCCCGCCGGGTCGATCCCGGCCCCGTGGCCGAGGTCGTCGCCCGCCTCGTACGCCTCGGTGGCGTCGTCGAGCCGGGTGAGTGCGTGGTCGCGGGCCTGGCCCACGGTCTGGTTGGTCACCGAGACATGGACGAGGGCGCCGAGCAGCGCGGCGAGCGCGCAGCACATGACGGTGATGAAGAGCGCTGCCTTCCAGGTCAGCGTCGCCGTCCAGGCGGGGAGCCGCGGCCCGCGCGGCAGCCGGTGGCTCACGGGCTCTCGCTCACGGAGGGGGCGGGGCGGACGCTGCCCGCGGGTTCGGGCTTGCGGGACGGCTTGCGCGAGGGCTTGCCGGACGGCGCGTCCGGGGACCGTACGATCTCGTCGGTCGTCGGCAGCATCGTCTTCTGGTGGGAGTCCCAGGACCAGACGGTGCGGTACTCGTACCCCTGCATGCCGGACACGGCGCGGACTATCACCTCGTGCCCGGCGAGCTCGACGCCGAGCACCGCGTCCCCCATCTCCATGATCTGCGTGAGCTGCCCCTTCTCCAGGGCGTAGGCGCGGATGTCGAGGTTCTCGGCGTGCCCCTTCGCAAGCCGGATGCCGACGATCAGGTCGTCCTTGCCGTCGCCGGTGAGATCGCGGTAGTAGGCGTTGAGCACCGGGCACTCGTCGTCGCCGGTGCGGTCGCTGTCGCACGCGTCCAGTTGCCGGGCGGTCGCCTTGTAGACGGCGTCGGAGCGGCTGTACATCCCCGGATTCTTGTCGAAATCGGCCTTGGCGACGGCGACGGGGTTCACCTTGTGCAGATCCCCGTCCGGCACGCTCACGCCCTTGACCGGCACGCTCTCTATCGTTCCGTAGTCCTCGGCGGGCGCGGACGGGGGCGGCAGCTTCGGCCACAGGCGGGTGGGTGCCTCGGCGGTGGGTGTCGTGCCCGCGCCGCGCAGGTCGCCCGGGTCGCCGCAGCCGCCGGCCAGCAGGGCTGCGGACAGGACGAGGCCCGCTGCGAGCGCGGGACGGCTGCGGTGCACTGCACTCCTGCCTGCCGGCGGAGCGGCCACGGGGGTGGCGGCTCGGCTGCGGCGCTTGGTTCGGTTGCGCCGCTGCGGGTTCCGGCTTTCCGGCTTTCCGGCTTTCCGGCTTACGGCGCGAGGTCGGCGTAGAGAATGATGTTGTCGGTGCGGTGGCCGTCCTTGATCGGCCCGCCACAGGTCAGCAGGCGCAGCTCGGGGCGGCCGGTCGCCCCATACACCTTATGGGTGGGGAAGTTCTTTTTGTCCACCTGTTCAATCTCGCGCACCTTGAACGTCGCGGTACTCCCGTCCGCTCGCGGCACCTCGATCTCGTCCCCCATTCTCACCTCCGCCACGTTCTTCATCAGCGCGGGCCCCTTCGCGGTGTCGTAGTGCGCGACCAGAACGGCCGCCCCCTTCTCGCCCGGAGTGACGCCTCCGGTCCACCAGCCCGGCTCGTCCGCCTTGTCCACGGGGGGTACGCCGAGGGCGCCGTCCGCGCCCACGCCGAGGTCGAGCATCGACTCGGCGTCGACACCGGCCGCCGGTATCCGCAGGCCGGTCGGGCGGGACTTCTCCAGCGGGGCGCGGGGGTCGGCGGCCGGTGCGGCGGAGGCGTGGTCGACCCTGACGTCGGCCGCGGGGTCCGAGGAGCCCTGGCCGCACGCGATCAGGCCGAAGCCGAGGGCGGCCGTGAGGGTGGCGGCGGCCGCTATGCGGGCGGGGTGGCGGCGCTTTGCGGGGGTGGGGGCGGGTGTAGGGGCCGGGGCTTCTTCGGTGGGGGTGCTCACGGGGGCTCCTGGGGTCCAGGGTGGGGGTGCCGTGCGGCGGGTCGCTGCGGGGGCGGCGAAAAGGGGCATCCCTGACGCTATATGTCCGTGATTGCGGCAATTCATCGGCTATGTAACAGCGGGCCGTAACTGCGGGGGCGGTGCTGTCACGGATGGCACGCGGGCGCGGTCGCGTACGGGTCGCAGGCGGTATCGCGTACGGCTCGCGGGCGCTGTCACGCACGGTTCGCAGGCGCGGTCGCGCACGGTTCGCAGCCGCCGTCCCCTGCGGCTCGGCGGTCCCGCCGCCGATGGCTCAACTTCTCTCCGTGACGCCCGGCTTCTTGCCCCGGGCATGTCCTTGCTGCTCCCATGGGCGGTGGGGTGATGGTGCATGAGCGGATTGCGCGTCATACCGGCCCGGCGGCACGGGCAGGAGCGGCTGTACGTCTGCCTCGCGGACGGCAGGAGCCTCGCGTGGTACGAGAGGGAGTCGTCCCGCGTGAACCTGCTCAGCGAGGAGCACAGGGAGGCCGTCCTACGGGCCCTGGCCCCCTTCCTGACCGGCGGCTTCTCGGTCGGCCCACCGCCCGTCCCCACCCCCGCCGAGCTGGCCCGCCTCGCCCTCCACCCGGATGACGACCTGGCCCCGAACCGCCCCGGCGAGGCCCTCCTGATCGCCCTCGACCGCGACCCGGCCCCCGCCCGCCGGTTACGGGCCGATCCGCGGCAGCGCGCGCTCGCCGCCGAGCAGGCCATCGGCGAGGTGCTCGACGGCCTCGAAGGCGCGGGCTGGCACACCCTGCACTCGGTGCCGCTGCCGGGCGGCGCCCGCATGCATCACCTCCTGATCGGCCCCGGCGGTCTGTTCAGCGTCCACACTCTCCCCGCCCGCAAGCAGCGGGTCCGCGTCGCCGACCCGATGATCGCGGTCGGCCGCGCGGACCCGCGTCCACTCCTGAGGGAGATCCGCGCCGCCGCCGACCGGGCGTCCTTCGCGCTGACCGCCGAGATCCGCCCGGTCCTCGCCCTGTCCGGGGCGACGGCCCTCGACGTCACCGCACCGCCGCGCGAGGTGCGGATCGTGCGCGACGGCGAGGTATCGGCCCTCGCGGCCACCGGCGGCGTACTGAAACCGGCCGATGTCGAGGCGCTGCACGCGATGGCACGCGACCGGCACACGTGGCTGCGCGTCTAGGGCAGGGTCACAGGTTGTCGCCCCAGCCGCTCTGGATCATGGTCTGGAACGCCCAGGCACCGCCCCGCTTCAGCAGGATGTCGGCGTAGCGCAACTGCTGGGTCTCGCCGTTCGCGGTCATCACCGAGTCGGTGAAGACGACGGCCATGGCGGGGGAGAGGAAGACGGGCGTGCGCGTGGACTCGAAGGTGATGTCCTCGCTCCCGTCCCCCATCACGTGCGTCATCGTCGCGACGAACTGTTCCCGGCCCCATTGCGCGGAGCGCCCGCCGCCCGCGGAGTCGTCGCTGACCAGGTTGAGCGGGAAGACGGCCAGGTCGGCCATGCGCTCCACGTCGCGCCTCGCGCTGTGGGCGTCGTACTCGGCGAACCAGGCGGCCAGGCTCGCGCGGTCCTCGTCGGTCGGGACGTATCCGGTCTCGGGCAGAACGGTCATACAGACTCCTGATCAAGTTTGACTACTTCGGGTGCGCAGAGAAAGTTATGCTCGATCGCGCCAGTAGTCAAACTTGATTAGACGTGATGTCGGTCACGTTGGTGCCGGAGGGTGTTTCCCGGGCGTTTCCCGGCACCTCAGCGGAACCGCACGACCACCGCGGTCGCATGCCGGGTCGTGTTCTGCCGCACCTCCACCGTGACGGGCGGCTCGGCCGGCAGCGCGGCGTACGTGACCTCGCCGATCCCGATGGCGGTCGCGGTCCCCTCGCCCCTGGCCTCCGGCAGCGCCGCCCCGGCCGCTGTCCGCAGCGCGGGGCCGAGCGGCGATGACACCACGGGCGTGCCGTCCCCCGGCAGGACGAGCACCAGCGCCTGCGGACGGCCCCTGCTCCCGGTGAACCCGACGACCACCGCGTCCCGCGTGTCGCTGTGCCGCAGCTTCTGCCAGGCCCGGACGCCGCCCCGGTAGGTCCCGTCGAGCCGTTTGACCACCAGTCCCTCGATGCCGGTGGCGGGCAGGGTCTCGTACCAGGTCAGGGCCAGTTCGCGGTCGGTCGTCATCGGTACGGCCTGGAGCGGCGGCCCGAGCGGTTCCAGCAGGCGTACGAGGCGTACGCGCCGCTCCTCGTAGGGCAGGGCGCGGCAGTCCTCGCCCCGGTCGGCGAGCAGATCGAAGGCGGCGTACGAAGCGGGGAGCGTACGCGCGAGGTGCGTGGCGTGCGCGCGGGTGCCGGCGGCGCGGCGCTGGACGGCGGCGAAGTCGATGCGGCCGTCGGCCCAGACGACCACCTCGCCGTCGAGGACAGTCCCGTCCGGCAGCTGCTTCGCCGCCTCGGCGAGGTCGGGGAACGCGGTGGTGACCAGCCGCCCGGAACGGGCCTGAAGCCGCACGCGGTGGCCGTCGGCGAAGACGATCAGCCGGTGACCGTCGAACTTCGGCTCGTACGCCCAGCCGTCGCCCTGCGGCAGCGCGGTGACGGATTCGGCGAGGGCGGCCCGGAGGGGCGGGGCGATCATGTAGCGGCCGTGCGGGGGAGGGGACGGGCCCGGTCCGGATCGGTGAGCGGCTCCAGCAGATCCCCGTACTCCTCCAGACGGGCCGCGATGTCGCCGGCCAGGAAGACAAGGTCGGCCGGGTCGCCGCACGCCTCGACCTCTTCCCACGTCACGGGGGTGGAGACGGTCGGCTCCTCGCGGGCGCGGAGGGTGTAGGGGGTGGCGGTCGTCTTCGACGCGGCGTTCTGGCTGAAGTCGACGAAGACCTTGCCGGGGCGCAGGCTGCGCGTCATCCGGTGGACGACCAGGGCGGGCAGCTCGGCCTCGGCCTCCTTGGCGAGCTCCTTCGCGTACGCGGTGACCTCCTCGGACGGCGTCGGCGCCAGCGGGCAGAGCAGATGCAGCCCTTTGGATCCTGAGGTCTTCGCGTACACGTCCAGGCCGTCCGCTTCGAGCCGTTCGCGCAGCCAGAGGCCCGCACAGCAGCACTCGACGACGGTGGCGGGGGCGCCCGGATCGAGGTCCAGGACGAGCCGGTCGGCCATGGCCGGGGCGTCCGCCTGCCACTGCGGGGTGTGGAACTCGGTCACGAAATTGGCCGCCCACATCAGGGAGGCCAGATCGTTCACGACGATCTGCCGTACGTCTCCCTCCGAACGCGGCACCTCGGCGGTGTGCACCCAGGTGGGGGTGCCCGGCGGCACGTTCTTGGCGAAGAAGCGCTGGCCGTCCGGTCCGTCCGGGAAGCGCAGGAAGGAGACGGGCCGGTTGCGCAGATGGGTGAGGAGGGCCTCGGCGGTACTGGCGTAGTAGTGCAGCATCTCGCCCTTGGTGAAGCCCGATGCGGTGTAGAGGACCTTGTCGAGATTGCTGAGGGACAGCCGCCGCCCCTCCACCTCGGTGATCGGCGTCATACGATGAGAATCCCACGAATACGGATGAACCACCGTAAATCCGAGCCCGGCTGCTGGAAGGTGCCCGACGTGCGATCCATATGGAACGGTGCGATCTCCTTCGGCCTGGTCAGCATCCCGATCAAGCTCATGAACGCCACCGAGAACCACTCGGTCTCCTTCCGGCAGATCCATGTGGAGGACGGCGGCCGGATCCGCTATCGCAAGGTGTGCGAGCTGGAGGAGCGGGAGGTCACGTCCGCCGAGATAGGCAAGGGGTACGAGGACGCGGACGGGGCGATCATCCCGATCACGGACGAGGATCTGGCCGCGCTGCCGATTCCGACGGCCAAGACGATCGAGATCGTCGCCTTCGTGCCGGCGGACCGGATCGACCCGATGCAGATGGACACGGCGTACTACTTGTCGGCCAACGGAGTGCCCGCGACGAAGCCGTACACGCTGCTGCGGGAGGCGCTGAAGCGAAGCGGCAAGGTGGCGGTCGCCAGGTTCGCGCTGCGGGGGCGGGAGCGCCTGGGGATGCTGCGCGTGGTGGACGACGTGATCGCGATGCACGGGCTGCTGTGGCCGGACGAGATCCGTACGTCGGAGGGTGTGGCCCCGGATTCCCAGGTCAGGGTGCGGGACGCGGAGCTGGATCTGGCGGACGCGCTGATGGACACGCTGGGGGAGGTCGACATGGCCTCCCTGCACGACGACTACCGCACGGCGGTGGAGGAACTGGTCACCGCGAAGGCCGAGGGCGCGGGCCCCACGGAACCGGCGCCGGACGCCTCGGACGCCGCCGGCGGCAAGGTGATCGACCTGATGGCCGCACTGGAGAGCAGCGTCCGCGCGGCGAAGACGGGCAGGCCGGGCGGAGGGGTGGCGAAGGTGACGCCGTTGGAGGGCAGGGCGAAGAAGGCACCGGCCAAGAAGTCCCCGGCCAAGAAGACGACCGCGAAGAAGGCAGCCGCGAAGAAGGCGACGCCCGCGAAGAAGACAACGCCTGCGAAGAAGAGAACCTCTTCGGCTTGAGGCACCGGAGTTACCCCGCGTGGAGCCCCAGGGCTCGCCACACCCCCCGTACGCGGCCACCCTGAAGGAATGACTAAGGACGAGAAGGACACCAACTACCGCCCGGTGGTCTTCAGGGACCGCTCGGCGGGCTACGCCTTCCTCACCCGCTCCACCGCGGAGAGCAACGAGACCATCGAGTGGGACGACGGCGAGACGTACCCCCTGGTGGACGTGGAGATCTCCTCCGAGAGCCACCCCTTCTACACGGGCCGGGCCCGAGTGGTGGACTCCGAGGGCCAGGTCGCCAAGTTCGAACGCCGCTACGGAGACCAGACACCCCCGCCCGCCCCCGAGTGACGCAGCCACGCCGAGCCACGCCACGCCGCGCAGGCGGCAAGAGTGGCGGGAGCACCCCGGTGGGCCGACGATGTCCGTAAATCCTTGATCACGAGAAGGCGGCGCGCATGACCGACGGCACGACCGATCTCCAGGCGCTGGCGGCCGAGGCGTACATCTACGGCTACCCGATGGTGCGCAACCTCGACGAAGTCGACCGCTTCTCGCGCAAGGGCATGGGCTCGGTACCCCCCGCGCCGTTCAACGAATTCAGTCACGGCGGCAAGCTCCCGGGCCCCGACGACACTCTCGTGGACGCGAACCGCGACACCGTCTACTCGATCGCGCACCTGGACCTGTCGGGCGGAGCCCTGCTCCTGACCGTGCCGGAGACCGGCGGCCGCTACTACGTCCTGCAGTTCGTGGACGCGTGGACCAACAACTTCGCGTACGTGGGACGCCGCGCCACCGGCACCGGCGAGGCCAGCTTCCTGCTCACGCCGCCCGGCTGGGACGAGGAGGTCCCGCCGGGCGCCACCCGGATCGCCGTGCCGACCGAGGTGGCGACGATCGTGGGGCGGTGGGCCTGTACGGGACCGGACGACGTGGCGGCGGTGCACGCACTCCAGGAGGACACCCACCTGGAGCCGTTCTGGACGGCCTCCGAAGAGCCCCGCGGCCTGCCGACCCACACGTACATCTCCGACGACGAACCGGAACTGCTCTTCTACGAGAAGCTGCGGATCAGGATGGCGGCCTTCCCGCCGGCACCGGCGGAGACGGCGTACCAGCAACGCTTCGCCCCGCTGGGCCTGTTGGACGCACAGAGTCCGTACGCGCACCCGGAACCGGAGCTCGCCGAAGCGCTGCGCGCGGGATTCACCGCGGCGAGGGCGAAGGTCGAGCACGCATCGACCGACGGGGACCACGAACAGCAGAACACCTGGCAGCTCAGCTACCACGCCTACGACTACAACGCGGACCACTTCGAGGTGGGCACGCTCAAAGACCCTCATTGGATCTGCACGGACCGCGATGCGGCCCACCTGCTGCGCGCCACGTCGGCCCACACCGCCCTCTGGGGCAAACACGGCTACGAGGCGGCGTACGCGATGACATCGACCGACGCCGACGGGAACCCCCTGGAGGGCGAGCAGCCCTACACCCTGCGCTTCGAGAAGCCCCCGCCGGTGGACGCGTTCTGGTCACTCACGATGTACGACGCGCCGGACCACCACCTGGTCCCCAACCCCGCCGACCGCTACTCCATCGGCGACCGCACCCCGGGCCTTGCCTACGCCGACGACGGCTCCCTGACCGTCCACCTCCAGCAGCAACGCCCCGCGGACGACAAGACGGCCGCCAACTGGCTCCCCACCCCGACCGGCCGCTTCCGCCCGGTCCTGCGGATGTACACACCGCAAGCAGCGATCTTCAACGGAACGTACGAGCTCCCGCGGATCGACCGCGGCTAGGCACGCGCCGCCCGCACCCGTCCCGTCACCCCGCGATCACCGGTCCCGAGTAGTCACCTTCGAGTTTCCAGGTCCCGTGCACAATGCAGCGCTGCTTGGGGATCTTCTGGATGGTGACCTTCGAGTCGCTGCGATCGAGGACAAGCTGCAACGTCAGTCCGGCTTCGTCGTGCACGTCTATGCGAGGCGAGTCGGACGAAAAATCCTGGACACCGAGATCTTTGACGGCGGCGACGAGTGACATCGGAACTTCGACCAGCTCGTAGACCAGGGTGCCCGGGTCGCTCCTGAGCTTGAATGCGCGCAGCACGATCCAGCGCTGAACCGCCGCCAGGAACTCGTCGAAGAGCTTCATCGTGCCGTCGTACCGCATCCGCGCCGACCGGCAATCCTGAATCCAGGCACCTTCGCTCAGCTTCGAGGTGTGCAGCTCATGCAGCTTGATGCCTTTGGCGCTCGTGCTCTTGGCGGAGAACTGATCGCCGTCCACCCGAAGATCCCAGAACCGAGTGGTCTTGCTGGGTGCCAATTCGACGACCATGCCTTCGACGCCACAGGAGGCCGCGAGTGCGTTCTCGAACGCCAGCCGGTCGAGCGGCGTGGTGTGCGTCCCGTGATGAGCCTGCAGGCGGGCCTTGAACTCGGCAGAGAACAAATGGGAGACCAGATTGCTCTCCGGATTTATCGACTCAGTGACGGGCCGAAGCATCGCATCGACGATATTCCGAATCTGCCGAAGCTGGGGTTCATTGCACTTCACCAGCAATGCATAGGTGTCTCCGGCATCAGCGGACCCCTGAACCTGGGCCACCACACCTTGCACGACGTGCGCTTGACGGTCGTCGAGCTGCGCCATTCCCGCAAGCAGCTCATTCGGTGCGGCACTATTCATCGCGGTCCTTATAGGAAGATCGACAAACGTGAAACGTGAAACGTGCGGGAAGGTCCGCAATTCAGGCGGCGACGCATTCCTGCACCTGCGGGGCCGGGGAATCGGCGGTGTCGGTCTCTTGAATGTCAGCGGGGCTCAGATGCGTCCCCGGCAGGATGAGATCGCTGACGCTCGGTCGTTCCCCGGTCAGGATCCAGCGGCATACGGAGGCGAGCTGGTAGCTGACCAGGGGCGGAACGGCGTCGCCGATGTGCCGGTACTTGTTGCTGAGGCTGGTTCCCTCGAACTTGTAGGTCCGCGGGAACCCGTTGAGGATCCCGAGCTCCCGGACCGAGCACAGCCGGTTCTCCGTGGGGTGGGAGTAGCGCCCGTTCCCCACGTGCGCGCACTCCCGCTTGATGGTGGGCGCGGGCCGGTCCCAGGCCATGCGTCCGTACACGTCGGGAAAGCTCCCGAAGTCTCCCTTGTTCACGGACTTGACCATGGCGGGCGTCAGGAAGTCATTGCCGCCCTGTACGTCCAGAAGGTCTCGCCAGGACCCTCCGTCGTGCGGGATCTTCTGGAGACGCCCGAGCGTCGCCGGCGAGTGGAAGCTGGGGGAGGCGTGCGCTTCGTCCCCGGGATGCGCTTCACCGGCATTGATCGCGGGCACTCCGTCAAGAGCGCGCCGTACGGTGGTGGCTTCCTGCGTCAGGGAACGACCGGCCCAAGCGTCTTCGAGCGTACGGAGGTCATATCCCGGGGCAACGGCGATGACGAGCGCCCGCTCACGGACCTGCGGAAGCCCGAACTTGTTCAGAACGTGATTCTGCGCATGAACGGTATAACCACGCGCCTCAAGATCCGCCCGGAGAATATCGAAATGATGGGCCCACCGCCCCTGAAGAAGCTCTCTGGCATTCTCCATGACAAGAACCTTGGGCCGGAAAGCATCGACGAAGACGATGGTACGGCCGACCAGGCTGTTCCTTTTGTCATCCTCGAGATGATTCTTGGCGTTGGTGCGAGAGAACCCCGTGCACGGCGGGCAGGCCGACAGGATATCGATCGGCGAGGTCACACCCATGGATTTCCGCAGCGCTTCGGGATCGACTGCGCCCAGATCGGTTTCAACCGGAGTGATCCCGATATTCGATTCATAGGTGGAGTTGCAGGCCAGAGAACCCCTGGGGCTGCTCGGCTTTCCCAGCTGCGCGTCGGCGGCGCCGATCACCTCGAAGTGCGGATGAGCGTGGAATCCAAAACTCATCCCGCCGCCACCGGAGAAGAGGTCGACCACCTTGAAGGTCGTCGGTTCTGGGATAGTTGGTACGGCATCGTCCTTGATGATGTCGGTTTGACTACCCACAGCGAGCCTCCTGATGATCAGGCGAAAACCCTAGCACCACCGGCATCTTGGCGACTGTGCAGCCCGGTTCCACCGGCCGGCCCTGCTGTCTCCTGATGACCGTCTCCTGATGGCGCGTTAGCCTCGGATCATGATTACTTGCGTGGTCGAGTACGTGATCGATCCGGCCAAAACCGAGTCGTTCGAGCGATTCGGTCGCCGCTGGATGGAATTGGTGGACAAACACGGCGGCACGCACCACGGATACTTCCTGCCGGCCGAGGGGGCCAGCGACAAGGCTCTCGCCCTGTTCAGCTTCCCCAGCCTCGCGGCCTACGAGGAGTACAGGACCTTGTTCGGCAAGGACGCCGAGTTCATCGAGGCGGACCGGATCAGGGACGAGAGCGGCTGCGTACTGCGCTACGACCGCACCTTCATGCGCCCGCTGCTGCCGGACAACGAAAAGAGCGGGAGCCAGTAAGACTGACTCCCGCTCTCTCTGATCGGCATCCGCCCTGCTCAGCACATGATCTGTACTGGCTTTAGGCGAGTGCCCCCGGCAGGATTCGAACCTGCGCACACGGCTCCGGAGGCCGTTGCTCTATCCCCTGAGCTACGGGGGCGTGTCAGCGCTGTTTGCGCGTCGACGGGTAGAACCCTACCAGCTCCTAACGGCTCCCCATGAACAGGTATTTCCGCACTCCATGGCCGTGGGGGCCGTCGCATCCGCACCCCCCGTCCCAGAGGTCACCCCCGGCTGCCCGCACGTTCCCCGCGCGCGCCCCCGCACGGGGCGGAAGTGGGGAAAACCCGGACGCGGCGGCGGGCGCGGACCTACTCTCGAGTTGTGTCAGGCATGTCCGGCCGCGTGCTTGTTGTGGACGACAACAAGGTCATCCGGCAACTGATCAGGGTCAACCTCGAGCTGGAGGGCTTCGAGGTCGTGACCGCGGCTGATGGTGCCGAATGCCTGGACGTGGTGAACCAGGTCAGACCC
The DNA here is from genome assembly GCF_053606765.1 of Streptomyces sp. NPDC055189. Classification (NCBI taxonomy): domain Bacteria; kingdom Bacillati; phylum Actinomycetota; class Actinomycetes; order Kitasatosporales; family Streptomycetaceae; genus Streptomyces; species Streptomyces sp. NPDC055189. The sequence goes on from NZ_JBSGSG010000040.1 coordinate 40,169, forward strand.
GATGTCGTCACCCTCGACGTGGTGATGCCCCGCCTCGACGGGCTGCGGGCCGCCGCTCGGCTGCGCTCCGATCCGCGGACCCGGCATCTGCCCATCGTCATCGTCAGTGCCTGCACTCAGTACGAGGTGGAGAGCGGTCTCGAGGTGGGGGTGGACGCGTTTCTGGCCAAGCCCTTCGAACCCTCCGAACTGGTCGGGATAGTACGGCAGTTGATGGAACGCGGGGATGGCGGCGGCGAGAGCGGGCGTGGTGCCCTCGGCAGTGAACGCGGGGCCGCCGGAGAGGCCGAACGCGCCGGCCGCCCCGGCGGCTGACCGGAACAAGCCGACCCCGGAGCCGGGTAAGCCGACGACGGAGCGCGCAGACCGGCCGCGGCAACCGACGGCCACCGGCCCGTCCACATCCCGGACCATCCGGGAAACCAGGTCGCGTCCCCACCCCCCTCCTCCCATACGCTTGACCCGTGACCCCCGTCGAGCTCTCCCGCACCGTGCTGCGCGCCATGCGCGGTGCCGTTGATGACGGGGAGCTCAGTGGCCTTGGTGACCTGGGGGAGCCGGGGGGCGAAGGCCTGGCCCGGAGGGTTGTCGTCGAGCGGTCCCGGCCCGGTGGGTGCGGGGACTACGCCACCAACGTCGCCCTGCAGGTCGCCCGCGCCGCCGGGCGTTCGCCCCGGCAGGTCGCCGAAGTGCTGTCCCCGCGGCTCGCCGGGGAGCCCGGCATCGCGGCCATCGACATCACCGGGCCCGGTTTCCTCAACATCACACTCGACCGGGGCGGCGAGGGCAGCGAAGCCGGCCACGGGAACAGCGGCGGCAGCGCCGGACTCGTACGAGAGATCCTCACCCGCGGTGCCTCCTACGGACACGCCCGCCCCGGCTCCAGCGAGCCCCACCAGCTCCACTTCCCCCGCGAAGTCCGCGCCGCCGTCCTCGCCGACTCCCTCCGCCGCATCCTCGTCTCCCAAGGCGCCCTCGTCAGGAGCACCTGTGAAGAGGCCCCCGACGCCGGTTGGGCCGCCGCCCTCGGCGTGCGGGTCGACGCGTACGGGACGCCCCCCACCCCCCTCAAGACCCTCCGGCCCGTCCCCGCCCCGGCCGACCCCACCTTCCTCGGCCGTGACGCCGCCCGCTGGGCCCTCCTCAGCGCTGCCGCTCACGACCGGCCCCGCATCAGCGAAGAGCACCTGGTCCAGCGCGCGAGCAACCCTCTCTTCCGCGTGCGGTACGCCTACTCCCGCAGCCGGGCCCTCACCCGCAACGCCGCCGCCCTCGGCTTCACCGGTGAGCCCGGCGACACGGCCGACGGCATAGCCGTGGAAACCCGCGACCTCCTCGACGCACTGTCCGCCCACCCCCGCGTCCTGGCCGCCGCAGGCAAGGACCACGCGCCCGACCGCCTTGCCCGGCATCTCGTCGACACCGCCGATGCCCTCCTCGGCTTCCAGGCCGCCGTCCTGCCGCTCGGCGACGAGAAACCCTTGGCCGCCCACCGCGCCCGGCTCGCGCTCGCCGAAGCCGCCGGGACGGTGCTCGCAGGCGGCCTGTCCCTGCTCGGCATCAGCGCCCCCGAGTACTTGTGACACGTGAAGACAGACGTGAATGAAGTGAGAGAGACGACTGCGACATGAGCCGTTCCGCACACCCCGCCGGGCCCCGCCACGCCGACGTACTGCCCGAAGGGCACTACACCGCCCCGGCCGATGACCTGAACACCCTCGACCCCAAGGTGTGGGCGCAGACCGTCGGCCGTAACGCCGACGGTGTCGTCACCGTCGGCGGGATCGAGGTCACGCGACTCGCCGAGGAGTTCGGCACCCCCGCCTACTTCCTCGACGAGGCCGACTTCCGCGCCCGCTGCCACGCCTGGCGCGGCGCCTTCGGGTCCGACGCCGATGTCTTCTACGCGGGCAAGGCGTTCCTCTCGCGGGCGGTCGTGAAGTGGCTGCACGAAGAGGGGCTCAACCTCGACGTGTGCAGCGGCGGCGAGCTCGCCACCGCGCTCGCCGCCGGCATGCCCGCCGACCGCATCGCCTTCCACGGAAACAACAAGACCGAGGACGAGATCGAGCGGGCCGTTACCGCCGGTGTCGGGCGCATCGTCCTCGACTCCTTCCAGGAGATCGTGCGTGTCGCGCACATCGCCGACCGGCTCGGTGTCCGCCAGCGCGTGCAGATCCGCGTGACCGTCGGCGTCGAGGCCCACACCCACGAGTTCATCGCCACCGCCCACGAGGACCAGAAGTTCGGCATCGCGCTCGCCGGGGGACAGGCCGCCGAGGCCGTGCGGCGGGCGTTGAAGCTCGACGGTCTCGAGCTCATCGGCGTGCACTCGCACATCGGGTCGCAGATCTTCGACATGGCCGGGTTCGAGGTCTCCGCGCGGCGCGTCGTCCAGCTGCTCGCCGAGGTGCGGGACGAGCACGGCGTCGAGCTGCCCGAGATCGACCTCGGCGGCGGGCTCGGCATCGCCTACACCTCGGAGGACGACCCCCGCGAGCCGCACGAGATCGCCAAGGCGCTCGGCGAGATCGTGACGCGTGAGTGCGAGGCCGCGAACCTGCGGACCCCCCGTATCTCCGTCGAGCCGGGCCGCGCCATCGTCGGCCCCACCGCCTTCACCCTCTACGAGGTCGGCACCGTCAAGCCGCTCGAAGGACTGCGTACCTACGTCTCCGTCGACGGCGGCATGTCCGACAACATCCGTACCGCGCTCTACGACGCCGAGTACAGCGTCGCGCTCGTCTCGCGTGAGTCGGACGCCGAGCCCATGCTCGTGCGCGTCGTCGGCAAGCACTGCGAGAGCGGGGACATCGTGGTGAAGGACGCGTTCCTTCCGGCGGACCTCGCTCCCGGCGATCTGATCGCCGTGCCCGCGACCGGCGCGTACTGCCGTTCCATGGCGAGCAACTACAACCACGCCCTGCGTCCGCCGGTCGTCGCCGTGCGCGACGGACAGGCGCGGGTCATCGTCCGGCGCGAGACGGAGGAAGATCTCCTGCGTCTCGACGTCGGCTGAGGAAAAATCGGCCGGGAAGCGGCCGCTGGCAGAGTATCGGCCAGTGAAATAGTTGTCTCACCATCCGGACCGTGGATAGAAACCGCGATCCGGTGGGTGAGACTGGTCCCAACGTAGATGTATGAGAAGTGAGGTCGGATGATGCGTACGCGTCCGCTGAAGGTGGCGCTGCTGGGCTGTGGGGTTGTCGGCTCAGAGGTGGCGCGCATCATGACGACGCACGCCGACGACCTCACGGCCCGGATCGGTGCCCCGGTGGAGCTCGCCGGGGTCGCCGTCCGCCGTCCGTCGAAGGTGCGGGACGGAATCGATCCTTCACTGGTCACGACGGACGCGACCGCGCTGGTCAAACGCGGTGACATTGATGTCGTGGTGGAAGTCATCGGGGGGATCGAGCCTGCCAGGACCCTCATCACCACCGCCTTCGAGCACGGTGCCTCCGTCGTCTCCGCCAACAAGGCGCTCATCGCGCAGGACGGCGCCGCCCTGCACGCCGCCGCCGAGGAGCACGGCCGCGACCTCTATTACGAGGCTGCCGTCGCCGGTGCGATCCCGCTGATCCGGCCGCTGCGCGAGTCCCTCGTCGGCGACAAGGTCAACCGCGTCCTCGGCATCGTGAACGGCACGACCAACTTCATCCTCGACGCCATGGACACCACCGGCGCCGGCTATCAGGAAGCGCTCGACGAGGCGACCGCCCTCGGGTATGCCGAGGCCGACCCGACCGCCGACGTCGAAGGCTTCGACGCCGCGGCCAAGGCCGCGATCCTCGCCGGTATCGCCTTCCACACGCGCGTGCGTCTCGACGACGTCTACCGCGAGGGCATGACCGAGGTGACCGGCGCCGACTTCGCGTCAGCGAAGCGCATGGGCTGCACCATCAAGCTGCTCGCCATCTGCGAGCGGGCCGCCGACGGCGGTTCCGTCACCGCGCGCGTGCACCCCGCGATGATTCCGCTCAGCCATCCGCTGGCGTCCGTGCGCGAGGCGTACAACGCCGTGTTCGTCGAGGCCGAGGCCGCCGGACAGCTCATGTTCTACGGTCCCGGCGCGGGCGGCGCTCCCACCGCGTCCGCCGTTCTCGGCGACCTGGTGGCCGTCTGCCGCAACAAGCTCGCCGAGGCCACCGGGCCCGGCGAATCCGCGTACACCCAGCTGCCCGTGAGCTCCATGGGCGCGGTCGTCACGCGCTACCACATCAGCCTCGACGTAGCCGACAAGCCGGGTGTCCTCGCCCAGGTCGCGACGGTCTTCGCCGAGCACGGCGTATCGATCGATACGGTCCGTCAGACGGGCAAAGACGGCGAGGCATCCCTCGTCGTCGTCACCCACCGCGCGCCCGACGCCGCCCTCACCGGCACCGTCGAGGCGCTGCGGAATCTCGACACCGTGCGTGGTGTCGCCAGCATCATGCGGGTTGAAGGGGAGTAGTCAGCAATGACCCACCAATGGCGCGGAATCATCGAGGAGTACCGGGACCGTCTTCCCGTCTCCGGCACGACCCCCGTCGTGACGCTCCGCGAGGGCGGCACGCCGCTCGTGCCCGCGCAGGTGCTCTCCGAGCGCACGGGCTGCGAGGTTCATCTCAAGGTCGAGGGTGCCAACCCGACCGGGTCCTTCAAGGACCGCGGCATGACGATGGCGATCACGAAGGCCAAGGAGGAGGGCGCCAAGGCCGTCATCTGCGCCTCCACCGGCAACACGTCGGCCTCCGCCGCCGCCTACGCCGTACGCGCGGGAATGGTCTGCGCGGTCCTCGTGCCGCAGGGCAAGATCGCGCTCGGCAAGATGGGCCAAGCGCTCGTCTACGGCTCGAAGATCCTCCAGGTCGACGGCAACTTCGACGACTGCCTGAACCTCGCCCGCGCCCTCTCCGAGAACTACCCGGTGGCGCTGGTCAATTCGGTGAACCCGTTCCGCATCGAGGGCCAGAAGACGGCCTCGTTCGAGATCGTGGACGCGCTCGGCGACGCCCCTGACATCCACGTCCTGCCGGTGGGCAACGCGGGCAACATCACGGCCTACTGGAAGGGCTACAAGGAGTACGCCGCCGACTCGATCTCGTCGCGCACTCCTCGTATGTGGGGCTTCCAGGCTTCCGGTTCCGCGCCCATCGTGCGCGGCGAGATCGTCAAGGACCCGTCGACCATCGCCACCGCGATTCGCATCGGCAACCCCGCGTCGTGGCAGTACGCCCTCGACGCGCGCGACGAGTCGGACGGCTTCATCGACGAGGTGACGGACCGTGAGATCCTGCGCGCCTACAAGCTGTTGGCATCCCAGGAGGGTGTCTTCGTCGAGCCGGCGTCGGCCGCTTCCGTCGCCGGTCTGCTGAAGGCGGCCGAGCAGGGCAAGGTCGACAAGGGGCAGCGCATCGTCTGCACCGTCACCGGAAACGGCCTCAAGGACCCGGACTGGGCGGTCGCGGGCGCACCGCAGCCGGTCACCGTCCCGGTCGACTCGGCCGCCGCGGCCGAGCGTCTCGGTCTGGCATAACCCTTCAGGTCGGGGATAACCGCAGTAGTACGGCGGGCATAACCGCAGCACTACCGCGGGCATAACCGTCTGGAAAACCCGCAACTCCGCACAGGGGGTGCACAGGGGGCTTACGACACGCATCGTGCGCCTCCTGTGCGCCCTATGTCGCCACAGAACCTTCCTTCGATAGGCTGTACCGAACCCGCCCCGCCGCATATGCCGCGGTGCTGCCGCAGAGCGGCCTTCGGGTAGTGCCTCATCACGTGGCAAGTCCTCAAAAGATCGCAGCTCAAGGAGAGTCATCGAGCGATGGCCGGTCCCGCGTTCCGCGCCGCCGCCGTCCGGGTGCGCGTCCCCGCCACCAGCGCCAACCTCGGCCCGGGCTTCGACGCCCTCGGCCTGTCGCTGGGTCTGTACGACGATGTCGTCGTGCGGGTGGCCGATTCCGGACTGAACATCGACATCGCAGGTGAGGGCAGCGAAACGCTCCCGCGCGACGAGTCGCATCTGCTGGTACGTTCCCTGCGCACCGCCTTCGACCTGCTCGGCGGACAGCCGCGCGGGCTCGAAATCGTCTGCGCCAACCGCATTCCGCACGGCCGGGGCCTCGGCTCCTCGTCCGCCGCCATCTGCGCGGGCATCGTCGCCGCGCGCGCCGTGACCATAGGCGGCGACGCCCGTCTCGACGACAACGCCCTGCTCGAACTCGCCACCGAGATCGAGGGCCACCCCGACAACGTCGCCGCCTGTCTGCTCGGCGGTTTCACGCTCTCCTGGATGGACGGGGGAGCGGCGCGGGCGATCAGGATGGACCCCGCCGAATCCATCGTTCCGGTGGTCTTCGTACCCGGAAAGCCCGTGCTCACCGAGACGGCGCGCGGACTGCTCCCGCGCACCGTCCCGCACGTCGACGCTGCCACCAACGCGGGCCGTGCCGCGCTGCTCGTAGAGGCCCTGACCAGGCGCCCCGAGCTGCTGCTTCCCGCGACCGAGGACCGGCTCCACCAGGAGTACCGCGCGCCCGCCATGCCGGAGAGCGCCGCCCTGGTGGAACGCCTGCGCGCGGACGGTGTCCCGGCGATGATCTCCGGTGCGGGGCCCACGGTCCTCGCGCTGGCCGATGAGAGTGCGGCGGACAAGGTCGCACGCCTCGCGGGCGAGGGCTGGGCGGCCAACCGTCTGGCGCTCGACGCGACCGGTGCGAGCGTGCTGCCGCTTGCGCCTTGACACCTGATAGCCGGATTTGGAGAGGGGGAATGTTTGTTGGATCCGGTAGTGTTAACCTCAAGTCTGCACCCGACCCCACCATGGCGAGGTGCTTCGTGTCCCCGTCCGGGACATCCATCCTTCCGGGAGCCTCCCAAACTGCTCTGTGCCCCGCACTGAGCGGTGCCGAGCACGCTCCGGAACCGGCGTGACCGAGCCGAGTGACACCGCACATCAGTGGCACCTCACCGGGACTCGCCATCACCAGTGAATTCTTCCGCCGCGCGTTGGCGGACCACCGCCCCGGCACGGTCCACACACCAAAGGACCTCCGGACAGCACAACCGGTCGCCGAGCCAGACAGGCCGACGTCCGCTCCAGGGAAGGACCCTTCGTGAGCGACACCACCGATCTGATGGGCGTGACTGCCGACACGCCCGCCACGGACGCCTCTGCGGCGCCTGCCACCGGTGCTTCGGCCGGGTCCCGGCGGCGCCGCGGCACCGGCCTCGATGGCATGGTGCTGGCGGAACTGCAGCAGGTCGCATCCGGCCTCGGTATCAAGGGCACCGCGCGGATGCGCAAGAGCCAGCTGATCGAGGTCATCAAGGAGGCGCAGGCCGGAGGGGGTGCCTCCGCCAAGAGCGCCGCGCCCGCTTCGTCCGGCGAGACGGAGACGAAGCCCAAGCGCCGCGCCACCTCGAAGGCCCGGACGGGCGAGGACACCGCAGCGAGCACGGAGAAGGCCGCCAAGGCGAGCAAGGCCGACAAGGCCGAGCCGGCCGCCGGGGCCAAGGCCGAAGAGGCCGCCCAGCAGCAGATCGACATCCCGGGCCAGCCCGCGGGTGCCGACAAGGGCGAGCGTCGCGGCCGTCGCCGTGCCACCGCCGACGCGGGCAGCCCCGAGACGGTCACCGCCGAGGCGAAGAACGAGTCGAAGAACGACGCCAAGGGCGACGCCAAGAACGAGGCCAGGACGGACGCGCCGTCCGAGGCCAAGGGCGACGGCTCCGGCGACAACAGCGCCGACGGACGCCGTGACCGCGGCCAGGGCCGTGACCGCCAGGGCCGTGGCCGTGACCGCGACCGCCGTGGCAACAAGGGCGACGACCAGCAGGGCGGCAACCGCCAGCAGGGCGGCGGCCGTCAGGACCGCCAGGACCGCGGTGACCGTCAGGACCGCGGCGACCGCCAGCAGCGGGACCAGCGGGACAACGGACCGCAGGACGACTTCGACGACGAGGCGGGTGGCCGCCGCGGCCGCCGTGGCCGTTACCGCGACCGCCGTGGCCGTCGTGGCCGCGACGAGTTCGGCGGAGCGAACGAGCCGCAGGTCGCCGACGACGACGTCCTGATCCCCGTCGCGGGCATCCTGGACATCCTCGACAACTACGCGTTCATCCGTACGTCGGGCTACCTCCCGGGTCCGAACGACGTGTACGTCTCGCTCGCCCAGGTCCGCAAGAACGGTCTGCGCAAGGGTGACCACGTCACCGGCGCCGTCCGCCAGCCCAAGGACGGCGAGCGCCGCGAGAAGTTCAACGCGCTCGTGCGCCTCGACTCGGCGAACGGCATGGCGGCCGAATCCGGGCGCGGGCGACCGGAGTTCAACAAGCTGACGCCCCTTTACCCGCAGGACCGGCTCCGCCTGGAGACCGACCCGGGCGTGCTCACCACCCGCATCATCGACCTCGTGTCGCCGATCGGTAAGGGCCAGCGCGGTCTGATCGTGGCCCCGCCGAAGACCGGCAAGACCATGATCATGCAGGCGGTCGCCAACGCGATCACCACGAACAGCCCCGAGTGCCACCTGATGGTCGTCCTGGTCGACGAGCGTCCGGAAGAGGTCACCGACATGCAGCGGTCGGTGAAGGGCGAGGTCATCTCCTCGACCTTCGACCGTCCGGCCGAGGACCACACCACGGTCGCCGAGCTGGCCATCGAGCGCGCCAAGCGTCTCGTCGAGCTGGGTCACGACGTGGTCGTGCTTCTCGACTCCATCACCCGTCTGGGCCGTGCGTACAACCTGGCGGCCCCGGCCTCCGGCCGCATCCTGTCCGGTGGTGTCGACTCGACCGCGCTCTACCCGCCGAAGCGCTTCTTCGGTGCGGCGCGCAACATCGAGGACGGCGGCTCGCTGACCATCCTGGCGACCGCGCTCGTCGACACCGGTTCGCGCATGGACGAGGTGATCTTCGAGGAGTTCAAGGGCACCGGCAACATGGAGCTCAAGCTCGACCGGAAGCTCTCCGACAAGCGCATCTTCCCGGCGGTGGACGTCGACGCGTCCTCCACCCGCAAGGAAGAGATCCTGCTCAACAGCGAAGAGCTTGCGATCGTCTGGAAGCTGCGCCGGGTGCTGCACGCGCTCGACTCGCAGCAGGCCATCGAGCTGCTCCTCGACAAGATGAAGCAGACGAAGTCGAACGCCGAGTTCCTCATGCAGATCGCGAAGACGACCCCGACGCCGGGCAACGGCAACGACTAGTCCTCGCTACAGCTCGCGGCAACAGGGCCGCTCCCGTCATCCGACGGGGGCGGCCCTTTGTGCTTGACCCTGCGTGACCGCCGCTGAATGACCTTGGCCACACGCCTAAGAACTTCTTACGGTCACGGGCAGTAGCCCCGTGAAGGTGAAAACCGCAGGTGAGAAGCCGGGAAAGCGGGGCAGGAGTACACGATGCGTCACGAGCGCGCGCCGGGGCGCTCACAAAGCGCTGTGCAACCCTTCTTTCGGTTTCCACGTCTGACCAAGTGAGTCTGACAAGTGACGCCACACCACGCCTGACCCTGAAAGCAGGGGGTACCCGACCCGGACGAGGACTGAGGAGCACATGACCGACGAGAGCGCACCCGCGGCGGATGCGGCATCGAAACGCTCCCGAGGCGGTGGCGGTCGGCGTCGTAAGCCGCGCGAGAAGCGCAGCAAGGTCCTCGTCGTCACCGCGTGGACCGCGGCATCGGTGATCGTCCTCGGCGGTACGGGCCTCGGCTTCGTGTACTTCAAGCTCAACGGCAACATCAAGGGCGTCGACATCAACCAGGCGCTCGGCACCGACCGCCCCGAGAACGTCGACAACGGCTCGCAGGACATCCTCGTCCTCGGCTCCGACTCCCGCTCCGGCGACAACGCCAAGTACGGCAAGGACGAGGGCGCCGCCCGCTCGGACACGGCGATGATCGTGCACGTGAACAAGGGCCACAAGACGGCCAGCGTCGTCTCGATACCCCGCGACACCCTCATATCCCGCCCCGAGTGCGAGACGGACGAGGGCGAGACGGACCCGGGCGGCCGGCGGCAGATGTTCAACACGGCGTACGAGGTCGGCGGCCCCGCCTGCGCCGTCAAGACCGTGGAGAAGATGTCCGGCATCCGGATGGACCACTACCTGGAAGTGGACTTCACGGGCTTCAAGAAGCTCATCAACACCCTCGGCGGCGTCGAGATCACCACCAAGAAGGCGATCAACGACAAGGACAGCCACCTCAACCTCAAGGCAGGCACGCACCAGCTCACCGGCGAGCAGGCCCTGGGCCTGGTCCGCACCCGGCACGGCGTCGGCGACGGCAGCGACCTCGGCCGCATCCAGCTGCAGCAGGCCTTCATCAAGGCCCTGATCAACCAGGTCAAGGACGTCGGGGTCTTCAGCAACCCGAAGAAGCTCTACGACCTCGCGAACGACGCCACCAGCGCCATCACCACCGACTCCGACCTGAACGACGTGAAGAGCCTGGCGGGCTTCGCGAGCGGCCTCAAGGGCATCGGCGCCGGCGACATGAAGATGGTCACGCTGCCCATCCAGTACGACCCCAACGACCCCAACCGCGTACTTCCCCTGGAGAAGGCCGACCAGCAGGTCTGGGACGCCCTCAAGGCCGACAAGCCGATCCCCAAGTCCGCCACCGACAAGTCGGCAGGCGACAAGGGCGACGCGAGCGACGTCGTGAGCAGCCACTAGCCGCTTCAGGAGCCCGCCGGGAATAGAACAGAAGCCACCCCGGTTTGGGCAGATGCGACCGGTCCTGGCAGACTGGTACGTCGGCCCCGGTTCACGTATGAGCAATCCGCACGTACGACCCGGCGCCCTCCCGAAACTAGGAGACACCTTGAAGCGCGAGATCCACCCCGAGTACGTCGAGACCCAGGTCAGCTGCACCTGTGGCGCCGAATTCACCACCCGCAGCACGATCTCCAGCGGCACCGTCCGCGCCGAGGTCTGCTCCGAGTGCCACCCGTTCTACACGGGCAAGCAGAAGATCCTCGACACCGGTGGCCGCGTGGCCCGCTTCGAGGCCCGCTTCGGCAAGGCTGCTGCCGCCAACAAGTAGCGAGCCACTGCGCCGGTCTTCGGCCGCCCCCGGGAGGGGGCGGTTGGGACCGGCGCTTTGCCGTCTGACGCAGCAGCCATATTTCGCGTAGAACCTTCGCGTAGAAAGCTCAGGAGACCCCGATGTTCGAGGCGGTCGAGGAACTGATCGGCGAGCACGCCGATCTGGAGACAAAGCTCGCGGACCCCTCGGTCCACGCCGACCAGGCCAACGCGCGCAAGCTCAACAAGCGCTACGCCGAGCTGACCCCGATCGTCTCGACGTACCGCGCCTGGAAGCAGACCGGCGAGGACATCGCGACGGCCCGTGAACTGGCCGCGGAGGACCCGGAGTTCGCCGCAGAGGTCAAGGACATGGAGAAGCAGCGCGAGGAGGTCACCGAGAAGCTGCGCCTCCTCCTGGTGCCGCGTGACCCCAACGACGACAAGGACGTCATCCTCGAGGTGAAGGCGGGCGCGGGCGGCGACGAGTCGGCGCTCTTCGCCGGCGACCTCCTTCGCATGTACCTGCGGTACGCGGAGCGCGTCGGCTGGAAGACCGAGATCATCGACGCCACCGAGTCCGAGCTCGGCGGCTACAAGGACGTCCAGGTCGCCGTGAAGACCAAGGGCGGCAACGGCGCGACCGAGCCCGGCCAGGGCGTCTGGGCGCGGCTGAAGTACGAGGGCGGCGTGCACCGCGTGCAGCGCGTGCCCTCGACCGAGTCGCAGGGCCGCATCCACACCTCCGCGGCCGGTGTCCTGGTGACGCCCGAGGCCGAGGAGGTCGACGTGGAGATCCACGCGAACGACCTGCGCATCGACGTCTACCGCTCCTCGGGCCCCGGCGGCCAGTCGGTCAACACCACCGACTCCGCGGTGCGCATCACGCACCTGCCCACCGGAGTCGTGGCCTCCTGCCAGAACGAGAAGAGCCAGCTGCAGAACAAGGAGCAGGCGATGCGTATCCTGCGCTCCAGGCTCCTCGCCGCGGCTCAGGAGGAAGCGGAGAAGGAGGCGGCGGACGCCCGTCGCAGCCAGGTCCGCACCGTCGACCGCTCCGAGAAGATCCGCACGTACAACTTCCCGGAAAACCGGATCTCGGACCACCGTGTCGGCTTCAAGGCGTACAACTTGGACCAGGTGCTCGACGGAGACCTCGACGCGGTCATCCAGGCCTGCGTCGACGCGGACTCCGCGGCCAAGCTCGCGGCAGCCTGAGTCCCGACCGCACCCGCCCATCGCTCAGCACAGCCCCGGAGGACCAGCGTGAACCTGCTGCTCGCGGAAGTGGCCCAGGCCACCCAGCGGCTGGCCGACGCCGGCGTGCCCTCGCCGCGCAACGACGCGGAGGAGCTTGCCGCCTTCGTGCACGGCGTGAAGCGGGGCGAGCTGCACTCCGTCAAGGACCCGGACTTCGACGCCCGCTACTGGGAGACGATCGCGCGCCGTGAGGCGCGCGAACCGCTTCAGCACATCACCGGGCGCGCCTTCTTCCGCTACCTCGAACTGCAGGTCGGGCCAGGCGTCTTCGTGCCGCGGCCCGAGACCGAGTCGGTCGTCGGGTGGGCCATAGACGCCGTGCGCGCGATGGATGTCGTCGAGCCGCTCATCGTCGATCTCTGTACGGGTTCCGGGGCCATCGCCCTTGCCATGGCCCAGGAGGTCCCGCGCTCGCGCGTACACGCCGTGGAGCTCTCCGAGGACGCCCTGAAGTGGACGCGCAAGAACGTCGAGGGATCCAGGGTCAAGCTCTCGCAGGGCGACGCGCGTGACGCGCTGCCGGAGCTCGAGGGCCAGGTCGACCTCCTCATCTCCAACCCGCCGTACATCCCGCTCACCGAGTGGGAGTACGTGGCTCCGGAAGCCCGGGACTACGACCCGGAACTGTCGCTCTTCTCCGGCGAGGACGGCCTCGACCTGATCCGCGGCATCGAGCGCACCGCACACCGCCTCCTGCGGCCCGGAGGTGTCGTCGTCATCGAGCACGCCGACACCCAGGGCGGCCAGGTGCCGTGGATCTTCACCGAGGAGCGGGGCTGGGCCGACGCGGCCGACCACCCCGACCTCAACAACAGGCCGAGGTTCGCGACCGCCCGCAAGGCGATGCCGTGAGCACACCCACTTCAAGTCAGCAGTACGTGTACGAGGAGGCCCGCTGATGGCACGGCGATACGACACCAACGACGCGACCGACCGGACGACCGGTCTGCGCGAGGCCGCGTCGGCCGTCCGCCGTGGCGAGCTGGTCGTGCTGCCCACCGACACCGTCTACGGCATCGGTGCCGACGCCTTCTCGCCGGAGGCGTGTGCCGATCTGCTCGACGCCAAGGGCCGCGGCCGCAACATGCCCACGCCCGTCCTCATCGGCTCCCCGAACACCCTGCACGGCCTGGTCACCGACTTCTCCGAGTCGGCCTGGGAGCTCGTCGACGCCTTCTGGCCCGGCGCGCTGACCCTGGTCGCCAAGCAGCAGCCCTCGCTCCAGTGGGACCTCGGGGACACCCGTGGAACCGTCGCGATCCGGATGCCGCTGCACCCCGTCGCCATCGAACTGCTCACCGAGGTCGGCCCCATGGCTGTCTCGTCGGCGAACCTCACGGGACACCCGGCTCCGGAGGACTGTGACGCCGCGCAGGAGATGCTGGGCGACTCCGTCTCGGTGTACCTGGACGGCGGCAGGACGCCCGGCATCGTTCCCTCCTCGATCGTGGACGTCACCGGCAAGGTGCCGGTACTGCTGCGCGCGGGTGCCCTCGACGCGGAGGAGCTCCGCAAGGTGGTACCCGACCTCGAGGTGGCGAATTGACAGCCCCTGAGACGGGGCGTGGCATAGCGGCTTATCCCGATTCGTTCCGCATCCTCCACGTCAGCACCGGCAATGTCTGCCGCTCGCCGATCACTGAGCGGCTGACCAGGCATGCCCTGGCCGACCGCCTGGGTGATCCCTTCACCGGCGGCCTGATCGTGGAGAGCGCGGGCACGTGGGGGCACGAAGGCGCCCCCATGGAGACCAACGCGGAGGCGGTGCTCGCGGACTTCGGCGCGGACGCCTCCGGCTTCAAAGGACGCGAGCTTCTCGACGAGCACGTCATCCGCGCTGACCTGGTCCTGACGGCGACCAGGGACCACCGGGCGCAGGTCATCTCGATGGGCCACTCGGCGGGACTTCGCACCTTCACGCTCAAGGAGTTCACGCGCCTTGTGCGGGCCATAGACCCGGCGACGCTGCCGGATGTCGACGGAGGCGTGGTGGCGCGCGCCAGGGCCCTGGTACGGGCCGCAGCGGCACTGCGTGGCTGGCTCCTGGCGCCCACCGCGGAGGCGGACGAGGTGTACGACCCCTATGGCGCGCCGCTGCCCTTCTTCCGCTCGGTGGGCGACGAGATCAACGAGGCGCTCGATCCCGTGGTGACGGCGCTGACCGGCGTACGGGCCAAGGCGTAAAACCTTTCTCTGCACGGCGGGCGGATCATCCGCCCGCGACGCCGCGCGGGCGCCGTGCGGCGGGCCTACATTGGAGGGACCCTCACCCCTCGCGAGGCCCGGAGCCCAACATGCCGGTCGGCACCGCACCCACCGCCGCCTCGACGGCGCCAGCTGACTTCGACGCGCTCCGCCGCGCGGACCCCCAGCTGGCGGAGGTCCTGCTGGCCGAGCAGGACCGCCAGGCCTTCTGTCTCCAGCTCATCGCGGCCGAGAACTTCTCCTCGCCCGCGGTGCTCGCGGCCCTGGGCTCCCCGCTCGCCAACAAGTACGCCGAGGGCTACCCCGGCGCCCGCCACCACGGCGGCTGCGAGCTGGTGGACGTCGCCGAGCGCATCGCCATCGACCGCGCCAAGGCCCTCTTCGGCGCCGAGCACGCCAATGTGCAGCCCCACTCAGGCTCCTCCGCGGTCCTCGCCGCGTACGCCGCCCTGCTGCGCCCCGGCGACACTGTCCTGGCCATGGGCCTGCCCTACGGCGGCCACCTCACGCACGGCTCGCCCGCGAACTTCTCGGGGCGCTGGTTCGACTTCGTGGGCTACGGCGTCGACGCGGAGAGCGGCCTCATCGACTACGACCAGGTCCGGGCCCTGGCCCGCGCGCACCGGCCGAAGGCGATCGTCTGCGGCTCCATCGCCTACCCCCGGCACATCGACTACGCGGCCTTCCGCGACATCGCCGACGACGTGGGCGCGTACCTCATCGCCGACGCGGCCCACCCGATCGGCCTCATCGCCGGGGGAGCGGCCCCCAACCCCGTGCCGTACGCCGACGTCGTGTGCGCCACGACCCACAAGGTGCTCCGCGGCCCGCGCGGCGGCCTGATCCTGTGCGGGGCCGATCTCGCCTCCCGCATCGACCGTGCGGTGTTCCCCTTCACGCAGGGCGGTGCGCAGATGCACACGATCGCGGCGAAGGCCGTCGCGTTCGGCGAGGCGGAGACACCGGCCTTCACCGCGTACGCCCATCAGGTCGTCGCCAACGCCCGCATCCTGGCCCAGTCCCTGGCCGCTGCGGGCTGCGAGATCACCACCGGCGGCACCGACACACACCTGATCCTCGCCGACCCAGCGCCGCTGGGCACCGACGCGCACACGGCCCGCGGCAGACTCGCCGCATGCGGCCTGGTCCTGGACACCTGCGCCCTGCCCTACGCGGACGGACGCGGCCTGCGCCTGGGCACGGCGGCCGTGTCCACGCAGGGCATGGGGGAGCCGGAGATGGTCCGGATCGCCGGCCTCTTCGCCGATGCGGTGCGTGACCAATCCGACGGCGCGACGGACTCGAAAGTACGAGAGGAAGTGCGGGAACTGGTGGGCAGATTTCCGCCGTATCCGGCCTAGGCCGGGGTAGACGCGTCGGGGGAAGGTGCGTACTCGTGCAACCATCGTCGCTACCCGGAAGTCCCCAACCGTATGCGCGCAGAGCTAGGGTGTGGGGCTGAGATGGCCAGCGATACCTGTGGGGAAGCCCGTGCGTGAATACCTGCTGACGCTCTGCATCACGGCCGCGGTGACTTACTTGCTGACCGGCCCGGTGCGGAAGTTCGCGATCGTGGCCGGCGCGATGCCGGAGATCCGCGCGCGCGACGTGCACCGGGAGCCCACGCCCCGGCTCGGCGGTATCGCGATGTTCTTCGGTCTGTGCGCCGGTCTGCTGGTCGCCGACCACCTGCCGAACCTGAGTGACCTCTTCGAGCGCTCCAACGAGCCGCGCGCGCTGCTCTCCGGTGCCGCGCTGATCTGGCTGATCGGCGTCCTTGACGACAAGTTCGAGATCGACGCCCTGATCAAGCTGGGCGGCCAGATGATCGCGGCGGGCGTCATGGTCCTGCAGGGCCTGACGATCCTGTGGATCCCGGTCCCCGGCTACGGCATGGTCCTCCTGGACCAGGGCCAGGGCACGCTCCTGACGGTCGCGCTCGTCGTCATCACCATCAACGCGGTGAACTTCGTGGACGGCCTCGACGGTCTCGCCGCGGGCATGGTGTGCATCGCGGCGGCGGCGTTCTTCCTGTACGCCTACCGCCTCTGGTACGGCTACGGCATCGAGGCCGCGGCCCCCGCGACGCTCTTCGCCGCGATCCTGATCGGCATGTGCCTGGGCTTCCTGCCGCACAACATCCATCCCGCCCGGATCTTCATGGGCGACTCGGGCTCGATGCTGATCGGCCTGGTCCTGGCGGCGGGCGCCATCTCCGCCACGGGGCAGATCGACGGCGACGCCCTGAAGCTGAACTTCGGCGGCACCCGCGATGCCACGCACGCGATGCTCCCGGTCTTCATCCCGCTCCTGATGCCGCTGACGATCATCGCCATCCCGTTCGCCGACCTGGTCCTCGCGATCGTCCGGCGTACGTGGAACGGCAAGTCGCCGTTCGCCGCCGACCGCGGCCACCTCCACCACCGCCTCCTGGAGATCGGCCACTCCCACAGCCGCGCGGTGCTGATCATGTACTTCTGGTCGGCCCTCATCGGCTTCGGCACGGTCGCCTACTCGGTGCACTCGGCCAGCATGTGGATCCTCTTCGCGATCGTCGCCCTGAGCGCGGTGGGCCTGGTGCTGCTCCTGCTGCCCCGGTACACCCCGCACGTCCCGCACTGGGCCGAGTCCTTCGTGCCGCCGCGTTACCGGCGGCGCAAGGGCGCTGCCGCGGACGTGTCGGCGGCCGACGGGGCGGATGCGACGGACGAGGGGGACGATGCGGGTGCCGCGACGGACGAGCGTCCCCCGGTCGGATCAGGCGTCAACGGAGCGACGGCCGTTGGCACCCGCTCGCGCTTCGAGGATCGGCGCAAGGCCGGCTCGTCGAGCTGACGGCGCCCGTCAAACTTGCCCAATACCAGACAAGTTGCCTCGCTGAGTGCACAGACGCGCGGATTAACTCTCATGTGTGACAGCGAGCACACCTACCAGGTAAAGACCTCATCAAATAGTTTGTGATACCGTTCACGAAACCAGGGGATAGAGCCGAAGGACCGTAGTGCGACGGTCTATTGGCCCGAGGGACACTCTCGACCCCGGACTACGCTCGTCCATGACGACACCCTGCCCCCATCAGTAAGCGGAGCTGCCGCCATGCCGTCTCAAGACACCCGAACTCTTTTCCAGACCGCCGTACCCACGGCTGCCGCCGGCGCGATCGTCGCCGTCGTCAGTGGTGTGGTCGCGGGAGGCAAAGGGGCCCTCGGTGCTGTCGTCGGCACGTTGGTGGTCATCGCCTTCATGGGGCTCGGGATGTTCGCGCTGCAGCGAACGGCGAAGGCGCTCCCTCATCTGTTCCAGATGATGGGACTGCTGCTCTACGTCCTTCAACTCCTGCTGCTTCTCGTCTTCGTGGCCCTTTTCAAGGACACCACGCTGTTCAACCCCAAGACCTTCGCAGTGGGCCTTGTGGTGGCGACCGTCGTATGGATGGCGTCACAGGCGCGTGCGCACATGAAGGCGAAGATCCTTTACGTTGATCCCCAGCCCGAAAACCACGACAAGCCCGAGAAGTCGGGGTCGTCGCAGTGAACGGTAGGGCCGGGATAAATGCGCGTTCGGGATGCTGCTATCGTCCGGTGCCAACTGCGGCACTGCCGGCGCGGGCATCTGAGCTGACGCCTGCACGATCGCGAGGCTCGATGCCTGAACGCCGCGCCCACATCCGAAACACCAGTCTGGTGCCGAACCGCGGCTGCGCGCCGCGCCGACACGACAACGAGGTTGCCGTACCTATGCGTCACGCCGAAGGAGCCCGCGGTGAGTGCTGACCAAACTGAGCTCGCCTTTGACTGGAGCTGTCGGATCATGTCCGACAACGGCTGTGGCTTCCCGGCTCCTGGCCTGCACTCGTTCCTCTTCAAGCCGATCGCGACGATCGGCGGGTTCGAGTTCAACAAGGTCATGCTGCTCGCCCTGCTGACGACCCTCGTCGTGGTCAGTTTCTTCTATCTGGCGTTCGGCAAGGCCAAGGTCGTTCCGGGCAAGCTGCAGATGATCGGTGAGGCCGGCTACGACTTCGTACGCCGCGGCATCGTCTACGAGACGATGGGCAAGAAGGAGGGCGAGAAGTACGTCCCCCTGATGGTCTCCATGTTCTTCTTCATCTGGATCATGAACATCTGGTCCGTGATCCCGCTGACCCAGTTCCCGGTCTCGTCGATCTTCGCGTACCCGGTGGTTCTCGCCGCGATCGTCTACCTGATCTGGGTGCCCCTCACCTTCAAGAGGCACGGATTCGTCGGCGGCTGGAAGAACATCACCGGCTACGACAACTCGCTGGGCCCGATCAAGTGGCTCGTCTCGTTCATCGAGTTCTTCTCGAACCTGCTTGTTCGCCCGTTCACGCACTCGGTGCGACTGTTCGCGAACATGTTCGCGGGTCACCTGATGCTGGTGATGTTCACCGTCGCCTCCTGGTACCTGCTCAACAGCTTCATGATCCCGGCTGCTGGTGTGTCCTTCGTGATGACCATCGCCATGATCCTCTTCGAGCTCTTCGTGCAGGCGGTTCAGGCGTACGTCTTCGTGCTCCTCTCCGCGACCTACATCCAGGGCGCAATCGCAGAGCACCACTGAGTCGGTCTCGGCTCTCAACCCCCAGATCGCCCGGTGGCCAACCCCCACCGGTCCATGAAAGAGAAGGAAGTAACGGCATGTCCGCGACCCTCGAACTCGCCGCAGGCGTCTCCGGCTCCCTCGGCTCCATCGGCTACGGCCTCGCCGCGATCGGCCCCGGCATCGGTGTTGGCATCGTCTTCGGTAAGGGCACCGAGGCCCTTGCCCGTCAGCCCGAAGCTGCCGGCCTGATCCGTTCGAACCAGATCCTGGGCTTCGCCTTCTGTGAGGCGCTCGCCCTTATCGGCATCGTTATGCCGTTCGTGTTCGGTCAGTAATTACTGCTTACCGACACTTCGACGAAAGGCACTGATGTGATCGCCAACCTGGTGCAGCTGGCGGCCGAGGAGAAGCAGAACCCGCTGATCCCGCCCGGCCCCGAGCTGCTCGTCGGCGCACTTGCCTTCGCCATCGTCTTCTTCTTCTTCTGGAAGAAGCTCCTCCCGAACATCAACAAGGTTCTGGAAGAGCGTCGCGAGTCGATCGAAGGCGGTATTGAGAAGGCTGAGGCCGCTCAGACCGAGGCCCAGAGCGTGCTCGAGCAGTACAAGGCTCAGCTCGCCGAGGCCCGGCACGAGGCCGCGCGTCTGCGCCAGGAGGCGCAGGAGCAGGGCGCCCAGCTCATCGCCGAGATGCGCGCCGAAGGCCAGCGTCAGCGCGAGGAGATCGTGGCCGCAGGCCACGCGCAGCTCGCCGCCGACCGCAAGGCCGCCGCGCAGTCGCTGCGTCAGGACGTGGGCCAGCTGGCCACCGACCTGGCCGGCAAGCTCGTCGGCGAGTCCCTTGAGGACTCCGCACGGCAGAGCCGCACCATCGACCGTTTCCTCGATGACCTCGAGGAGAAGGCCGAGGCTGCTCGATGACAGCCCACGGAGCCAGCCGCGAGGCCCTGGCCGCCGCGCGCGAGCGTCTTGACGCGTTGACCGACAACACGTCGGTCGACGCCAAGCGGCTCGCGGACGAGCTGGCCTCGGTCACCGCGCTGTTCAACCGCGAGGTCTCGCTGCGCCGGGTCCTGACCGACCCGTCGCAAGCCGGTGAGGCCAAGGCCGAGCTCGCCGGGCGGCTGCTCGGCGGGCAGGTGGGCGGCGAGACCGCCGACCTGGTGGCCGGCCTGGTCCGCTCGCGCTGGTCGCAGTCGCGTGACCTGGTGGACGCCCTGGAGGAGCTCACCAACCTCGCCGACCTGACCGGTGCGCAGAAGTCCGGCGCGCTGGACGACGTCGAGGACGAGCTCTTCCGGTTCGGCCGGATCGTCTCCTCGAACACTGGTCTGCGCTCCGCGCTGACCGACCGCGCCGCCTCGGACGCGGCCAAGGGCGAGCTGCTGCGCAGCCTGCTCGGTGGCCGGGCCAACGAGATCACGGAGCGGCTCGTCGAGCGCCTTGTGACCGCGCCCCGCGGACGTAGCCTGGAAGGTGGACTCGAGTCCCTCTCCAAGCTGGCCGCGGACCGCCGGGACCGGATGGTCGCCGTGGTCACTTCGGCTGTTCCGCTCACGGACCAGCAGAAGCAGCGCCTCGGCGCGGTCCTCGCGAAGGTCTACGGCCGCCAGATGCACCTGAACCTCGACGTGGACCCCGCGGTCCTCGGCGGGATCACGGTGCAGGTCGGTGACGAGATCATCAACGGCAGCATCGCGGACCGACTCGAGGACGCGCACCGCCGCATGGCGAGCTAGTACTCACGCAAAACGTTGTAATTACGGCCCTAGTTGGGCCGTGCAGAGGATTCACCTCTTACTTGGGGGGAGTCCCCAGACCCCCAAAGTGAAACTTCGGGCCCAACAAGGAGAGCAGGGAACCCAGATGGCGGAGCTCACGATCCGGCCGGAGGAGATCCGGGACGCACTGGAGAACTTTGTCCAGGCGTACAAGCCGGACGCGGCCTCGCGCGAGGAGGTCGGTTCGGTCAGCGTTGCCGGTGACGGCATCGCGAAGGTCGAGGGCCTCCCCTCGGCCATGGCCAACGAGCTGCTGAAGTTCGAGGACGGCACCCTCGGTCTCGCCCTCAACCTTGAGGAGCGCGAGATCGGCGCCGTCGTACTCGGCGAGTTCAGCGGCATCGAAGAGGGCCAGCCGGTCACCCGCACCGGCGAGGTCCTGTCGGTCGCGGTCGGCGAGGGCTACCTCGGCCGTGTCGTCGACCCGCTCGGCGCCCCGATCGACGGCCTCGGCGAGATCGAGACGTCCGGACGCCGCGCCCTCGAGCTGCAGGCCCCCACGGTCATGGACCGCAAGTCGGTGCACGAGCCGATGGAGACCGGCTACAAGGCCGTCGACGCGATGACCCCGATCGGCCGTGGCCAGCGTCAGCTGATCATCGGCGACCGCCAGACGGGCAAGACCGCCCTGGCCGTCGACACGATCATCAACCAGCGCGACAACTGGCGCTCGGGCGACGTGAACAAGCAGGTGCGCTGCATCTACGTCGCCGTCGGTCAGAAGGGCTCCACCATCGCCTCCGTGCGCGGTGCCCTCGAAGAGGCCGGCGCGCTCGAGTACACGACCATCGTCGCCGCCCCGGCGTCCGACCCGGCGGGCTTCAAGTACCTGGCGCCCTACACCGGTTCGGCCATCGGCCAGCAGTGGATGTACGAGGGCAAGCACGTCCTCATCATCTTCGACGACCTCTCGAAGCAGGCCGACGCCTACCGCGCCGTGTCCCTGCTGCTCCGCCGCCCGCCGGGGCGCGAGGCCTACCCGGGTGACGTCTTCTACCTGCACTCGCGTCTGCTCGAGCGCTGCGCGAAGCTCTCGGACGAGATGGGCAAGGGCTCGATGACGGGTCTCCCGATCGTCGAGACCAAGGCGAACGACGTGTCGGCGTTCATTCCGACCAACGTCATCTCCATCACCGACGGTCAGTGCTTCCTGGAGTCCGACCTGTTCAACGCCGGTCAGCGTCCGGCCCTGAACGTCGGTATCTCGGTCTCCCGTGTCGGTGGCTCCGCCCAGCACAAGGCGATCCGCCAGGTCTCCGGCCGGCTGCGCGTGGACCTCGCCCAGTACCGCGAGCTTGAGGCGTTCGCCGCCTTCGGTTCCGACCTGGACGCCGCGTCGAAGGCCTCCCTCGAGCGCGGTCAGCGGATGGTCGAGCTGCTCAAGCAGGCTCAGTACCAGCCGATGGCCACCGAGGACCAGGTCATCTCCATCTGGGCCGGCACCACGGGCCGCATGGACGAGGTCCCGGTCGCCGACATCCGGCGCTTCGAGCGTGAGCTGCTCGACTACCTGCACCGCAAGGAGCAGGGCCTGATGACCTCCATCAAGGAGGGCGGCAAGATGTCCGACGACACGATCACGGCCATCACCGACGCCGTCGCCGAGTTCAAGAAGCAGTTCGAGACCTCGGACGGCAAGCTGCTCGGCGAGGACGCTCCGGCTGCCGTCGACGCGTCCAAGTGACGACGGAAGGGACCTGACTCATGGGAGCCCAGCTCCGGGTCTACAAGCGTCGCATCAAATCCGTCACCGCGACCAAGAAGATCACCAAGGCGATGGAGATGATCGCCGCCTCGCGTGTCGTCAAGGCACAGCGCAAGGTGACCGCCTCCACTCCGTACGCGACCGAGCTGACCCGCGCGGTCACCGCGGTGGCCACGGGTGCGAACGACAAGCACCCGCTGACCACCGAGGCCGAGGCTCCGACCCGGGCCGCTGTCCTGCTCCTTTCGAGCGACCGCGGTCTGGCCGGCGCCTTCAACTCCAACGCCATCAAGGGTGCGGAGAAGCTCACGGAGAAGTTGAAGGGCGAGGGCAAGGAGGTCGACACGTACATCGTCGGCCGCCGTGGCATCGCGCACTACAACTTCCGTGAGCGGAAGATCTCCGGGCAGTGGACGGGCTTCACCGATGCCCCGTCCTACGCGGACGCCAAGGAGATCGCGGCACCCCTGATCGAGGCCATCGAGAAGGACACGGCGGAGGGCGGCGTGGATGAACTCCACATCGTCTACACCGAGTTCATCTCGATGATGACGCAGGAAGCGACCGGTTCCCGGCTGCTCCCGCTGAGCCTCGACAAGGTCGCGGAGGAGGCGGGCCAGAGTGACGAGGCCCGTCCGCTGTACGACTTCGAGCCGTCGGCGGAGGACGTCCTCGACGCCCTGCTGCCGCGCTACGTCGAGAGCCGTATCTACAACGCGCTGCTCCAGTCGGCTGCTTCCAAGCACGCCGCCACGCGCCGCGCGATGAAGTCGGCGACCGACAACGCGGGTGACCTGATCAACGCTCTCACCCGTTCTGCCAACGCGGCCCGCCAGGCCGAAATCACCCAGGAAATCAGCGAGATCGTCGGTGGCTCCAGTGCCCTGGCCGACGCTTCCGCGGGGAGTGACAAGTAATGACGACCACTGTTGATACGGCCGTTGCCACGGGCCGCGTCGCCCGGGTGATCGGCCCGGTCGTCGACGTGGAGTTCCCCGTCGACGCGATGCCGGACATCTACAACGCGCTTCACGTCGAGGTGGCCGACCCGGCCAAGGACGGCGAGAAGAAGACGCTGACGCTCGAGGTTGCCCAGCACCTCGGCGACGGCATCATCCGCGCCATCTCGATGCAGCCCACCGACGGCCTGGTCCGCCAGGCCGCGGTGACCGACACGGGCGAGGGCATCACCGTCCCCGTCGGTGACATCACCAAGGGCAAGGTGTTCAACACCCTCGGCGCGATCCTGAACGAGCCGGAGGCGGAGGCTCAGGTCACCGAGCGCTGGCCGATCCACCGCAAGGCCCCGGCCTTCGACCAGCTCGAGTCCAAGACCGAGATGTTCGAGACCGGCCTGAAGGTCGTCGACCTTCTCACCCCGTACGTCAAGGGTGGAAAGATCGGTCTGTTCGGTGGAGCGGGCGTCGGCAAGACCGTCCTCATCCAGGAAATGATCATGCGTGTGGCCAAGCTGCACGAGGGCGTTTCCGTGTTCGCCGGTGTCGGCGAGCGCACGCGTGAGGGCAACGACCTCATCGACGAGATGGAAGAGTCGGGCGTTCTGGACAAGACCGCCCTGGTCTTCGGCCAGATGGACGAGCCGCCGGGCACGCGTCTGCGCGTCGCCCTTGCCGGTCTGACCATGGCGGAGTACTTCCGCGATGTGCAGAAGCAGGACGTGCTGTTCTTCATCGACAACATCTTCCGCTTCACGCAGGCCGGTTCCGAGGTCTCGACCCTGCTCGGCCGTATGCCCTCCGCGGTGGGCTACCAGCCGAACCTGGCCGACGAGATGGGCCTCCTCCAGGAGCGCATCACCTCGACGCGTGGTCACTCGATCACCTCGATGCAGGCGATCTACGTCCCCGCGGACGACCTCACCGACCCGGCCCCGGCCACGACCTTCGCGCACCTCGACGCGACGACCGTGCTGTCGCGTCCGATCTCGGAGAAGGGCATCTACCCGGCGGTCGACCCGCTGGATTCGACGTCCCGCATCCTGGACCCGCGCTACATCGCGCAGGACCACTACGACGCCGCCATGCGCGTCAAGGGAATCCTGCAGAAGTACAAGGACCTCCAGGACATCATCGCGATTCTCGGCATCGACGAGCTCAGCGAAGAGGACAAGCTGGTCGTTCAGCGCGCCCGTCGCGTCGAGCGCTTCCTGTCGCAGAACACGCACGCCGCCAAGCAGTTCACCGGCCTCGACGGTTCGGACGTACCGCTCGACGAGTCGATCACCGCGTTCAACGCGATCATCGACGGCGAGTACGACCACTTCCCCGAGCAGGCGTTCTTCATGTGCGGTGGCATCGAGGACCTGAAGGCGAAGGCCAAGGAGCTCGGCGTCTCCTGAGTCCGTGACTCACGGGAGGGGTGGGCGAGTCCCGCCCCTCCCGGTACGCCCACTAGAATTTGACCCAACACCCGGCGAAGCCGCCGGGTGGTGACCCGAGGAGCCACCCTTGGCTGCTGAGCTGCATGTCGAGCTGGTCGCCGCGGACCGCAGTGTCTGGTCCGGCGAGGCCACCCTGGTCGTCGCGCGCACCACGTCCGGCGACATCGGCGTCATGCCCGGTCACCAGCCGCTGCTCGGTGTGCTGGAGTCGGGCCCGGTGACCATTCGTACGAGTGACGGCAACACTGTCGTCGCTGCCGTCCACGGAGGATTCATCTCCTTCGCGGACAACAAGCTGTCACTGCTTGCTGAGATCGTCGAGCTGTCGGACGAGATCGATGTCCAGCGTGCGGAGCGGGCGCTCGAGCGCGCGAAGTCGGAGGCCGACGCCTCCGCCGAGCGTCGCGCGGACGTCCGACTGCGGGCGGTTTCGTCGCGCTGAAACGAGCGCGACGGCGTTGACGTCACTCAGCCGCGGCCAGGTCCGGAGTAATCCGGACCGGGTCGCGGCTGAGGCAGTGCGGGTGCAATTCTGTTGGTCCGTTTCGAAGAGGCGAGGAGGTCGGTGCCGATGATCCTCACTCTGCTCGTGTGCGGACTCGTGTTGGTCGTTCTGGTGTTGGTGGGGCTCTTCGTCTTCGGACTGCGGCGCCGGCTCATCCAGCGGTCCGGCGGCACCTTCGACTGCAGCCTGCGCTGGGACGCCCCGGAGAAGGGCGAGACCTCCGGCAAAGGCTGGGGGTACGGGGTCGCCCGCTACAACGGCGACCGGATCGAGTGGTACCGCGTCTTCTCGTACGCCCCCCGGCCGCGCCGGGTCCTGGAGCGCTCGGCCATCGAGGTGGTCGACCGGCGCGCTCCGGACGGCGAGGAGGAGCTCGCGCTGCTCTCGGACGCGATCGTCCTCGGCTGTCTGCACCGCGGCGTACGCCTTGAGCTGGCGATGGGCGAGGACGCGCTCACCGGTTTCCTTGCTTGGCTGGAGGCGGCGCCTCCGGGCCAGCGAGTCAACGTGGCGTAGTCCTCATAGCGGTATCGCGGCATGACGCCATGAAGAAGCCGGGGAGAACAGGGGGCGTACCTGTTCTCCCCGGCTTCGTCTATGCGGGACGGGCTACTTCAGACCGTCATTGATGGCAGACACCAACTCGCCGTTGGTGGTGTCACCACTGAACTCCCAGAAGAACGCGCCTCCGAGGCCCTGCTGCTTCGACCAGGCCATCTTGCTCTTGACCGTCGCCGGGGTGTCGTACGACCACCAGTTGGTGCCGCAGTGGGCGTAGGCCGTGCCGGCGATGGTGCCGTTGGCGGGGCAGGAGTTCTTGAGGACCTTGTAGTCCTCGATGCCCGCCTCGTACGTGCCCTGCGCCGCGCCGGTCGCCGTGCCGCCCGGCTCCTTCTGTGTGACGCCCGTCCAGCCGCGGCCGTAGAAGCCGATGCCGAGCAGGAGCTTGGCGGCGGGAACGCCCTTCGCCTTCAGCTTCGAGATCGCGTCGGCGGAGTTGAAGCCCTCCTGCGGGATGCCGGAGTAGGAGGTGAGCGGGGAGTGCGGGGCCGTCGGGCCCTTGGCCGCCCACGCGCCGAAGAAGTCATACGTCATGACGTTGAACCAGTCGGCGTACTGCGACGCGCCGCCGTAGTCGGCCGCGTCGATCTTGCCGCCGTTGGAGCCGTCGGCGGTGATGGCCGCGGTGACCAGGGCGTCCTTGCCGAACTCGGTGCGGAACGCCTGCATCATGTTCTTCATCGATGCCGGGCCGCTGGTGTCACAGGTCAGGCCGCAGGCGTTGGGGTACTCCCAGTCCAGGTCGATGCCGTCGAAGACGTCGGCCCAGCGCGGGTCCTCCACCAGGTCGTGGCAGGACTTGGCGAAGGCGGCCGGGTTCTTCATCGCGTCGGTGAAGCCGCCGGACCAGGTCCAGCCGCCGAAGGACCACAGGACCTTGAGGTTCGGGTGCTTGGCCTTGAGCTTGCGCAGCTGGTTGAAGTTGCCGCGCAGGGGCTGGTCCCAGGTGTCGGCCTTGCCGTCGACGGACTGGTCGGCGGTGTAGGCCTTGTCGTAGTCGGCGTAGGAGTCGCCGATGGTGCACTTGCCGCCCTGGACGTTGCCGAAGGCGTAGTTGATGTGCGTGATCTTGGAGGCGGAGGCCGAGGTGTCGATGTTCTTCACGTGGTAGTTGCGGCCGTAGACGCCCCACTGGGTGAAGTAGCCGAGCTTGACCTTGTCACCGGGTCCTGGACCCGGGTCGGTGCCGCCCGTGGTGTGCACCTTGACGGCGCCGGAGGCCGGTCCGGTCTGGTCGGCGGTGTCGCGGGCCTGGACCGTGTAGGAGTAGTCGGTGCCGGCGGTCAGGCCGCTGTCGGCGTACGAGGTGCCGGTGACCGTCGCGACCTTGGAGCCGTCGCGAAGGACGTCGTAGTTCTTGACGCCCTTGTCGTCGGTGGCCGCCTTCCAGGCGAGCTTCACCGAGGTGTCGGTGATGTCGGACGCGGTGGGGGTGCCGGGTGCCGACGGCGGGTTGTCGCCGGGGACGCTGCCGCCGTCACAGCTTGCGCCGTTGAGCGAACAGTTGGAGGGGGAGCCGGGGCCCGAGCCGTTGAACCCGAAGGAGACCGAGGCGCCGGGGGCGAGCGTCCCGTTCCAGCCGAGGTTCTTGGCGGTCCAGCGGTTGCCGGAGTTGGTGACGGTGGCGTCCCAGGCGGAGGTGACCTTGGTGCCGGAGGGGAAGTCCCACTCGACGTTCCAGGAGCTTATGGAGGTGGTTCCGGTGTTCTTGACGGTCCACTTGCCTTCGAAGCCGTTGCCCCAGTCCTGGGTCTTGGCGTACGTGGCGGTGGCCGCGGGGGCGGCTTCCGGCGCGGCTTCGGCGTTGCCGCCGAGTGCTACGAGGGTGGCGAGCGGGAGCAGCAGGGTGGTGAGGCCTGCCACGGCTCTGTGTCTGAAGCGCAAGGTGCGCAAGGTGTGCTCCTCGGGTGAGATCCGGGGGGTCATAGGGGTGGATCCCTGCGCCGCCCGTGAGCACCTGGAACACGTGGGGGGAGTGCTCACCGCAGTGCGGTGAGAATAGAAAGGTCTGGACCAGCGGTCAAGAGGTCTGAACCATTGGCCGGATCGCGCCGGTCCGGCGCACCGGATCCGGTCTCACACGCCCAACTCCTGAGCGAGTACGGCCGCTTGGACCCTGCTGCGCAGCTCGAGCTTCCCCAGGAGTCGGCTGACGTGGGTCTTCACCGTCGCCTCCGCCATCGTCAGACGGCCCGCGATCTCGGCGTTCGAGAGACCTTCGCCGAGGCACGCGAGCACCTCGCGCTCGCGGCGGGTGAGGGTGTCGAGGATGGCGGGATCGGGTCCGTTCTCGCGGCGGACGGGCCTCACCGTCTTCGGGGCCGCGAACTCGGCGATCAGGCGCCGGGTGACGGCCGGAGCGATCAGGCCCTCGCCGCGGCCGACCGTACGGACCGCCTCCAGAAGGTCCTTGGCCTCGGTGTTCTTCAGGAGGAACCCGGAGGCGCCGGCGCGCAGTGCCCCGAAGACGTACTCGTCGAGGTCGAAGGTGGTCAGGACGAGCACGTCGGAGAGCCCCTCGGCGACGACCTGACGGGTCGCGGAGACGCCGTCGAGGCGCGGCATCTGGATGTCCATGAGCACAAGGTCGGGGCGGAGCTCACGGGCGAGCGCCACCGCTTGCTCGCCGTCCGACGCCTCGCCGACCACCTCTATGTCCGGCGCGCTGCGCAGGATCAGGACAAGACCCGCCCGTACGGCGGACTGGTCCTCGGCGACGAGCACTCGGATCATTCGGTCACTCCTTCGTCAATGGGGTCGAGGTCCGAGACGTCGACGGGCAGGGTCGCGTGCACGTTCCAGATCTTCCGGTCGCCGGAGACGGCACTGCTCTCGGGCCCCGACTCGAAGGTGCCGCCGAGCAGTTCGGTGCGCTCGCGCATCCCGACGAGTCCGGCTCCGGAACCCGGCGCGCGCGGGCCGGACGGGGAGCCGTACGGGCTGGTCACGCGGACTTCGAGGGCGTGCCGCCGCTGGGTGAGCGTCACCGTCACCAGACCGGGCGACGCGTGTTTGAGGGCGTTGGTCAGGGACTCCTGGATGATGCGGTACGCCGCGAGTTCGACCGGGGCGGGGAGCTTGGAGCTGTCCGGGGAGCGGGTGTCGTCGAGAGTGACGTCCAGACCATTGGTACGTGCGTTGCCGATCAGGGTGCCGAGGCTGTCCAGGGTGGGGGAGGCCGTCGGCACTCCGTCGTCGCTCGGGTCACGGAGGATCCCGATGAGGCGGCGCATCTCGGCCAGGCCCTCGACGCTGTTCTCGCGGATGACGGTCAAGGCGTCGCTGGTGGTCTTCGGGTCGTCGAGGGAGAGTGCGGCCGTGGAGTGGATGGCGATCGCCGAGAGGTGGTTGGCGACCATGTCGTGCAGCTCGCGGGCCATCCGGGCGCGCTCGGAGGTGACGGCCTGCACGCGGTCCATCTCGGCGAGGAGCGCGGTCTGTTCGGCCCGCAGGCGCGCGGCGACGGCGGCCTCGCGGTGGGTGCGCACGAGGACGCCGGTGGTCGCGGGACCGAAGGAGACAAGGCCGGTGATGACGCCGATGAGGATCGCCTCCGGCTGCCTCCACCAGGCCAGGAACCCGATCGTCACCGCCACCGTGATCAGTCCCGTGGTGACCGGGATGCGCCGGGCGGCGGCCGGAGTCCCGTACACCACGGCCGCGTACATGATGTCCGTGAACATGACGACCGAGGCCAGATTTCCCGCCGTGAACTGATCGGCGACCAGCGCGAGGGTCCCGATGACCACGGCGGTCTTCGGTCTGCTCCTGCGCAGCAGCTCGAGTCCGGCGAGGACGAAGAGGGGGATCAACGCCCACGTGCCGCCGAGCGGCCGGTCCGTCTGCATGTGCAGCCCGAGCCCCCACCACGCGAGCCCGGCGAGCACGCTTCCCACGGCGATCCGTACGTCGACGCGGTGCGGGCGGGGGAGGCACAAGTCCATGCGTCCATCCAACACGGCGCGCCGGGGCAGTGCGTGATCCTGAGGGAGGAACCGCGCGCTACATCGAAGGATGCAGTGTCACTTCGTCACTGGTGACGATGATCGGGGTCCGGTCCGCAGGGAGCCTGGAAAGGTGACCGAGAGGAGCGAACCGTGATCGTCACGCTGATCATCATCTGCGAGGTCGGCTTCTGGGTACTGCTGGCCGGCGGCCTCGCCCTGCGGTACGCGGCGAAGATGCCGCGTGCCGGTGTGGCGGTGCTGCTGTGCGAGCCGATCCTGGAGGTCGTGCTCCTCGTCGTCACCGCGATCGACCTGAAGAACGGCGCGGAGCCCGACTGGAAGCACGGCCTGGCCGCCGTCTACATCGGTTACTCCGTCGCGCTCGGCCACTACACGATCAAGTGGGTGGACGTCCGCGTCGCCCACCGCTTCGCGGGCGGCCCGCCGCCGTCCACCCCGAAGCACGGCATGGCCCGCGCGGTCCACGAGTGGAAGATCGCCGCCCGCTGGATCCTGGCAGGCCTCATCGCCATGGCGCTGCTCCAGGGAGCGATCTGGTACGTCGGGGGAGACGGGGACATCGACTCACTGCGGATGTGGCAGCAGAGGATGCTGTGGCTGATCGGCATCAACGTGATCATCGCGGGGACGTACACGGTGTTTCCGAAGAAGGCGCCGCCGGTCGAGCCCCGCAGGGGCGCGGGGAACGGCGCGACAAGCCACGAAGCACCCGCAGACGACGTACGTGAGACGCAGCGGAGCGCCTAGCGCTCGCCTCCGGGCACCCACAGCACATCGCCGACCTCCTTGTTGGCGCTCCGCGCCAGGATGAAAAGGAGGTCGGAGAGCCGGTTCAGATAGGTCGCGGTCAGGGGGTTCATGACCTCCCCATGCACCTCAAACGCGGCCCACGTGGACCGCTCGGCCCGCCGCACGACAGTGCACGCCTGGTGCAGCAGCGCAGCCCCCGCCGTGCCCCCCGGCAAGATGAAGCTGCGCAGCTTCTCCAGCTCGTCGAGGAAGCGGTCGCAGTCCGCCTCCAGCTTGTCGATGTAGGACTGCTCGACGCGCAGCGGCGGGTACTTGGGCTCCTCCACGACCGGCGTCGAAAGATCGGCGCCCACGTCGAAGAGGTCGTTCTGGACCCGGACCAGGACCTTCACGACCGCTTCGTCGAGCTGACCGAGGGCGATCGCCGTACCGATCACGGCGTTCGCCTCGTTCGCGTCGGCGTACGCCGAGATCCGCAGATCGGTCTTGGCGGTGCGGCTCATGTCACCGAGGGCGGTCGTGCCCTGGTCGCCGGTCCTGGTGTAGATGCGCGTCAGATTGACCATGGGGCCAGCCTAGTTACGCGCCCGCCCTCCGGAAGACACGTGTGCCGACCGTCACGGACCCGAGTGTGAGTGCGGCCGCCGTCAGGACGCCGTACAGCATCGCCGTACTCGCGTAGTCGCCCACGTAGGCGGACCGCACCGCGTCCACGAGATAGCGGAACGGCATGAAGTGCGAGAGCACGTCGAGCCAGCCCGGCGCGAGCGCCATCGGCAGCATCAGGCCGGAGAGCAGCATCGAGGGCATGCTGACCGCGTTGATGACGGGGCCGAACTCGTGCGGCTTGGAGACGAGCAGCGCGAGCGCGTACGAGAGGGACGCGAGGACGACCGTCAGGACCCCCACGAACGCGAAGCCGATGAGGATGCCGGCGAGCGGTGCCCGCAGCCCCATCACCACGGCCGCCAGGACGAGCAGCACCGCCTGGAAGACGAAGAGCGCGGCATCGCGCAGCACCCGCCCGAGAAGCAGCGCGAGCCGGCTGACCGGCGTCACCCGCATCCGCTCGACCACCCCGAACTGCTTCTCGATGATGATCGCGAACCCGCTGTACGAGGCCCCGAACAGGCCGAGTTGCAGCAGCAGACCCGGCACGAGCACCTGCCAGGAGTCGCCGCGCGAGCCGAGCGGCAGGTCGGTAAGGAGCGGGCCGAAGAAGAGCAGATAGAGCAGCGGCATCAGGACGCCGAAGAGGATCTGGAACTTGGAGCGCAGGGTCTGGCGGGCGTACCGCCCGAAGATCAGTGCGGTGTCGGAGAGCAACGCAGACATGGGTGAGGTCCTGGGGGTCGTGGGAGTTGTTGAGGGCTCAGACGGCGACGGGCGCCGTGTCCTTGGGTGTGAGGTCGCGCCCGGTGACGGCGAGGAACGTGTCCTGGAGCGAGGCGTCGATGGAGCCGCCGTACCGGAGCTTGAGCGCGCTCGGCGTGCCCTCGGCGACCACGACGCCCTTGTCGATGACGACGAGGCGGTCGCAGAGCGCGTCGGCCTCGTCGAGGTAGTGCGTGGTCAGGACGACGGTGGTGCCGTGGTCGTCGCGCAGCCGCCGCACCAGCGCCCACAGATCGGCCCTGCTGCCCGGGTCGAGCCCGGTGGTCGGTTCGTCGAGGAAGAGCACTTCGGGCCGGTGCATCAGGCCCATGGCGATGTCGAGCCGCCGCCGCTGGCCGCCGGAGAGGGTCGCGCACTTGCGGTCGAGGAGGTCGGTGAGGTCCAGGTCGGCGGCCAGGTCCCGCGCCCTGGCGGCGGCCCGGGTCCTGGTCAGGCGGTAGAGGCGGCCCTGGGTGACCAGTTCCTCGCGCACGGAGATGTTCAGGTCGACGCCGCCGGACTGGGCGACGTAGCCGATCTTGCGCCGGACGGCGGCCGGGTCGCGGGCCAGGTCGATGCCCGCGACGGTGGCGGCGCCGCCGGTGGGCGGCAGGAGCGTGGTGAGCATGCGCAGCGTCGTCGTCTTGCCCGCGCCGTTCGGCCCGAGGAAGCCGAGGATCTCGCCGGGGGCGACGGTCAGGTCGATGCCGCGCACGGCCTCGACGGCGCCGCGCTTGGTCCGGAAGGTCCGGGTGAGTCCGGCCGTGCTGATGATTGCCATGGCGACCACAAAAACAGAGTCTCTTAAATTTTGCAATGACTCCAAATTTTATAGCCACTCCAACTTTTCAGTCTCCCTAGCCAGTGGCCGTAGGGTGGA
The DNA here is from genome assembly GCF_053606765.1 of Streptomyces sp. NPDC055189. NCBI lineage: Bacteria > Bacillati > Actinomycetota > Actinomycetes > Kitasatosporales > Streptomycetaceae > Streptomyces > Streptomyces sp. NPDC055189. The sequence goes on from NZ_JBSGSG010000040.1 coordinate 73,134, forward strand.
CCCATGGCTGAAGGACTCAGGGAGCGCAAGAAACGGCAGACCAAGCAGCGGATCTCGGACATCGCGACGGGGCTCTTCCTGGAGCACGGCTTCGTCACGGTGACCGTCGCGGAGGTCGCGGAAGCCGCTGACGTCTCCGTGAACACGGTCTACAACTACTTCCCGGTCAAGGAGGACCTCTTCCTCGACCGGGGTGAGGCCGTCGTCGACCGGCTTTCCGGCTACGTGCGCGGCCGTCGGCCGGGGGAGTCCGCAGCCGGGGCCGTGCTGCGCGAACTGCGCTCGGACGTCGAGGGCGTCTCGCCCAACGTCGGCCTCTTCACGGGCTGGGCCGACTTCATGAAGGTCATCACCGACGCCCACCCCCTGCGCTCCCGGCTCTGGGAGATCCAGCAGCAGGCGCTCGACCACCTCGCGGAGACCCTCGCCGACGAGACGAAGGCGGATGAGGGCGACCCCCTGCCCGGACTGATCGCGGGTCAGCTCTCCTGGATCCACAGCACGCTCATGGCCTGGATCGGCGACGAGATGACCAAGTGCCGCAAACCCGCCGAAGTGTCGCGTGACGCCCTCGTCCTGCTCGACGAGATGGAGGACCTGCTCGGCGAGAAGGTCCTCAACTACGCGGTGCGCGGCGTCGAATGACGCGTACCGGTGTGATGTCCGTCATCTGAGACGTGACGCGCATCTCTTCACGGCCACCTTCGCGCTCACGAGCGCTAATGTCCGCCGGAAGGGTAAACGTAAACAGCGTGTAAGCCAGACGTGATAAGCGGTAGGGGAGTCGGAACAGTGGCACGGAAGCTCGCCGTCATCGGAGCCGGACTCATGGGGTCCGGCATCGCTCAGGTCTCCGCCCAGGCGGGCTGGGACGTCGTCCTGCGCGACGTCACCGATGAGGCTCTGACCCGTGGCACCGACGGGATCAAGGCGTCGTACGACAAGTTCGTGAGCAAGGGCAAGCTCGCCGCCGAGGACGCCGATGCGGCCCTCGGGCGCATCACGACGAGCACCGACATGGACGCCGTCGCCGACGCGGACATCGTCGTCGAGGCCGTCTTCGAGAAGCTCGAGGTCAAGCACGAGATCTTCCGTACGCTCGACAAGATCGTGCGCGAGGACGCCGTGCTCGCGTCGAACACCTCTGCCATCCCGATCACGAAGATCGCGGCCGTGACGGACCGTCCGGAACGGGTCGTGGGCGCGCACTTCTTCTCGCCGGTGCCGATGATGCAGCTGTGCGAACTCGTGCGCGGCTACAAGACCAGCGACGAAACCCTCGCCCGCACACGGGAGTTCGCCGAGTCCGTCGGCAAGACCTGCATCGTCGTGAACCGCGACGTCGCGGGCTTTGTGACGACCCGTCTGATCTCGGCGCTCGTCGTCGAGGCCGCGAAGCTCTACGAGTCGGGTGTCGCCACCGCCGAGGACATCGACATCGCCTGCAAGCTCGGCTTCGGGCACGCCATGGGGCCGCTCGCGACCGCCGACCTGACGGGCGTCGACATCCTGCTGCACGCCACGAGCAACATCTACACGGAGTCCCAGGACGAGAAGTTCGCACCGCCCGAGCTGATGCGCCGGATGGTTGACGCCGGTGACATCGGCCGCAAGAGCGGGCAGGGCTTCTACAAGCACTGACGTCTCCTCCTCCTTTGCGGGGTCACCCCTCGGAGTGAATTCGGTATCGGTTCGCTTACAGACGGCAACTTCCTTGCCCATGCGGCAGTCAGTTGCAGTGACATACGCAGACGGCTTACGGAACAGACGTCACAGGAAACTCAGCACTCTCGGGGAGCGCATATGCACATCAGGGGCGACCAGGCCCAGCTGGTCGTCGGGGGACGCCTCGACGTACGCAGCGCGGCGGACGCCCGAACGGTCCTGCACTCGGCCGTCGACGACGGAGCCGGTGACCTGGTGCTCGACCTGTCCGAACTCGACTCGTGGGACGCCACGGGACTCGGCGTCATCATGGGCGCACACCGGCGCGCGGGACGATGCGGGCGCCGGCTCGTGCTCCGCAGTGTGCCGCCCCAGATGCAGCGCTTGCTCGTCGCCACCCGACTGCACCGCATCCTCGCCATCGAAGGTGGCATCGGGGTGGAATCGCTGCCCCGCGTGTGATCCACGCGTGATCCGCGATCATCCCCGGCTATTCGGGTGTGATTCGGGAGTGAAACGCATCTCGCGCACAATCCTCACGAAGCTGTGACGTCTCGGACGGCGCGGTACCCCGCCCGTTCGGAGATACTGAGCGAAGGTCTAGGGTTCGGTCGCCCACCGTCATGACGAAGACAGACGCCCGAGCGGGGGCACCGGACCAGAAGCGACAGCGCAGTGTGCACAAGGCCGGAGGGGGCTGTGTACACGACGCATCTGGGGGGCTTTGACCATGGACCCGATGAACCGGGGACCGGAAGAGTACGGCCAAGACGGCATCAACGACGACGACTCCGCGCGTTCCGCACGGCCACCGCGCGACCCTTCCCCAAGCTCTCAACTCCGTTCGAGCAGGGGAGACCCCAACACACCCGACTTCGGACAGCCCGCGCCCACGCTGGCCCGCACCGTCCAGCTCGTATCGGGCGACTTCCTGCTCACCGTGAACCCCGTCGACGGCAGCGAGATCGAACCCTGCCCGCCGGGCGAGCGGCCCCCGCGGCCCGTCAAGCGCACCGCCGCCGAGCGCGCCGAGCTGCGCCGCGCCTCGGCGCCGCCCGTGCCGCCGGGACCCGTCCTGCCCCGTACGCCGCTCCTGGAGCGGCAGGAGGAGCGCGAGCGGCTCGTGCGCCTGCTCGCACGCGGGCGTTCGGTGCGGCTCACCGGTCCCGCGGGCTCCGGGCGCACGTCGCTCCTGAGCGCCGTCGCCGAGGACTGCGCGGACCTCGCACCGGACGGCGTCATCCGGCTCTCCGGCTATCACAAGACGCCAGGCGAGCTGCTCCAGGACCTCTTCAACGTGGTCTACAACGCCCCGCTGCACCGCCCCGACCGCGCCCTGCTGCTCGAACTCGTCCACGAGATCGGTGCGGTCGTCGTGCTCGACGACCTGGAGTTCGGCGGGGCCGCCCTGGAAGAGCTGCTCGACGCCACTCCCGAGTGCGCCTTCCTGATCTCCGCCACCCCCGACGTCGCGGCGCCGTCACCCGACTCGCACCTCGAAGAGGTCTTCCTCGGCGGCCTCGGCCGCAGCGGCGGCCTGGAACTCCTGGAGCGCGGCGTCGGCCGCGTCCTCACGGACGACGAGGCGAGCTGGGCGGGCGACCTCTGGTTCGAGTCGGAGGGGCTTCCCCTGCGCTTCGTCCAGGCGGGCGCCCTGCTGCGCCAGCGCGACCAGCTGCGCGCCGACCCGAACGCCTTCGACGAATACGGCTACTACGCCGACGCCCCGGTCGACGCGCCCTTCGGCGCCGAGGGCCACGACGTACCGCTTCCCTCGCTCGCCGACGGCGCTGCGCCCGCGGCACTGCTCGCATCCCGGCTGAGCCCGTCGGCGCGCACCACGCTGCGGTTCGCCGTGGCGCTCGGCGGAGAGCTGCCGCACCAGGCGCACCTGCCCGCCCTCGTGGGGGACACGCACGCGGACGCGGCCCTCGCCGAGCTCGTCTCCACCGCGCTCGTCACGGCGGTCGGCTCGCACTACCGCCTCGCCGCCGGGGTGCGCACACAGCTGGAGGCTTCCGGGTACGCGGACGACACCGCCGAGCGCGCCCAGAGCGCCGCCCAGCACTACGCCTGGTGGGCCGGGCACCCCTCGGTCGGATCGGAGCGGGTCGCGGCCGAGGCGGACGCCGTGCTCGCCGCCCTCGGCGTCCTGGTCGCGGGCCAGGACAGCGCCGCCGTACTGCTCGCCCGTACGGTCGCTCCGGCCTTCGCGGGAGGGCTCGACTGGGGCGCCTGGGAGCGTGCCCTGCGGTCGGGCCAGGAGGCGGCGCGGACCGCGGGCGAGGTCGCCGAAGAGGCGTACTTCCACCACGAGCTCGGCATTCTCGCGCTCTGCGGCGGACAGCTCGACCGGGCCCGCGCCGAGCTGGAGGCGTCCATCGGACTGCGCGGCGCACTCGCCGACAAGCGGGGCATGATCGCGGGCCGCAGGGCCCTCGCCCTGGTTTCCGACCTCTCGGGCGGCGTGCTGTCCGGTGCGAGCCCGGCAGCGGGCGAAGAGCTGCCCGACGCGCGCCACGAGGAGTCGGCGTCCCCGCCCGGCGGCGTGCCGGCGGCGTTCGCGCTGCCCGTGCCGCCCCCGGAGCCCGAGACCCTGGTCACCCGCAACGCCTCGCCCGCCGCGGGCGCGGGCCCCGCGCCCACCCGCCGCTCCATCGTCAACGGCACCCGGCGCAACCTCGTGGCGGCGGGCGCGGGAGCCCTCCTCGCCGCAGTGCTCGGCACCGTGGTGACCCTCGGCGCGACGTCCGACAACGACGACAATCCGCCGGACAAGGTCAAGACGGAGCAGTCGGCGAGCCAGGACCAGGACGACGACGGCCTGACCGCCGACAAGCCCGCGAAGGACTCGACGAGCCGCCCGGACGACGACGGCGCGGACAACATCCCCGGCACGGCGGACGACGGAACACCCGGCGGGAGCGGCACCCCGTCCGGCGAGCCGAGCGACAGCGGCAAGCCGTCCGACGACACCTCGGACAAGCCGAGCGACAAGCCGACGACCAAGCCGCCCACCACGAAGCCGCCGACGACCAAGCCGCCCACCACGAAGCCGCCGACGACGAAGCCGCCCACGACGAAGCCGCCGACGACCCCTCCGCCGACGACCACGTCGCCGACTCCGGACCCGCCGTCGTCCCCGGACACCTCGAACTCGGCGAGCGGCCCCGCGAGCAGCAGCGCGATGAGCAGCCCGGCAACGAGCGACAGCTCTTCCGGTACGACGCCGACGGCCTGACGGGCAGACGGGCAGACATGTGAGGGGGCCGGGTCCACCAGGACC
>NZ_JBSGSG010000041.1:0-77964 GCF_053606765.1 Streptomyces sp. NPDC055189
GGCCGGAGGGCCATGGCCCTCCGGCCCGGCGACGCGCGCAGACGCAAAGTGAGGGATGGAAGACCCGGCGCCTGCGCCCGCCGGCGCCTATCCGGCCAGCAGCACCTTCAGCGTCGACTCCAGGTGACTGTCGATCGCGGCGCACGCGGCCTGCGCGTCGCCGGCTTCGAGCGCGTCCACGATGGCCCGGTGCTCGTCGAGCACCGCGTCCTGACGGCCCTGCTGGTTGTAGAGGGCCACGACACCGGCCCGCACCTGACGGCTGCGCAGCCCCTCGTAGTGCCGGTCGAGCAGCGCGTTGCCCACGGCCGACACGAGCGTCGAGTGGAACAGGTGGTCCACGTCGATGAACTCCTTGGCCTGGGCCGGACCGCTCAGCGCGAGCTGGCGCTCCAGGAGCTCGCCCAACTCCCGCACCGGAGCCTGGCCCGCGCCGATGACGTGCTGCGCCGCGTACCGCTCGACGATCCCGCGCAGCTGCATCAACTCGGTGATCTCACGTCCCGACAACGGCGCCACCCGGGCACCGCGCTTGGGCACCAGATCGACCAGATCCTCGGCGGCGAGCAGAAGCAACGCCTCGCGGATCGGGGTACGCGAGACGCCGATCCGATCGGCGATGTCCTGCTCCGAGAGGAACTCGCCCTGCATCGCGGGGTCCGTCAGCACCGTGTCCTTGAGATACGCGTACGCCTTCTCCCGACCCGACGCCACCGCTACCCCCAAAGATCGCATACACCTTGTATACGGAAGTTACCACGGAGCACGCAGTCCTGGCCCGGCCTCGACTGCGGGCCTTGCGCCGCATCTAGGGGTGGCTATGGTGCGGACATGGGTGACGACGTCATGCCCGACGATCTGATCGACCGCATACGCCTGATCGCATCTGACTGGGCCCGGCTCTGGGGCGAGGACGCACCGCGGAACCTCAGGCTGGTGGCGACAACTCAGGACGCCGCGATCAAGCACCTGCACGAAGACGGTGGAGTGAGTGCTCCGCTGACACCGATCTACTTCGTCACGATGGAAGGCTCCTTCACCAGAAGGCCCGGTGTGCCCGGAGCCTGGGGAATCTGGGCCGCCATATTCGTGTTCCGCTCACCGCTGCGCCTCGGGTCGTACACGGTGAGGCCCGCCGGGTACGTTCCACGTCGTCCGCTGGAGTGGTTGGGGCGGGTGTACGAAGTCGGGGACTGCGGCGGCACTGAGCCGCGAGACGGATAGGCCGTTTTGTTCGCCCGCCCCGTCAGCCCTCCGAGCGCTCGGTGTCAGCCTCGCCGCCCAGCACGTACAGCTCCGGCAGGTTCACCACGATCGCCTCCTGTGTGCTGCGGGCGATGACCACGACGGCCTCGTCGTCGGGGCTGGGGTTCTCCTCGCGGTGCGGGACGTAGGGCGGGACGAAGATGTAGTCGCCGGGCGCCGTGCGGATGCGGATCTCCTCGGGGGTGCCGCCTGAGTCGTCCAGGAAGACGAACTCCGGGTGTCCCTTGATGACATGGATGGCTGTCTCGGACGCTCCGTGGTGGTGGTTGGAGGAGGCGGTGTCCGGGGCGACATGGGTCTGGCCCATCCAGATGCGCTCCGAGCCGACGCTCGCGCCGCTGATCGCGGCGAAGCGCCGCATGCCGCCGGTCTGGGCGGTGTCGCCGTCCAGGGCGTCGGCGCGGATGTGGTGCAGGCGGGAGCTCAGGGGCAGCGCGGCGTTGTCGTGGCCGGGAAGGTCCGGGTGGAAGGCGTCGTGAGAGGCGGCGGACGGCTTGTCGTCGGGCGACGCGGGCGCGGGGTGCGGGGCCATGGGAATCCTGCTCGTCGGGGCGGGCCGTGACGGCCGGGCCGGAATGGGGCGGGCGCACGCCGGTGTTGGTCACCGATACCGGCCGCGGAAAGCCGTGGCGGGTGCTGGTCCGGCGGACGGCGTGCCCAAGATCCTTGGGCGACCGTAGAGAGCCGGGCGAATGGATGTCAAGATGTGTCCATTGTCGTCGGGGTGGCCGTTCAGCGCCTTGCCCGGGGCGGTTGGCACGTACGGATGCTTCGGGAAGACGGTGCACATGCAGATCTCTGCCAAGGCGGACTACGCGGTGCGGGCGCTGGTCGAACTGGCCGCCGACAGCGCGCGGCCACTGACCTGCGAGGCCATCGCCTCCGTGCAGGACATTCCCTTCCGCTTCCTCAAGTCGGTTTTCAGAGACCTGCGTTCGGCCGGCCTGGTGCGCAGCCAGCGCGGATGTGAGGGCGGCTACTGGATCGCCAGGGACGCGCACTCGATCACGGTCGGCGAGGTGATGACCGCCGTGGACGGCGAGTTCTTCACCGTGCGGGGCGAGCGTCCCGAAGGGCTCGGCTACCCGGCGGCGGCCGGCGGCCTTCCGGACCTGTGGCGCGCGACGGAGGCGGCCGCCCGGGCGGTCCTGGACGGCACGAGCATCGCCGCCCTCGCCGAGCGCGGCACGGAGCGTGCGGGCGGCCGGGGCGGCGAGAGCACGCACGAGATCTCGACGGCCGTACCGGCATGAGTACCGCACCGCCATCAAATGCCGGTGCCCCGGCATCGGGCTCCGCGGCTCTCGTCGAGGTCACCGAGGTCACCGACGCGGCCTGCCCGTGGGCCTGGGGCTCCGACCCCGTCTTCCGGCTCCTGCGCCACCGCCTGCGGCCGCAGCTGCGCTGGCGCCGGGTGTTCGGGATCCTCTTCGACGAGGACGAGGATCCGGCGCCCGACCCTGATGCCGAGGCCCGTTGGTACGAAGGCTTCATCAAGGACGTGAGCGCGCACACCCGCGCCCCCTATGCCGCCCGGCTGAACTGGCTGACCCGCACGAGCTGGCCCGCGTCCCTGGCCGCCAAGGCCGCCGGGGCGCAGGGCGAACAGGTCGCCGAGCGGGTGCTGCGCAGACTGCGCGAGACGACGTTCGTCCTGGGCGCTCCGGCCGACACCCCCGAGGCGGTGGCAGACGCCGTGCGCGGCGTCCCCGGACTCGACCGGGACCGGCTGCTCGCCGACCTGTCACACCCCGACACCCGTGCCGCGGTCCGTGCGGACTGGGCGGAGACGAGAAAGCCGCTGCCCGAGGTACGGAACTTGCAGGAGCCGGGGCCCCATCCGGGGCGGGCCAAGGAAGTGGGGGAGGGGCAGTACCGCTTCGCCCTGCCGACCCTGCTGTTCGACGGCCCCGGCGGACGCGTCTGCGTGCCGGGATGGCGGCCCCTGGAAAGCTACCTGGCGGCGGCGACGGCGGCTGCCGGGGAGCCGGTGCCGTCCGCCGCACCGGAACCCCTCTCGGCCGACGCGGCGTTGGCGCAGTGGCGCACTCTCACCCGGCGCGAGCTGGAACTGCTCGCCGGCACGTCGGACGCGCCGCGCGAGGCGGTGCGCGTCGAGACGGGGAACGGCCCGCTGTGGCTGCACCCCGAGGAAGCTGCCACGCACCCCGCGACGCGGGCGCACGGCTGACCGCGAACACCCCAGCACGGCGCGCGGATTGAGGGAAGGTGCAGGTCGTCGGGGTCTCGGAGGGGTCTCGGACAATGAGACACCTAAAGGTGTCCATTGACACGGCGGGGCTGCGGCCGTGAGGATGCAGGGCATGCCTTCGATGCACCCCGGCGTGGTCTGCCGCTACGTGGACTATCTGCGCACCTCCAGCGCGCTCTGTCGCTGACCCGGTCGACCGGCCGCCCTTCGCGAAGCTCCGGTCCCGGCGTCCCGGCCCTCTCCGTCAGGCGGTACGTCCCGGCCCTCCGTCAGGCGGCCGCGTCGCATCACGGCTCTCCTGAGGCGCGGGAACTCCCGGCCTCCCGCTGAGTCGGCTCCTACTCCACACCCGCTCCACGCCCCGCGGCACGAGCCGCGTCGACCGTTCTCACTCCTTCGCTGCGCTCACCGCATCCGCCCGCGGCCCGTCCCTGATCCGGTGCGACGTCCCCGCTGACGGACGCGGGTGACGCCGCGACCCGCTGCGCAAGACCCCGCCCTCCCCACCTCCTTCGCCCGTGCCCCGCACACCGGGCGTCCCATGGCCTTGCCCGATCGCCCGAGCGATCCGGCGCAGCCGAGAAAGGTGCGCACCCATGCCGAAGTCCGGCACACCCTTCCCCTTCGGAGCGTCGGCCGACACCGCCGATCCGTCCCCCGCCCGGCTGCCCGCCCCCGGCCGCCGAGCCTTCCTCGGCATGTCGCTCGGCGCCGGTGCGGCCCTGGCCCTGTCCGCCTGCGGGGGTGAGTCCACGGCAGGCGGTGCGGGCGGGGGAGGGGTCCTCAAGTGGGGCTGGGACCTGCCGACTTCATGGGACCCGGTCACCTCATCGGCCGGGTGGGACGTGCACTCGCTCTCCCTGGTCTACGCGGGCCTTACCAAGCTCGACGAGAAGGGCGAAGCCGTCCCGGCCCTGGCCCGCTCCTGGACGTACAACGACGCGGGCACGGTCGTCTCCTTCGCCCTGCGCGAGAACCTGAAGTTCAGCGACGGAAGCCCCGTCGACGCCACCGCGGTGAAGAAGAGCATCGAGCGGGGCCGTGACTACAAGAAGTCGCTGATCGCCGCCCAGCTGATCGGGGTCAAGAAGGTCACCGCCGTCGACGAGCACACCGTCGAACTGACCCTGACCGAACCGGACTTCCAGATCCCCGCCCTGCTCGTCGGCAAGACCGGCATGGTCGTCAACCCCAAGGCCTTCGAGAAGAACGCGGCGAGCCTCGCCACGAAGCCCGCAGGCGCCGGCCCCTACACGCTCGCCTCCTACGTCGAGAACTCCAAGGCCGTGCTGCGCGCCAACCCCGCCTACTGGGACGCCGGGCACATCAAGACGCAGAACTTCGAGCTCTATCCGCTCCCCGAGCCCTCGACGGTCGTCGCATCGCTCAAATCTGGGCAGTACAACGTCGCGCAGATACCCGGCAGCCAGGTCAAGGCAGCCAAGGCCGCGGGCCTGAAGGTCCAGGTCATCCCGTCCATGGTGGTGGCCGTGCTCGACGTGCACATCGGCAAGGAGCCCTTCACCGACCCCGATGTGGCGCTCGCGCTGAAGTACGCCATCGACCGCGAAGAGCTCCTGAAGACCGCCTCGTTCGGCTACGGCCAGGCCACCCGCCAGCCCTTCCCGCACGGCTACGCCGGTCACGACGAAGCACTCGACAAGCTCTTCCCCTACGACCCCAAGAAGGCCAGGGAGCTGCTTGCCAAGGCGGGCCACGCCGACGGCCTCAAGATCACGCTGTCGGCCCAGAACGGCGAGGGCGTGCCGGAGCTGATCCAGGCCCAGCTGAAGAAGGTCGGCATCACCGCGAAGATCGAGACGATCCCCGCCGACCAGTCGACCCAGATCGTGTACATCCAGCGGGCCAAGGCCCTGTACGTCGACCAGTTCGCCGGGCGGGACTCAGCCGTCCAGGGATTCCAGGTCCTCTTCGGCAAGGAAGGCCTGATGAACCCGGGCCGCACCGTCTCGCCGGAGCTGGAAAAGGCCCTGGACGCCGTGCGCCGAACTCCGCTCGACGACCCGAAGTACCCCGAGGTGCTGCAGAAGGCCACCGGGATCGCCGTACGGACCATGCCCAACGTGTTCCTGTACACCGTGCCGCGCATCCTGGCCCGCAGCCCCAAGGTCTCCGAGATTCCCGCCTACACGGTCGTCCAGCGATTCGAGGGGGTCACCGTTTCATGAGCGCCCCCGCACTCCCGGACGCGAAACCGCCCTCCTCAGCCACCGGCGATCTCACGACCCGCCGCACATGGGCGCCGCTCTCCCGGCGCCTGGCCGCCGCACCCCGCCCGCTGGGACGGGTGCTCGCCACCACGGCCACGGTGTTCTTCCTCGCCTCGCTCCTGACCTTCGCTCTCGGCGCCCTGTCCGACGCCAACCCGGCCGCCGCCGTCCTGGGCGATACGGCAACGCCGGCGGACATCGCCCGTATGGAGGCCGAGTTCGGCCTCGACCGTCCGCTGTACGTGCAGTACTTCACCTGGCTGGGCAGCGCGTTCACCGGTGACCTGGGCGTCTCGTGGTTCACCAGCGTCCCCGTGGCCGACAGCATCGGCCAGGCCCTGCCGGTGGACCTGTCCATCGCCGGACTCGCGATGCTGCTCGCCGTGGTCATCGGCGGTGGCGCGGGCATCGCCGCCGCGATCGACAACGGCGGCCGCCTCGACCGCACCGTGACGCTCGTCTGCTCCGCCCTGGCCACCCTGCCGCCGTTCCTGATCGGCATCGTGCTCATCGTCGTCTTCGCCGTCCAGTTCGGCGCCCTGCCCACCGGCGGCTACGAACCGCTGGGCTCGGGACTCGGACCCTGGCTGCGCTACGCGATTCTGCCCGCCTTCGCGCTGAGCCTGGACGCCGCCGCCTCGATCGCCCGGCAACTGCGCACCTCCCTGGTCGGCGCGCTGCGGGAGAACTACGTGACCGGCGCCGAGATGCGCGGCTTCTCCGCCCGGCGCGTCCTGTTCGGGCACGTGCTGCGCAACGCGGCGGGGCCCGCGCTGACCGTCCTGGGTGTGAGCGTGCCCGTCATCCTGGGCGGTGCGGTCGTCACCGAGAAGATCTTCAACCTGCCCGGCATCGCCCAGCTGTCGCTGCAGGCCGCCGAGCGCCACGACATCCCCGTCATCCAGGGCACCCTCCTGGTCACCGTCGCCGTCGTGCTCGCCGCCAACGTCGCGGTCAACGCGGCGCTCGCCGCCCTCAATCCGGCCGCCCGCAGGAGCGCCACCGGCCGCCGGGGCGCCACTGCCCGCCGGGGCGCCGGCACGGCAGGGGGCGCGGCATGAGGGTTCTTCGCCGTACGTGGCGCCGGGGTTCGGCCCGCCTCGCGCTGGCCGTCCTGGCTCTGGTCGCCCTGCTCGCCGTGGCGGGCGGCACACTGGCCCCGCACGACCCGCTGGGCCAGAATCCGTCGGACATGCTGCAAGGGCCCAGCAGCAGCCATCTCCTGGGCACCGACTACCTGGGCCGTGACGTGCTCAGCCGCCTCCTGGACGGCACCGGCCTCTCCCTGGTCGGCGCGCTGGAGGCCGTCGCCACCGCGATGCTGCTCGGCATCGTGCCCGGGGTCGCGTCCGTATGGCTGGGCCGGACCTTCGAATGGACCGCGCAGCGCGCCGCCGACACCTTGATGATCATGCCGTTCACGGTCTTCGCGATCGCCGTGGTCGGCGCCCTCGGCAACGGCATGCACCAGGCGATGGTGGCCCTCGGCGTGCTGTTCGCACCCCTGTACTTCCGGGTCACCCGGGCTGCGGCGCTCGGCCTCAAACAGGCGCAGTACGTCGAGGCGGCCGAGCTGATGGGCGCCTCGCGGTGGTGGATCCTGCGCACCCACGTCTGGGGCAAGATCCTGCCGACGGTCGCGGTGACCACCGCCCAGATGGTCGGCCAGGCACTCCTCGTCGTGTCCTCGCTGACCTTCCTCGGGCTCGGCGTCCAGCCGCCCGCACCCACCTGGGGCGGCATGCTCGCCTCCGACCTGGGCTACCTCGCCCAGCAGCCGTGGGCGCCGCTCATCCCCGGCGCCGCAATCATGATCACTGTCGGGTCGCTCAACCTGCTGGCCGACGCGATCCGCGACAGCGGCGTACCGGACGCCGGCGACCTCGCCGTGCCCGCGGCCGCCGGAGCGGTCACTGCCCCGGCGGCGCCCGCGACTGCGACAGTCGAGCCGCCCAACACGGACCGTGTGTACGGGAGTTCGCACACCACCCCGGATGTGAAGGAGGCCGAACACCATGTCACGGCCGGTTGAAGCCACGGACCACGCACCACACCCGCCCGTCCTCACGGTCGAAGGACTCGACGTGACCATCGGCGGCACCGCACGCGCCGTACGCGACGTGTCGCTGAGCCTCGCCCGCGGCGAATCCGTCGGCCTGGTGGGGGAGTCCGGCAGCGGCAAGAGCCTGACCTGCCGCGCCGTCCTGGGCGTGCTGCCGCCCGGATGCGAGGTGGGCCAGGGACGCATCACCCTCACCGTCCGGGACGGGGACGAGGACAGGGACGGGGGCGGAGGCTGGGGTGCCGGCTTCCCGACGGAACTGACCGCCCTGTCCCGCAAAGGCTGGAACGGCGTACGGGGCCGGCGCGTCGGAGCCGTCTTCCAGGACCCCGCCTCCTACCTCAACCCCTCCCTCACCGTCGGACGCCAGCTCGCCGAGCAACTGCGCGTGGGCCGCGGCCTGTCGCGCCCAGCCGCGCACACCCGAGCCGTGGAGCTCTTCGCCGCCGTGGGACTGCACCGCCCACAGGAGCTTTACCACCACTACCCGCACGAACTCTCGGGCGGCATGCTGCAGCGCGTCCTCATCGCGATCGCCGTCTCCTGCGAGCCCGAACTCCTCATCGCCGACGAGGCGACGACGGCACTCGACGTCGTCATCCAGGCGGAGATCCTCGAACTGCTCAAGACCCTGCGCCAGGAGCAGGGCCTCGCCCTCCTCCTTGTCACGCACGACCTCGCGGTGGTCGCCGAGAGCTGCGACCGCGTCGTGGTGATGTACGCGGGCGAGATCGTCGAGGACGGCCCGACCGCCCGGGTTCTTGCCGCGCCCGCGCACCCGTACACCGAGGCGCTGCTGCGTGTGGCCTCCATCGGCGACTGGGGGCGGCGCGAGCTCGACATCATTCCCGGCCGGCCTCCCGAAACCGGTGCGGACCTGCCCGGATGCCGATTCGCCGACCGTTGCGCGTACGTCACTTCGCAGTGCACGGCCGGCCCGGTCGCGCTGCGCACGCTCGACAGCGGGCGGCGGGCGCGCTGCCTGCGACCGGCCGGGTCAACCGGGTTGCCGCGTACGGCAGATGGCGATGACGCGGCGTCCGACCGGGCCGTAGCAGCGCCAGGAGCCGCCCTGTGAGCACCGCACTGGCCCCCCGCCCCGGCGAGCAGTCCGACGCCGCCGCCACTCCCGGCGCACCGCTCCTGCAGATCCAAGGACTCGCAGTCTCCTACGGCCGACGCGCCGTACGCGGTGCCGCGAAGAGCGCCCGCGTCCTGAGCGACGTCCAACTGGACGTCCGCGCCGGGGAGATCGTCGGCATCATCGGCGAGACCGGCTCGGGCAAGACCACTCTGGCCCGCGCCACCGTCGGCCTGGTCCGCCCCGACACGGGCCGCATCGCCTTCGACGGACGCGACCTCACCACGCTGCGCAGGGGCGAACTGCGGGACTTCCGCCGCTCGGGCTCCGTCCAGTACATGTTCCAGGACCCGCTGCGCTCCCAGGACCCGGAGCTGACCGTCCGCCGCATCGTCGCCGAACCCCTCGCCGCGGTCGGCGCCCTGGACCGGCGGGAGCGAGCGGCACGCACCGACGAGGCCCTGACACTGGTCGGCCTCGACCCGGACACCTTCGGCTCACGCACCCCGGGGCAGATCTCCGGCGGCCAGCGCCAGCGGGTCTCCCTGGCCCGCGCCATCGTCACCCGACCCCGGCTGCTCCTGACCGACGAGCCGGTCAGCGCCCTGGACGCCTCCAACCGCAACCTCGTCCTGAGCCTGCTCGACCGGCTGCGCCGCGAACTGGGCCTGGCCATCGTGGTCATCTCCCACGACCTCAGCTCTCTGGCCGGAATCGCCGACCGGGTGGCCGTCCTCTACCGCGGCCGACTCGTCGAACAGGGACCCATCAGCGAAGTCCTCGAGCGCCCCCGGCACCCGTACACGGCCCTGCTCACCGCATCGGCGCCCAGCGTGCGACGCGAACACCGCCTGCTGCCGGCCCAGTTGCGCGCACCCGCCGACCGCGATCCATGGCCGGAGGACGAGGGCTGCGTCTTCGCGCCACGGTGCCGCTTCGCCGGGCCGGAGTGCCGCGAGGAGCCCCTCCCGGCGACGGTCGGGGGCGCGGCGGGCACCGCCGGAGCGGCCGTGGCCGGTGCGGCAGTCGGTAAGACGGCGGACAGCAGCGCCTCAGCCAGGTCGGCTGTCGGCGGTGGGTCGGCCACCGGGACGGCATCGGCCGGGTTCGCTGCCGGGTCCGGCTCGGACAGGGCGGTTGCCGGGTCCGGGTCGGACGGGCCGGTTGCCGGATTCGTATCGGACCGGCCGGCTGACCGAACCGCATCGCCCGACACCTCCCTCACCGTCGCCTGCCACCACGCCGCCACCTGGCGTGACCACCTCAACTGAGTGCTCCCTCGCCCCGGCACCCACCTCCTCCATCCCTCACCCCGGAGAAACCCCTCATGCCCATCGAGTTCATCGGCATAGCCGCCACCCAGGAGACCAGCGAGAGCGGCTCGGGCACCCCCGTCGCCGGCCGTGACGGCATCTCCGCACGGACCGAGTCGGGCCATGCCCGCGGCCCCGTGGTCGAGCCCGGCTACCTGCGCGACCTCGCCCGCGCCCACGAGGCCTCGGGCTTCGACCGCGTCCTGGTCGCCCACTCCTCCGCCAGCCCGGACGGCTTCACCGTCGCCGACCAGATCCTCACCCACACCGACCGGCTCGGCGTCCTGCTCGCCCACCGGCCCGGCTTCGTGGCGCCCACCCTGGCCGCCCGCAAGTTCGCCACCCTCGACGCCTTCCACCCCGGACGGATCGCCCTGCACGTCATCACCGGCGGCGACGACACGGACCAGGCCCGCGACGGCGACTTCACCGACAAGCCCACCCGCTACCGCCGCACCGACGACTTCCTGGATGTCGTCCGCAAGGAGTGGACCGCCACCGAGCCCTTCGACCACGACGGCGACTTCTACCAGGTCAGGGGAGGCCTGTCGGCGGTGCGGCCCCAAGAGCCCATCCCCGTGTACTTCGGCGGCGCCTCCACGGACGCCATCCGCGTGGGCGGCCGGCACGCCGACGTCTACGCCTTCTGGGGCGAGCCACTGGACGGCATCGCCGAGCGCATCCGCGAGGTACGCGACGCCGCCCGCCCGCACGGCCGCGACCCCCGCTTCAGCGTCAGCCTGCGCCCCATCCCCGCCGCCACCGAGGCCGAAGCCTGGGAGCGGGCCCGCGAGATCCTGCGACTGACCAAGGAGCGGGCGGGCGAGGCGCGCAAGGCATTCAACCTCGACCACAGTCAACAGCGCGGCTCCCAGCGGCTGTTGGAGTACGCGGCTCAAGGGGAGGTCCATGACAAGCGGCTGTGGACGGCCATCGCGAAGACCACCGGCGCCGCGGGCAACTCCACCGCGCTCGTCGGCAGTTACGAGCAGGTCGCCGAATCGCTGCTCGACTACGTCGCCCTGGGCGTCTCCACCCTGCTCATCCGCGGATTCTCGCCGCTGGCCGACGCGCGCGACTACGGCACGCTCATCCGACTGGTCCGCGAACAGGCCGAACAGGTGGAGCAGGTCGAGCAAATTTCCCCGGCCGCCCTGGGAGACCCCGCGGTGCCCGCATGACCTCTGCCCCTGACCGGCACATCACCTCCGCCCCCGCCCGGCACCTGCCGACCACCTCGCACTGGGGCGCCTACGGTGTGCGGACCGCCGCCGACGGCTCGCTCGACCTGCGGCCCCACCCGCAGGACCCCTCACCCTCACCGCTCCTGGGCAACGTCGCAGGAGCGCTGCGCCACCCCACCCGCGTAAAGCGGCCCGCCGTCCGGCGCGGCTGGCTCGAACACGGACCCGGCACCGGCCGGGGCCGCGGACGCGAGCCGTTCGTCGAGGTCGCATGGGACGAGGCGCTCGACCTCGTGGCGGCAGAGCTCGCCCGCGTCCGCGACACGCACGGCCCGCAAGCGGTGTTCGGCGGTTCCTACGGCTGGGCATCGGCCGGTCGCTTCCACCACGCCCAGAGCCAACTCCACCGCTTCCTGGCCCAGTTCGGCGGCTACACCGCCTCCCGCAACTCCTACAGCCTGGGCGCCTCACTCGTCCTGCTGCCGCACATCGTCGGCCGGGCCGGCGCCCGGGCCGTCCTGCGGGCCGCCTCCAGCTGGCCCACGCTGGCCGCACACACCGAGCTGATCGTGGCGTTCGGCGGCATCCCCGCCAAGAACGTGCACGTCACCCCCGGCGGAGTAACCCGCCACCGCACTCCCGGTCACCTCGCCGACCTCGCGGGATCCGGAACCCGTATCGCGCTTGTCAGTCCGTTGCGGGCCGACCTGCCCGACGGCCTGGACGCCACCTGGTACCCGGTGGTCCCGGCCACCGACACCGCGCTCATGCTGGGCCTCGCACACACCCTCCTCGCCGAGGACCTGCACGACCGCGCCTTCCTCGACCGCTGCACCGTCGGCTTCGACACTTTCGTCCGCTACCTCGACGGCCGCGCGGACGGCACGGTCAAGAGCGCCGAGTGGGCGGCCGGTATCTGCGGCCTGGACGCCGACGCCATCCGCCGCCTGGCCCGCCGCATGGCGGCCTCCCGCACACTGATCACCGTCACCTGGTCGCTGCAGCGCATCCAGCACGGGGAACAGCCCGTCTGGGCGGGCCTCGCCCTTGCTGCCATGCTCGGCCAGATCGGCCTGCCCGGCGCGGGCTTCGGGCACGGCTACGGCTCCATGGGTGACGTCGGCGACCACGGCCCCCAGATCCGCCTGCCGCATCTGCCCCAAGGTTCCAACCCGGTCCAGGAGTTCATCCCCTGCGCCCGCATCGCCGACCTGCTGCTGCAGCCGGGCGAGAGCTACGACTACGACGGCGAGCGCCGCACCTTCCCCGACATCCGCCTGGTCCACTGGGCCGGCGGCAACCCCTTCCACCATCACCAGGACCTCGGGCGGCTGCGCCGGGCCTTCGCCCGCCCCGACACGGTCATCGTGCACGAACCGCACTGGACGGCCACCGCCCGGCACGCCGACATCGTCCTGCCCACGACCACCACCCTGGAGCGCGAGGACTTCGGCGGAGGCCGGCGCGACACCCACCTGATCGCCATGCACCGGGCGACCGACCCGGTGGGCGAGGCCCGCGACGACCACACGATCCTGGCGGGCCTGGCCGCCCGCCTCGGCTTCGCCGAACGCTTCACCGAGGGCCGCACCCCGCGCCAGTGGCTGGAGCACCTCTACGGCCAATGGCGCGACGACCAGACAGCCCAAGGCGCCGACGTTCCCGACTTCGCCACCTTCTGGACGGCCGGCGAACTCGAACTCCCCGAAGGTCCCCGCGACTTCACCCTCTTCGAGGACTTCCGGCACGACCCGGACACCTACCGCCTGGACACGCCCAGCGGACGCATCGAGTTGGCCTCCGCCACCATCGAGAGCTTCGGCCTGGCGGACTGCCCGGGCCACCCCGCCTGGCTCGAACCCGACGAGTGGCCCGGAGCTCCCGCCGCCGCCCGCCGCCCCCTGCTGCTGATCGCCAACCAGCCCGCCACACGCCTGCACAGCCAGAACGACGTCGGCGCGCACAGCCTCGCCTCGAAGGTCGCAGACCGGGAGCCGGTCGAACTGCACCCCGACGACGCGGCCGCCCGCGGCATCAGCGAGGGCGATGTCGTGCGCCTCTTCAACGACCGCGGAGCCGTGCTCGCCGGAGCCCGCATCACCACGGGACTGCGCCCCGGCGTGCTGCGCCTGCCCACCGGAGCCTGGTTCGACCCGGCCCCCGGTGACGGCGAACGGCCCCTGTGCGTGCACGGCAACCCCAACACCCTCACCGCCGACATCCCCAGCTCCCGGCTCACCCAGGGCTGCACCGGCCAGCACGCCCTGGTCCAGGCGGAGAGGTACGAGGGAGCAGCCCCGCCCGTGACGGTCCGACAGCCGCCTCCGTTCCAGGACGGCGGAGTCATCCCGCGTCACGCAGCCGCCGGCTCCCGTTCCCGGCCAACAGGCGGCGACCTCATGCCGTCTCCGTTTCGGGGTGGCACCGCCGGAGACGGAGGCATCGCGGCCGCGGGCGAGGCCGTAGTCGCGGGCGAGGCCGTATCCCACTCCCGCGCGCGGACAGCAGATGCCGACGCGGCGACGCGGCCACTCCGAGCGGCCCCCGCCGCCCCGCGCCCCCAGCAACCCGACCACGGCCCCACCCCGCATCCCCGACGGCCGGAGAACCCGTGACCCGCACCCCCAAAACCCGCACCCGCCCCCAAGCCGCGACCGACAGCCCGGCCGCCACCGAAAGCCAGGCCCTCGCTCTGCCGCCCCTCGACCTCGACCGCCTGCCCGAGCTCACCCGCGCCCTCGCCGCACGGGCCGCCGAGCATGACCGTGATGCCACCTTCCCCGACGAGGGGTTCGCCCTCGTCCACGGAGCCGGGCTGCTCACCGCGACCGTCGCGCCCCGGCACGGCGGACCGGGGGCCGGGCTCGCCGACACCGTGCGCATCCTGCGCGCCCTCGGGACCGGTGACCCGGCTGTCGCCCTGGTCACCGCGATGACGCTCTTCGTCCACGCGGCCGAAGCCCGCACCCCCGCCTGGCCGGCCGGGGCGTACGCGGACCTCCTCGCCGAGAGCTCCACCCGACCCGCCCTCGTCAACGCCCTGCGCGTCGAACCCGAGCTGGGGAGCCCCGTGCGCGGCGGTCTGCCCGCCACGACCGCCCGGCGCGAGGGCGACCACTGGAAGCTGACGGGGCGCAAGATCTACTCGACGGGCGCGGTCGGGCTGAGCAGGATGCTCGTCTTCGCCCGCACCGACGAAAATCCCGTATGCGTCGGCTCGTTCATCGTCCGTGCTCCAAGCCCCGGCCTGGGCATCGAGCCGACGTGGGACCACGTCGGACTGCGTGCGAGCCGCAGCGACGACGTGCTGCTCGACGCCGTACCCGTGGGCGCGGATGACGTCATCGGCCTGGCCGAACCCGGCGCGATCCCGGGCGCCCGCCCGGACCCGGCCATCGGCGCCTGGAACGCGCTGGGCCTCACCGCGCTCTACCTCGGCGTCGCCGGGGCCGCCCGCGACTGGCTCATCGGCTTCCTCCACGAACGTGTACCCACCGCCCTCGGTGCGCCGCTGGCCACGCTGCCCCGCTTCCAGAGTGCCGTCGGCGAGATCGACACCGCGCTCACCGGCGCCGGCACGCTGGTCGAGACCCTCGCGGCCCGCGTCGACGCGGGCGACCAGGACGCCGTCGAGCAGGCGGCCATGGCCAAGGTGCTCGGCACCCGCGCCGCCATCAGCGCCGTCGAACAGGCCATCGCGCTGACCGGCAACCACGGACTGACCCGCGCCAACCCGCTCCAGCGCCACTACCGCGACGTGCTCTGCAGCCGCGTCCACACCCCGCAGGACGACTCCGTCCTCCTCGCGGCAGGACGCGCCGCACTCGACCGCCACACCGCGCTCGCCCACCACACCGCCCCCGCCCGCCCCACCGCACCGGAAGGCAAGTGACCATGACCAGCCCGTCGTCCGTCGAGTTCATCGGCATGATCGGCACCCAGGACACGTCCGAAACCAGGCCCGCCCAGGGGCCGTTGATCGACGCCGCCTACACGACCCGCTTCGCCCGCGCCCACGAGGACGCCGGTTTCGACCGCATCCTCATCGGCTACAGCTCCTCACGGCCCGACGGGCTCCAGGTCGCCGCCCACGTCGCGGCCCGCACCGACCGTCTCGGCCTGCTCATCGCCCACCGGCCCGGCTTCATCGCCCCGACCCTGGCCGCCCGCAGCTTCGCCACCCTCGACCACTTCACCGAGGGACGCGTCGCCGTCCACACCATCACCGGCGGCAACGACACCGAACAGCGCCGCGACGGCGACTACCTGGACAAGGACGAACGCTACGACCGCACCGACGAATACCTGGGCATCCTGCGCCGCTCCTGGTCCGCCACCGACCCCATCAGCCACGAGGGCCGGCACTACCGCTTCGAGGACTACGCCCCCGGCGTGCTGCCCTACCGCCCCGAAGGCATCCCGCTCTACTTCGGCGGCTCCTCCGAAGCGGCCTACCGGGTGGGCGGCAAGCACGCCGACACCTTCGCCCTGTGGGGCGAGCCGCTGGCCGAGACCGCCGCACAGATCGCCTCCGTGCGCGAGGCCGCCGAGGCCGCGGGCCGTGCCGAACCACCCGGTATCAGCGTCTCCTTCCGCCCCGTCCTCGCGCCGACCGAGGAACTGGCCTGGGATCGCGCCCACCGCATCCTGGACACCATCAAGTCCGGCGCCGGACGCCCCTTCTTCGACCAGGCCCGCCACCACACCGGCGGCACCTCACCCCAGAACACCGGCTCCCAGCGGCTTCTGGCGGCCGCCGCCAAGGGCGATCTGCACGACCGCGCCCTGTGGACCCCCACCGCCACGGCAACCGGAGCGGGCGGCAACACCACCGCACTGGTCGGCACCCCGGAGACCGTCGCCCAAGCCCTCCTCGACTACATCGACATCGGCGTGACCACGATCCTCATCCGCGGCTACGACCCGCTCGACGACGCCATCGACTACGGCCGCCATCTGCTGCCCCTGGTCCGCCAGGAACTCGCCCACCGCGCGGCCACGGCCACGCCCCTCACCCCCGCAGGAAGCACCCGATGACGGATCTCGCCACCACCCCCGCGCGCACCACCACCCCCGCCCACAGCTGGCAGCCGCCCACCGGCATCGCACCGCGCGGCACGCTCGTCGTCCTGCCAGGACGCGGTGAACACGGCCTGATATACGAGCGGTTGGGCCGTCGCCTCGCCGCCGACGGCTATGTCGTGCACGCCCTGGACACCGCCGCCGGTGACACCCTGGAGGACATCCGGGACGCCGCGGTGGCAGCCGTCGGGCCGGACGCCACCACACCCCTCGTACTGGTGGGCAGCGACACCGGCGCCCTGCAGGCGCTGCACCTTGCCGCCGGGGACGACCCGCGGCTGCCCCTGGCGGGCATCATCGCGGCCGGAACCGCCGCCACGACCGCCACGCCCTCCGCTCCCGCCGACTGGGACGCCGAACTCGAAGCACGCACCGCCTGCCCCACCCACCGCCAAAAGCTCACCGGTGACGCCGACTTCGCACGCGAGCAGCTCTCCGCACCCGTACCGCAGCACCTCCTGACCGACGCCCGCCCCGACCTGCCCGCCCTGATCCTGCACGGTGCCGCCGACCCGCTGACCCCGCTGGAGCAGGCCCGTACCCTCGCCGCACACCTGCCGCACGCCTCCTTCGGCGTTCTGCACGAGGGCCTGCACGACGTCCTCAACGACGCCTCGCACCGCACGAGCGCCGCCCACGTCATCGTGTGGCTGGAGCGGCTGCGCGCGACTGCGGACCTGCGCCCGATCCTGACCCTGGAACCGGTCCCCAAGGCTTGACGCGCCCGGCCCGTCACGGGCTCTGTCGACCCACGTACCGCGAGCCACCGTCCCGCTGCGGACATAACCGCAGCGGGGCCGGGGCGCCCCACCAGCCGAGAGGGACCGCCATGTCCACCTCCACCGCCCACCCGGCGCAGACGTCCCCCGCACCCGAAACCGAAGAGATACTCCGGCGCACACTGCGCCGCCACGCCGCCGGAGTCACAGTGATCACCGTCCCCGGCCCCGCGGGATTCACGGCCACCTCCTTCACCTCCGTGTCCCTGCGACCGCCCCTTGTCTCCTTCTTCCTGGGGCTGCACGCGTCCACCGCCCCGGCGGTCGGTGACGCCGACCGGTTCGCCGTCCACGTGCTCGGCACGCACAACGCCGCGCTGGCCGGGCAGTTCGCGCGCAGCGGCGTCGACCGCTTCCAGAACGTGGCATGGACCGCGCACGAGGACGGCCTTCCCGTACTCGACGAAGCACCTGCCTGGCTGACGGCCAGGGTGACGCTCCGGCAGCGGATCGGCGACCATCTCCTGGTCGTCGGCGAGGTCGAATCTGGATCAGTGCGCCGGGACGCCGAGGCATTGGTGCACCACGACGGGGTGTTCGCCGCGGCCCAGCGGCTGCCCGCCCCGGCACCGGAGTGATCACAAGTGCCCGGACGCGACGATGTGCCGGGCCCGCAGCGGTGATGACCGAGGGGCCCAACACAGTGTGGCCGCTCGTCAGGTGGCGGCCCGGTCCGGTCCGCCGGCGCGACACGAGGGCGGACCGGACGTCTTGGGGAGGCGGGGTCAGGCGTCGAGTGCGTCGATCAGAGCCTTGGTGACGTCCTCGGTGGAGGCGGTGCCCGCGATGTCACGGGTGAGGACGCCGGCCGCGGTGGTGGCCTCGATCGCCTTGTGCAGACGGGCCGCCTGGTCGGTGAGCCCGAAGTGCTCCAGCATCAGCGCGGCGCTGCCGACGGCGCCGATCGGGTTGGCAAGACCCTGCCCGGCGATGTCGGGCGCGGAGCCGTGCACGGGCTCGAACATGCTGGGGAAGCGGCGCTCGGGGTTGAGGTTGGCGCTGGCCGCCAGGCCCAGGCTGCCGGCCAGGGCGCTGCCGAGGTCGGAGAGGATGTCGGCGTTGAGGTTGGAGGCGACGACCACGGAGAGATCCTCGGGACGCAGCACGAACTTCGCGGCCATGGCGTCGACCAGGACGCTCTCGGTCTCCACGTCGGGGTAGTCGGCGGCCACCCGCTTGAAGACGTCGTCCCACAGCACCATGCCGTACTGCTGGGCGTTGCTCTTGGTGACGGAGGAGACCTTGCGGCGGGTACGGGTGCGCGCCAGGTCGAAGGCGTAACGCATGATGCGCTCGCAGCCCACCTCGGTGAACAGGGCCGACTGCAGGGCCACTTCACCCCCAGGGCCGCGGCCCGCGAGGTTACGGCCGCCCAGACCCGCGTACTCGCCCTCGCTGTTCTCGCGGACGACGACCCAGTCGAGGTCGGTGTCGTCGGCCTTGCGCAGCGGGCTCGTGATGCCGGGCAGGAAGTGCACGGGGCGGACGTTGGCCCACTGGTCGAAGCTCTGGCAGATCTTCAGACGAAGGCCCCAGAGGCTGATGTGGTCCGGGACGGTGGGCCAGCCGACGGCACCGAAGTAGATCGCGTCGAAGTCCTTCAGCTGCTCCAGGCCGTCGTCGTCCATCATCTTGCCGGTGCGCTCGTAGTAGCCGCAGCCCCAGGGGAACTCCTGCCACTCGAAGGCGAAGGCGCCCTGCGAGTCGGCCGCCAGGGCGTCCAGGACGGCGCGGCCCGCGGCGACGACCTCGGAGCCGACACCGTCGGCGGGGATGGCGGCGATGCGGAAGGTGCGGGGTGCGGTCACGGGAGCCTCCGGTCATGCGGGTCCCCTGGCCCGGGCGGAGCAGGGAACCGACGAGTGGATCGACGTCTTCGGTCGGTGTCCGAAGTGAACCCAGTGCGGTCGTGCCCCGTCCAAGACATGCTGCCGATACAACCCATAGGCGCCGCCGATCAGTTCGCCGGTCGCGGGCGCGGCGGTTAGGGCGTGGGGGTCTGCTTGTGCCGGGCGTAGGAGCGGGTCAAGTCCAGGAAGGCGCGGGCACCCGGCGTGAGATGGGCGGGCAGGCTGATCATCGCGACGTGCAGGTGTGCGGTCGGCTCGATGGCGGCGACGGACGCACCGCAGCGCCGGGCAAGACGCGTCCAGGACGCGGGCAGGACGGCGATGCCCACCCCGGTCAGGACCAGGGGCAGGACGGAGGTGCGGTGGTCGACGACCGCGACGATGTCGGTGCCGTCCGTCTGCGCGGTGATGTCGTCGACGATGGAACGCATCAGGCTGCCGCCGCGGGCGGCGATCAGCTTGCGCCCGCCGAGGTCTTCCGGGCGCAGGGTGGCGCCGTCCGGCACATCACCGTCGGGACCGGCCACCACGACGAACGGCTGCTCCTCCAGGGGCAGTACGTCCACTCCCGAGAGGGCCACCGGCTTGGCGGCGCCGAGCAGGCCGAGCTCGCAGGCGCCGCTGCGCACGAGGCCGACGACGTCTTCGGGGGTGAAGGCGGCGCGGCTGCTGATCGTGACGGACGGGTGCAGTTCGGTGAAGCGGTGGGTCAGTGTGGTCAGCGGTTCGATGCCGGGGGATGGCATGGCGGCGATCTCGACGGTGCCGCCGTGCAGGCCGGACAGGGCTTCGGCCCTGTCGCGCACGGCGGTCAGGTCACGCAGCACGCGGCGGCTGGGTTCGAGCAGCTCCGCGCCCGCTTCGCTCAGGACCACGCCGCGGCCCATGCGATGGAACAGCGAGACGCCCAGGTCCGCCTCCAGGTTGGCCATCGCCTGCGACAACGAGGGCTGCGCCACGTGGAGCGCGGCGGCCGCCTTGCTGAAACCGCCGTGCTCCACGATGGCGAGGAAGTATTCGAGTTGCCGCGCGTCCACTGTGCCTCCCACGGCCACGACCTGTGGCCATAGGCGGACCCTATCGGGCGGCCGGCACCGCCTCGTCGCCTCCGGCCGATCGCGGTGCCGACTGGCCGGCCGCCTGAGTGTCCCGCTGAGCCGCGGGCTTCGCGAGGTCCGCGGGTTCCACGGCGTCATCGGCAGGCGCCTTGCCCGGCGCGGCCGGCTTCTCCGCCCCGCCGGTGTCCTGACGCGGCACGGCGGCGGTCTCACCGGGGTCCGGGGCGTCCTCCCTGATCTGCCCGGCAAGGACAAGCCGGGCCCGCTCCAGGTCGAGTCCGCCCTCCCAGCGGGCGATGACCAGGGTGGCGACCGCGTTGCCGTAGAAGTTGACCAGGGCGCGGCACTCGGACATGAACTTGTCGATGCCGAAGATCAGCATGATGCCGGCCGCGGGCACATGGCCGACGGTGGACAGCGTCGCGGTCAGCGCGATGAATCCGCCTCCTGCCACCCCGGCCGCGCCCTTGGACGTCAGCAACATCACGGCCAGCAGGCCGAGTTGGGCCCCCAGGGACAGCGCGGTGTCGGTGGCCTGGGCGATGTAGAGCGTGGCCAGGGACAGATAGATCGCGGCCCCGTCGAGGTTGAAGCTGTAGCCGGTCGGCACGACCAGGCCCACGGTGGAGCGCTCGGCGCCCATGAACTGCAGCTTGCGCATCAGCCCCGGCAGGGCGGGCTCGGCCGTGGAGGTGCCGAGGACCAGGAAGAACTCCTCCTTGAAGTAGCGGAAGAGCTGGAAGATGTTCAGCCGCACATACGCCGCGAGCACCCCGCCGAGCACCACCACGACGAACAGGACGGAGGTGACGTAGAAGAGCAGGATCAGCGAGCCGAGGCTGGTCAGCGTGGAGAGGCCGAACTTCCCGATGGCGTACGACATCGCGCCGAACGCGCCGAGCGGTGCCGCCTTCATCACGAACGCAAGGACCTTGAACACCACCTGAGTCAGCCGGTTGACGCCGGCGATGACCGGCTCGCCCACCGCGCCCACCGACTTCAGCGCGATCCCGAAAATCACTGCGAGGAAGATGACCTGGAGGATGTCGCCCTCGACGAACGCGCCGAAGAAGCTGTCGGGCACCAGGCCCGTCAAGAACTCCCACCAGTGCTGGTGTTCACCCGCCTCGATGTACTTCCCGGCGTCCCCGGAGACCTCCAGGGAGGACGGATCGGCGTGCACGCCGTCGCCGAGCCGGAAGACATTGATCGCGACCAGGCCCGTCAGCAGAGCGATGATCGTGCCCACCTGGAAGTAGGTCAGCGCCTTCAGCCCCGTCCGGCCCACCTTCTTCAGGTCGGAGACCCCTGAGATGCCGCCGATGATCGTCAGGAACACGATCGGCCCGATCAGCATCTTCATCGCGGTGATGAACGTGGTGCCGATCGGCTCCATCGACGTGGCCAGATCCGGCCACCGCCAGCCGAGCACGATCCCGATGACGATCGCCGCGAGGACCTGCACGTACAACTGCCGGTACCACGGCTTGCTCTTCACCACGGCGCTTCCTGCGGCGCCGCTCGCGGCACGGTTCGGGGCATGCGTCATTGCAACCTCCATCCAGGCACGGGCAGGGGCTCACCGGCGCGCTCCACGCAGAGGCGACACCTGCTCCTGCGCCAGGAGCAGGTGTCGCGTGCCGGGAACCGGCTTGTGAAGCCCCGTGCGACACCGGGTCCCGACCGGCCGCCGCACCAACTACCGGGTCAGTGAAGCCGGTCACGGCAGAGGAGGTCCACGACCAAAAACCGATGCCCCGCATAGGTCGTGCCTATACGCGCTCGGCCACGGTGGCGGAGTACGCCGGCCGGCGCCGCGGGACTGCCGTCACAGGGCAGGCTGCCCGCACCGAGGCCGCCGCCCGGCTCACCGAGGAGGGCTGGCCTGGCGTCGGGAGAGGGTGATTCTGCGTCGTGACATATCGACCTCGATGACGACGACGGAGATCTCGTCGCCGACCTCGACGACATCCTCCGGTTTCTCCACGGGCGTCCAGGCGAGTTCCTGAAGATGGACCAGCCCTTCGATCCCTTCGGCGACCCGTACGAAGGCGCCGAAGGGGATCAGCTTGGTGACCGGTCCCCGCAGGTGCCGGCCCGCCGCGGTGCGGTCGGCGAATGCCTGCAACGGGTCGGGCCGCAGCGCCCGCAGGGACAGCCTGGCCTCCAGATTCCAGGTGTCGAACTGCAGGAACTCACAGGAAACGCGCTGCCCGACCGCGACGACGTCCGACGCCGCCTCGATCCCGGTCCAGGACAGTTCGGGGATCGTGATGAACCCGACGCCGGGGAAGACGGGGTGGGCGGGGCCTTCGTCCAGTGCGACGAACACCCCGAACCGCTCGATCGCCGTGACCGTGCCTTCAAGGATCTCGCCGCGCCGCAGCGATTCCAGGAACGCGCAGAGTTCCGGGTGCTCGTCCGGCCCCAGCGCGGCCAACTGTCAGCCCGCCACCGGCAGGGCCTGCGGGTCCACTTCGCAGTGATCGACCGAGTCGGCCAGGCCCTCGCCGCTGATCTCCACCCGAGTGGTCACCTTGCCCTTTCCGGGCACCTTGACCTTCTCGCTCTCCTCGATGATGGTGAGGCCGTCTTCGTCCAGGAAGGTCACCGACACCCAGAAACGGCCCTTCTTCTCATTGCCGTTCGTGACCTTCACCGTCGCGTACGGGGCTGCCTTGGTCGCGCAGGCCACCAAAGTGGCCTTGGCGTTCTCCAGTTGCCCACTGCCGGTGGAGCCGGAGGAGCTGGAGGAGGTGGAGTCGTGCGTCGGCCGCCGGTTGTAGCCGCCGCCGCTGGTGCCGCTGCTGCTCGTGTCGCCGCTGCTCCCGTACGCGTCGTCATCGTCGTCGTAGCCCGAGCCCGATGTAGTTGACCCGGATGACCCGGAGGAGCCAGAGCTGCTCGACGACGAACTGTCGTGGTCCTGGCTCGAACTGCTGCAGCCGCCTCCGCCGCCTCCGCCGCCGTGGCGGCTGCCGCCGCCGTGCCCTCGCCCGGTCGTGAAGCCGGTCAGGGCCAGCGCCGAAAGCACCAGTGCCGCTGTGACCTTGAGTGTGCGCCCCCGATTTCTCATCCCGGCATCTTATCCGCGGTCACAGGCACCACAGTTGGCCAGCTGTCACAGGTGTGCTGCAGTGGGCGGGCCGACCGCCGGGAGGCTGGTTCACTGGGGGGCGTATCCGTTGGACAGCACCGCACAGCACCGCACCACATAGCACCGCACCACATAACACCGCACCACATAGCACCGCACCGAGGACTCAGCCGTGACCCCGTACTCCCTGGCGTTCTACGTCGACGTCGTCACCACCGGCACCGTGCTCGGCGCGAGCCCCGCGGCCTCTCCCGACGCCGTCACCCGGGTCCTCGGTCCGGGCTTCGCCGAGAACACCTTCGGCAAGCACAGCATGTGCCGTGACTACGGCCTGGCCGAGTTCTTCTGGGAGCGCGCTTCGGCCGGCCGGCCCTGGTCCGGCCACCACTTCACCCTGCAGGTGCACCGACTAGCGCACCGGGACCGCTCCCTCGTCAACGAGGTGCTGCGTGCCCGCTACGGACGGTTCACGCCCCGGCTGCGCTTCGGCAAGCTGCGGCGCCTGCTGGAGCGGCGCGGGGTCCCGCTGCTGGAAATCCCCGAACTCCCCGCGAACTCCCCGTACTTCAGGACCTTCTGGCAGCCTGATTCCCGTGTGGCCGTCTCGGTCGTCGCCACCTACGGCGAGTACAGCACGCCCGACCGCCTGCGGGTCGGTGACGTGTGCAGAATCCAGGCGCCGATGGCGGCCGGGGATGTGGAGCGGCGCAGGACGGAGGTTGTCAGCCGCTCGAACCGTTCGCCGCGTTGAGCCACGTACCGATCTGCGGCAGTGCCTCGGGCCCGCTGTCCTGCTCCACCGTGCCGACCAGGTCGGCGATGGAAACCTCCCGCAGCGACGCCCGCCAGGCGGCGTCGGCCGCGTTCATCGCGCGGGCGATGGGGCACGCCTTGGTGCAGTCCTCGGGCGGTGTCCCGAAAGGGCCCCGCTGACGGATCTCGGTGCAGACGAATGCCGGGCTCGCTCCGTCGACGGCCTGCACCACGTCCAGGACGGCGATGTCGGCGGCCGCCCTGGTCAGTACGTATCCGCCCGTCTTGCCCTGCACGGACTTCACCAGGTCCGCCCGGGAGAGAGCCTGCATCTGCTTGGCCAGGTAGCTGGGCGAGACGTCGTGCAGCTGCGCCAGTCGGGCAGCCGGGACCGGCTCGGTTGCCGCGGTGAGGACCACACAGCAGTGCAGTGCCCATTCCACGCCGCCGGACAGTTTCATGCGCCCTCCCAGTTGACTCGGATACAGGTTATCCGAGTAGCATCTCGGACAACAGGTATCCGAGTTTGCTGAGTCAGCGGCACTCGGTTCACAGAAGGGCACGATCATGAACATCACGGTCATCGGCGGTACCGGACTGATCGGTTCGCAGCTCGTCGCCCGGCTTCGCGAGGCGGGACACGAGGTCGTCGCCTCGTCCCTGTCGACGGGAGTCGACCTGCTCACGGGCACGGGCCTGGACCAGGCACTCAAGGGCGCGGACACGGTCGTCAACGTGTCGAACTCGCCCACGTTCGACGAAGCCTCGCCGGACTTCTTCCGCACCACCACCGGCAATCTGCTGGCCGCCGGCGAGCGCGCAGGCGTCCGCCATCAGGTCATCCTCTCCATCGTCGGCGTCGACCAGGTGCCGCAGCTGGACTACTACCGCGCCAAGACCCTCCAGGAGGACCTGCTGCGGCAGGGCCCCACCCCGTACTCGATCGTGCGCGCCACCCAGTTCTTCGAGTTCATGGACGCGGTCATGTCCTGGACCTCCGACGACCAGGCCGTCCGGCTGCCCGCCACGCGCATCCAGCCCCTGGCGACCGCCGACGTGGTCCAGGCCCTGGCCGATGTCACCACCGCCCCGCCGCTCAACGGCACGCTCGAGGTCGCGGGCCCCGACGTCTTCCCGCTCGACGAACTCGGCCGCCTGACGCTGGCTGCCCGCAAGGACTCCCGGCCCGTCGTCACCGACGAGAAGGCGGGCATGTTCGCCGCCGTCGAGGGCGACGTTCTGATCGCGGGACCTGACGCGCGCCTGGCCTCCAACCGCTACGAGGACTGGCTGGGCACCACCAGCTAGCCGACGCACCACGGCACGCTCCGGCCCGGCCCGGCGCCTGGCGGGGGCGGGGCGTGCAGCCGTCAGCCAAGAAGCAGCATCGCGACCGCCACCACGCCGAGCAGGCCGATATAGGCCCCGGCGTGGTGGCGGTCGCGGATCCGCGGCGGGCGGCGCCGCAGCACCGCGATGACCGGCAGAGCTCCCAGGAGCAGCGCCGATGCGGCGCGGACGTCGATGAGGCCGGCCAGGTGCCCCCGGGCGTCCTCGGCGTCCGGTATGGCCGCCATGCACAGGGACACCGCGGTGGCCGGGAGGGCGATGGCAAGGGTGAGGGGGTTGGCCAGCGCGGTCGCCACCCGCATCGGGTGCCCGGCCCG
Source organism: Streptomyces sp. NPDC055189 (assembly GCF_053606765.1). Taxonomy (NCBI): domain Bacteria; kingdom Bacillati; phylum Actinomycetota; class Actinomycetes; order Kitasatosporales; family Streptomycetaceae; genus Streptomyces; species Streptomyces sp. NPDC055189. The sequence continues at coordinate 25,636 of NZ_JBSGSG010000041.1, forward strand.
CCGCATCGCGGGAACGGTCATGACGCTGCCGCCCACGCCGAGGAAGGCGGCCACCGCACCGATCGGAGCGCCGAGGAAGGCCGGCAGCGGACGCGGAGCGTCCTGCGGCGCCCCGGCCCCGGCGGGCGGGCGCAGGAAGCCGGGGCGCAGCAGCAGATCGGCCATGGTGAGCGCGACGTAGGCGACGAAGGCCCAGCGGGCCAGATCGGCCGGGGCAAGGCGCGTGGCGAACGCTCCGGCCGCGGCCCCGGCCGCGAGCAGCAGGAGCAGCCGGCCGCTGCCGCGCAGCGCCGAGAGCACCCGCCGCGGGGTGACAGCCGTCGCGAATCCCGCGCTGACCACCATCACCAGGGCCGAGGTGGCCGTCGCCACCCGCATCGCGTCCGCGCCGAGCGCCGCGTCCGCCCACACCACGACCGGCACCGCGACGAACCCGCCGCCGAAACCGAACAGCACGGTCGTCACTCCGGTCAGGAGCCCGACCCCGACCAACACCACGAAGTCCATGTCTCCACCCCACCAGCCGCACCGGCCTACCGGCATGCGATGGTCGGCACAGTTCTTTCGCGTCTCGGCCACTAGGGTGGGCGGGTGAAGAACGTCCCGCTGGCCGAGGTCGACGACACCGACCGGGTGGTCCTGCCGATCGGCACCGACTACCCGCCCGGCCACGTCCTGGACTGGCACGAACACCGCCGCGCGCAGTTCCTCTACGGCGCCACCGGCGTCATGGTCGTCGACACCGCCGAGGGGACCTGGACCGTTCCGCCCGAGCGCGCCGTGCTGATCCCGCCCGCCACACGCCACCGGGTGCGGATGCTGGGGGTGAGCACCCGCAGCCTGTACATCGAGCCGCGGGCCGTGCCCTGGTGGCCCGCCACCTGCACGGTCGTGGACGTCCCGCCGCTGCTGCGCGAGCTGCTCCTGGCCGCCGTCGAGTTCCCGGCCCACTACAGCCTCGCCGGGCGCGAGGGCAGCATCGCCGCCCTGCTCCTGTACGAGATCGCGGAGCGCGCCCCGCTCCCCTTCCACGTCGCCATTCCCGCCTCCGCCGATCTGGCGCGCCTGTGCCGTGCGTACCTGGCCGCCCCCGACGCAGAGGCCACCAATGCCGCCTGGGCCGCCGAGACGGCCATGAGCGAGCGGGCCTTCACGCGGCGCTTCCGCGTCGAGACCGGGGAAAGCCCCGCGGTCTGGCGGGCCCGCGCCCGGCTGCTCGCGGCCCTCCCGCTGCTGCGCACCGCCTCGGTCAGCGAGGTCGGCGCCCGGATCGGCTACGCCTCGCCCGCCGCGTTCACCGCCGCCTTCACCCGCGCCTTCGGCACACCCCCCTCCCGCTTCACCGCGCGAGGCCCCGGCGGCGCCCGGCGCTGACGCACGGCGGCCGCATCGGCGTGCCATCGCCTGCCGAAGGCCACAAAAAGGGTTCTGACCTGCATGTTCACGGTGAAATCGGGCGGAAAGAGGCGCCGAGGGGCGTCGTCTGCCCACCAACCCCCTTGCCACGCCCCGTGGAAGCGCAAAACACCGCCGAGGCTGTGAGCCCACCCATAGGAGCCAGGTCACATGCTAACGACGGTAGTAGACCCCCCGAGGCTCCGGCGCGGGGCCGCGGTTCTCCTGTACAGCGTCTGACCAGGGGTGACCTGCGTAAGCCGGTAGTACGTCACATCATTGCGTCCCGCTCCGGCCACCGCTAACCCTTGCTGAAGTCCGGGGAGCACGGGACGCACCGAGCACATCCGCTCGCTTCGGCCGAGCCCCCACCCACACATCGCATTGGAGAGTTACCCCCGCATGGCCACGACCCAGACGCAGACCAGCACCGGCCGCATCAACCGACTGCGCAAGATCTCCGTCGCCGGTATCGCCACCGCAGGCGCCGCGGCCGCAGCCCTCACGCTGGTCCCCACCCAGGCGCAGGCCGCCGAGCCGACCGCGGCGAGCACGAAGGCCACCCAGGCCGCCGCGGCCAAGAAGCCCCACGCCGACAACCTCGACGGCTGGATCAAGGAGTCCCTGGAGATCATGAAGTCCAAGGGCATCCCCGGCTCCTACGAGGGTCTGCACCGCAACATCATGCGCGAGTCCGCCGGTGACCCCAACGCCCAGAACGGCTGGGACGTCAACGCCCAGGCCGGCACCCCCTCCAAGGGACTGCTCCAGGTCATCCAGCCGACCTTCGACGCCTACCACGTGGCGGGCACCCCCAATAACCTGACCGACCCGGTCGCCAACATCACCGCGGCCGCGAACTACGCCGCCGACAAGTACGGCTCGATCGACAACGTCGACTCCGCGTACTGAGCCACCGCTCGACGCAGCACCCGAGTCACGTACCGGTCAACGAGAAGAGGCAGCGCATGCCGCACGAGAGCAGCAACGAGCAGCAGGCGCACATGGCCACCGGCCCCGCAGTGCCCGAGTACGGGCCCCCGCGGGTACGCGGCTCCCGGCGGCGCAAGCCGCGCAAGACCCTGCGCTACGTCGCATGGGGCGCCCTGGGAGCAGTCCTGATCGGCGGAGGAGGCGCGGCCTACGCCTGGCAGCACCTCAACGGCAACATCCAGGGCACGGACATGAACGCCGCACTCGGGCAGGACCGGCCCGGTCAGCAGAAGAACGGCTCGATGAACATCCTCCTGCTCGGGTCCGACTCCCGGGCGGGAACGCACGGCCAGTACGGCAAGGGCGTCAGCGGAGCCCGTGCCGACACGGCGATGGTCCTGCACGTCGACAAGACCCACAAGAAGGCCTCGGTCGTCAGCATCCCGCGCGACACCATGGTCGATCGGCCCCAGTGCGCCAAGCCGCACGGCGGCACGGCGGCCGGCGCGCAGCAGGCCATGTTCAACTCGTCCTACCAGGCGGGCGGACCGGCGTGCACCGTCAAGACGGTCGAAAAGATGTCCGGCGTACGCATGGACCACTACCTCGAAGTCGACTTCAAGGGCTTCCAGAAGATCATCGACGAGCTCGGCGGCGTGGACATCACCACCCGCAAGGCCATCAACGACCCCAACAGCGGCCTGGCGCTGAGCGCCGGCAAGCACACGCTCAAGGGCAAGCAGGCACTGGAGCTTGTCCGCACCCGCCACGGCGTCGGTGACGGCAGTGACCTGGGCCGCATCCAGCTCCAGCAGGCGTTCATCAAGGCGCTGATCCACCAGGCCGAGACCGTCGACCCGCTGGGCAGCCCCGCCAAGTCCTACGACCTGGCCGACACCGCGACCAAGACCATCAGCGCGGACTCCGAGCTGGCCTCGGCGGACAAGCTCCTCGGACTGGCCAAGGAGCTCAAGGGCATCAGCCCCGACCGCACGAACATGGTCACGATGCCGGTCACCTATGACGCGCAGGACTCAGGACGGGTCCTGCCGCTGGAGAAGGCCTCGCAGCAGGTGTGGTCCGCCCTGCGCCACGACCGGCCCATCCCCGAGTCCGCCACTCAGGACTCGGTCGGCGACAAGAGCGACTCGCCGGTCTCCGCGGGCACCTGACCCGCCCCCGGTCCCGATCCCCGGCCGGTGCGGCTGAGAGCTCCGGGCCACCACGCCTTCGGCCCGATGTCGCGGACCAGGGCGGGCACCAGGAGCGAGCGGACGACCAGGGTGTCCAGCAGGACGCCGAAGGCGACGATGAAGGCGATCTGCACCAGGAAAGCCAGTGGGATGATGCCCAGCGCCGCGAACGTCGCCGCGAGCACGACCCCGGCCGAGGTGATGACGCCGCCGGTGGCGGTCAGCCCGCGCAGCACCCCTTCGCGGGCCCCGTGGCGCAGTGATTCCTCGCGGACCCGTGACATCAGGAAGATGTTGTAGTCCACGCCCAGCGCCACCAGGAAGACGAACCCGTACAGCGGTACGGAGGAGTCCGTCCCGCTGAAGCCGAGGACGTGCTGGAAGACCAGGGCGGAAACGCCGAGGGTGGCCAGGAAGTTGAGCGCCACCGTCGCCACCAGCAGGACCGGCATCAGCAGCGACCTGAGCAGTCCGATCAGGATGACCAGGATGATCGCCAGGACCACCGGCACGATGAGCATGCGGTCGTCCTCTGCGGTGCGCTGCGTGTCGTACTGCTGGGCGGTGTAGCCGCCCACCAATGCGTCGGCGCCGTTCACCGCGTGGACGGCGTCGCGCAGCCGGGCCACGGTGTCCTTCGCCGCATCGCTGTCGGCGGCATCCTCCAAGGTGGCGTCGATACGCACCCGCCCGTCGACGACGAGCGGCTCTCCTCCGCCCGGCCGGCCCGAAGCGCTCACGGCCGCGGCCGACGACACCCCCCGGGTGCGCCCGGCCGCGTCCGTGACCTGCTCGACGCGGTCCGCGTCGGCGATCACGACGGCCGGGTTGCCCGAACCGCCGGGGAAGTGCTCGCCGAGCGTCTTCTGCGCGGACACGGAGGGCGCGTCGTTGACGAAGATCTCGTCCAGGGGCACGCCCTTGGAGCTGAGCGTGGGGGCGAAGGCGGCGCAGACGAACAGGCCGGCGAGGGTGGCGGCCCAGACCTTGCGCGGTGCCCGGTCGACGAGCGAGGCGATCTTGGTCCATACGCCCTGCCCCGCGGACTTCTCCGTGGCCGACTTGGGCTTGGCGGGCCAGTACGCCGCCCGCCCGAGCAGGATGAGGACCGCGGGCAGGAAGGTCAGCGTGCTCAGTACGGCGCAGACGATGCCGATGGCCCCCACGGGCCCCAGCGCGCGGTTGTTGGTCAGGTCGCTCAACAGGAGGGCGAGCAGCCCGAGCGCGACCGTGGCGCCGCTGGCGACGATGGGGCCAAGCGACCGGCGCAGCGCCGCCCGCATGGCGGCGACCCGGTCGCTGCTGTCGGCCAGTTCCTCGCGGAAGCGTGCCGTGAGCAGCAGCGCGTAGTCGGTCGCGGCGCCGATGACCAGGATGGAGAGGATGCCCTGGACCTGGCCGTCGACCCGGACGACGTCGTGATCGGCCAGTACATAGACGATTCCGCAGGCCAGCCCCAGGGCGAAGACGGCCCCCAGGATGATGACGAGCGGCAGCAGCAGGCTGCGGTAGACGAGCAGCAAAATCACCAGGACGGTGATCAGGGCGACCCCGAGCAGCAGGCCGTCGATGCCCCCGAAGGCGTCGGAGAGATCGGCCTGACTGGCGGCGGGCCCGGCCACCTGTGCCTCCGTCCCCGACACCCGGTCCGCGGCCTTGCGGACGCGCTCCAGGGTGGGTTCCAGTTCCTCGCCGAGGTCGGGGCGTAGTTGGACGACGCCTTGCAGCGCCTTGCCGTCCTTGGACAGCACGGCGGGGGACGCCCGTCCGGCGAAGCCCTTCTGGCCGTTCAGCGAGGCCAGCGCACGCGTGGCGCCGGCCTGCTTGGCCCGGTCGATTCCGTCGGCCTGCGTGGCCCCGTCCGCGGTCCAGACGACGATCGCAGGGAGGGTCTCGTCCTGGCTGAACTTCTTCTGTGCGTCGATGACCTGCGTGGACTCGGCGTTCTGCGGCAGGAAGGCGGCCTGGTCGTTGGTGGCGACCTCGCCCAGTTTCCCGGCGTAGGGGCCGAGCGTGCCGCCGATGCCGAGCCAGGCGACGAGCAGGACGACGGGGACCAGCCAGCGTGCCAGGCGCGTACCTGTGGACATGGATCTCCTTGCGGGATTAATACCTCAACAACTAAGAATCTCAATGATTGAAGCATCTCATTCGCCGGAGGTGTTCAGCGGGTGCCGTGCCGACCGGGCGCGTCGCCGGGCGGACCGGGCGCCGACGGCCTAGCGCTGACGGCCGCGCAGCTCGGCGAGTTCCTCGTTCATGGCGGCCAGAAAGCGCAGCGCCACGGACAGCTCGTCCGCGCTGAACCGCACGCGAGCGCTCTCCGTCGCCGCGGCCAGCGGCTGGAAGAAGGTGCGCGCCGCCGCCTTGGCGCCCGGCGCGTAGTGCAGATGCACCACCCGGCGATCCGCGCTGTCCCGCGACCGGCGAATGTGCCCGGCCCGCTCCAGACGGTCCAGGCACGCGGTGACGGCGCCCGAGGTCAGCCCCAGATGCTCGCGCAGCCGCCCCGGAGTGAGCGGATCATCCGCATCCAGAATGGCCGCCAGCGCCTGGACGTCCGTGGCGTGCAGATCGTGGCCCGCGGCGAAACCATGGATCACCCGGTTGAGCTCGCCGTTCATCCGCCGCAGCTGCACCGCGAACGCCTGCAGATCAGTCGGCACCGGCTCGGATGCCGCACCGCCGCTGAACACTGAATCCTCTGTACTGGCCACATGCGAAGCCTATAGATCCCTCACCGGCACGCCCCTGGCACCCGCGGGCCCCGCAGCGGTCACCAACTGATGACGTCCTACGGGCCGCACTCGCCGCCCTTCGCCTCGGAGACGAGCAGGGGAGCGGCGGGCGTGTACGTCACGCCGTACACACGGGCGAACCGATTGGCCGGCGCCGCCGATCCGCCCATCCGTTCGAGGAAGAACGCGCGTGCCATCGACTCCATCTGCTCGCCGCTCACGTATATGACCCAGCGGTTGGACGCCGCGCTGAAGCGGGCCGCTTCCACCGCCGCCTCCAGGCCCGGCGCGGGCGCGCGGCGCAGTTGCCCGCGTAAGGCGAGGAACCGCCGCAACGCGTCCAGATCCGAGCGGCGCAGGCCCACCTGCTGCAGCCCGGGCGCGGGGGCTTCGCCGGTCGTCGGGGCGGCCCGCACCTGTGCGTACAGGAGCGCGTCCCACCCGTCGTCCGTCAGCTGCACCGCCCACAGAACCGGCCGCCCGGCCTCCTCGGAGAGCTGCGCCCGCTGATCACGGGGCGCCGCCCGGACCAGCCCGAGTTTCACCAGCGGACCCGTGACGCGTTCATCGAGCCCCGGGCCCGCCGTGGCCCACCCATCGGTTGTGCGCTGCACGTCAGCCACGCGTTGCAGCAGCACATCGTGCCCAGCCGACCACCGCATACCTGCACCTCCCGCCGAACAGTGCGATGCCGCGACGCTAGCGTGCATCCGCACCCGCAGGAGGACTGTTGAGCAATGCGCAGCGCACCTGTTTCAGCTCGGCGAAGATGGCTACCCAATCACCACGAGAGCACAGCGCTGTGCGACGTAGGCGCCGGACGGTTGGGACAGACAGCCGCCGGCGCCGCCCCCTGCGCTGAGGGAAACTATGGCCATGCCTGTCAGGGATCTGCGATGCTCGGCATATGAGCAACCCTGTCGGCTTGACAGCGGCTGCCTGAGCAACGGAGAGGCAGAGCGGGTGGCTTCCTCGTCGGACCCGGTCCATGTCCCGGCCATGAAACCCCAACACGATCCCCGGCAGCAGGTCTCCGATGGCGACTGCGCGGATGAGGTCGCCGAGATCAGGGCGCTGCGCACCGAGGTCAACGACCTGCATCGCGCCATGGAGTCGCACCCCTCGATCGACCAGGCGCGGGGCATGCTGATGACGCTGGGACCGTGCACCGCGGACGAGGCATGGGATGTCCTGGTCGAAGTGTCGCAGCACTCCAACACCAAACTGCGCGCCGTGGCCGAAGAGCTGATCGCCACGACGGAGGGCGAGCCGCTGCCCGGCGCGGTCCGCGCCGCGCTCAGCCAGGCGCTGGAGAAGCGGTAGGCAGGCAGGTGCGGGCCGCCCGGCGGCCTTGCGGTGGGCAGTCAGGCCACGGGCGGTGCCGCGTTTCGTGAACCGTCAGGCCGTCAGTTCGGCGAGATCGGTGGCGTCGAGGCGCAGCCCGGCCGCGGCGAGATTCTCGGCGAGATGGTCGGGCGAGCCCGTGCCGGGGATGGCCAGCATGTTCGGAGAGCTCGCGAGCAACCAGGCCAGGGCCACCTGCGCCGTCGTCGCGTCGTGCCGCTCGGCGACCTGCGCGAGACGCTCGTGCTCGATGGGATCGAAGCCGCCGCCGAGCGGGAAGAACGGCACGTAGGCGATGTCGTGTTCCTCGCAGCGCGCGAGCACGGCGGGGTCGTCGTGACGATGCACGTGGTACTGGTTCTGCACCGCGACGACCGGCGCGATGCCCCGCGCCTCGTCGAGCTGCGCCAGGTCGACATTGCTGACGCCCAGGTGCCGGATCAGGCCCTCCTCGCGCAGCTGTGCCAGTGCCGCGAACCGGTCGGCCACACTCTCGCCGCCCGGCCCGTTCATGGCTCCCACCCGCAGGTAGACGAGGTCGAGCCGGTCGAGACCGAGGGCGCGCAGGTCATCGGTCACCAGCTCGCGCAGCTGCTCGGGCCCGGCCTGGCCGGTGGGCATACCGTCGGGGCCGGGCAGCGGACCGACCTTGGTGGCGATCAACAGCTCGGCCGGGTAGGGCGCGAGCGCCTTGTGGATCAGTTCGTTGGCGCGTACCTCGCCCCGCGCGTAGAAGCCGGCCGTGTCGATGTGGTCGACGCCCGCCTCGACGGCCTGGCGCAGTACCGCGATGCCGGTCTCCGGATCGCGGGCCGGACCGGAGAAGGTGCCGGCCGGCAGCCGCATCGCGCCGAAGCCAAGACGGTTGACGGGACGGTCGCCGCCGAGCATGAACTGGCCGCTCGCCGCGGCCTGGATCTGTGTGGTCATGTCCCCACTCTCGCCCCGTGAGGGCCCGTTGCCGACCAGATGGCAACGTGTTGCCACGAGGGTGAGCGAGACTGGGGGAGTGACCGAACAAACCACGCTGACGGTGCACGGCGAGCGAGAACTGGCCGCGCGGACCGCGATGCTCTTCGGCGAGACGACGCGGGAGTTCTTCTGCGCCGCCACTGACCTGCACACCTGGGCACGGCCCGAGGAGCGGAAGGCGATGGTGCGCCGCCTCCGCCCGCGCGCCGCCGAGGGCGTGGTCGTACGCAAGCTCTACACACCCGCCGTGCTGGCCGAAGAGGATCAGCGGTCGCACCTGTTCGAGGTCGCCGAGGCGGGCGGGCAGGTGCGTGTGCGTGCCGCGAGCCTGCCGCACGAGACGATCATCATCGACCGCCGCGTGATGATCCTCGCCGGCCGTAACGGCTCACGCGGGCGCGAATTCACGATCACGACCGCACCGGCGCTCGTCGGGGGCGTGTACGCCCTGATGTGTGCCACGTGGGACGCGGGCACCCCGCTCACGGACTACCTGCGGCGCGAAGGCGGGACCGAGGGCCTGGACGCCGACTCGCTGAGCGTGTTGCAGGCGCTCGCGGCCGGACTCACCGACGCCGCGGGCGCGCGCCGCGTGGGCATGTCCGTGCGGACCTACCGCAGGCGGGTGGCCGAGCTGATGACCAATCTGGAGGCCGGCTCGCGCTTCCAGGCGGGTGTCAACGCGAGCCGGCGCGGCCTGACCGGCAGCTGAGCCGCCGGGACGGCGGTCAGGGGCGGCGGGCTTCGGCGGGGATGCCCGACGCCCGTAGTTTCCGGGCCAGGAGTTCCATCTCGGGGAGAGTTCCTGAGTAGTCGCCGTTGAGCACGCGGCTCACCACAGCCTTGGCGCTCACCAGGTCGATCCCGAGCTCGGCCCGCAGCACCCGCATGATCACGACTCTCCTCGCCGACTCATCGATCACCCGAAGTGTCGCCGCGCCGTGCTCGGACAGCACCTGAGCCCGCCGCTCGCTCGATATGTCCCCGAAACACACGGCCATCGCCAACCCGCAGGCGGCGCAACTCGACTCGACGTCCCACTGCAAGCGGCTGCCCACGAGGACCTGCACACCCCAGCACTCCAGTTCGGCACCGCAGTCCCGGCACGTCTCGGCGTACCTGACGGACTCGCTGACGATCGGCTCCATCCCCACCACCCCCAACCGGCACGAGGCTATGCCACAGGCCCGGTTGAGCGCCCCGTGCCCGTTCCCCGTTCCCGTGCCCAGGCGGGCGACCGGCAGCGTCCGGTCGCGACCGGGACCGTCACCGGGCCGCCGGGCTCCTCTGTGAGCATCGTGCTCCCGACGGTGGCGCCCAGCTCAGGAGGCCGGCATGCGCACGTGGCAGGAGTGGACGGCAGCAGTGCGGCTGCTGTGGCGGGCCGGGCCCCGGCACACGCTCGCACTCACCGTGAGCGTGGTCTGCGGGGCGCTCACCGGCCCGCTCGTCGTGGTCGCGACCGGGCGAATCGTGGGCGCGCTGCCCGGAGCCGTCGAAGCGGGCGCGGGCTCGGCCGAAGCGCGGGAGGCACTGGTCGCCCTCACTCTGTTCGGTGCGCTCACCCTCGTACGCACCGGACTGCGCGCCCTGGAGGGCGGGTTGGCGGCGGTGCTGCGGCTGCGGGCGGCCAGCGTCGTGGAGCACCGGGCCATCGCCGCCGGGAGCGGCCCGGACGGCATCGGACACCTCGAAGAGCCGGGCTACGCCGACATGATGCGCCTGGCCACCGAGCCGGGCACCCGGCCGGACCAACTCGCCCTGCTGCTGCCCGAGATCGTGCGCCCCCGGCTCGAAGGGATCGGCCTGCTGGTTCTCCTTACGCCCCTGGCCTGGTGGGCGCCGCCGGTGCTCGGTCTTGCGGCGGTGCTGACCTACCGCTCCTATCTGCGCCTCTCGCGCCAGGTGCACGGCAGCATGGAGTCGGCGAGCGCGGTGATCCGAAGGGCAGGCTACCTGCGCTCCCTTGCCGTGGATCCCGAACCCGCCAAGGAGGTACGGGTCTTCGGGCTCGGGGACTGGCTCGCCGATCGGATGACGGCCGTGTGGCAGTCGGGCATGGCCCGGGTCTGGGCCACTCGCGGGACGGCCGCGCGGCGCGCCTATGGCGCGGTGGGCTTCGTGGTGTGCGCGGAGGGTGCGGTCCTGGGCCATGCCGCCTTCGCCGCCGCACGCGGCGACCTGGGGCTCACCCAGCTGGTGATCAGTGTGCAGGCGGCGCTCGCCCTGCCCGCACTGGGCTGGGTCGGCGACGACGACCTCATGGTGCGCGATGCGCTGCTTGGACTGCGGTCGCTTGCCGCGCTGGAGCTGCGGGGCACCGTCCACGGTGATCGGCGAGACGGACCGGGAGGCGCCGGGGGAAGCGCCGGAGCCAACGGTCAGCCGGCATCCGGGAACGGCCGCACGAACGGCCGCGCCGCGACAATCCGGCCCCGCATCGCCTTCGAATCCGTGGACTTCGCCTACCCCGGCACGGACAAGCCCGTGCTGCGCGGGCTCGACCTGGAGATCCCGGCCGGGGCCTCCGTGGCGATCGTCGGGGCGAACGGCTCCGGCAAGACGACGCTGATCAAACTCCTGGCGCGGCTGTACGAGCCGGACGCCGGGCGCATCACGGCGGACGGCGCGGACATCGGGGCGTTTGACGCGCGCCAGTGGCGCCGGGGTATGTCCGTCGTCTTCCAGGACTTCGTGAAGTACCCGCTGACGCTGCGCGACAACGTGGCGATGGGCGCCCCGGACATCGGCGGCGACGCGAACGCGCTGGAGCGTGCCCTGGAACTGGCCGACGGCGCCGACCTGCCCCGCAGGCTGGGGGCGGGCTGGGACACCGTGCTCTCCCGGCAGTTCGCGGACGGCGCCGACCTGTCGGCAGGCCAGTGGCAGCGGGTCGCCCTTGCCCGTGCGCTGCTGGCCGCGCGGGCGGGCGCCGTGCTCGTGTTGGACGAGCCCACCGCGCATCTGGACGCGCGGGCGGAGGCCGACTTCTTCGAAAGGTTCCTGACGGTGAGCGGGGGCGCCACCACCATCCTGGTCTCCCACCGCTTCTCGGGCGTACGCAAGGCCGACCTCATCCATGTCATGGACGGCGGGCGGATCGCGGAGAGCGGCACGCACGACGCGCTGATGGCGCTGGGCGGCAGGTATGCCCGGATGTACCGGCTGCAGGCGGATCGCTTCGCGGACGGAGAGGGCGGGCCCGCGACCGGTGCGCCCGCGGTGGCTGCCCGGCCGCCCGCTGCCGTACGGCCGGTGGGGCGCGAGGTACCCAAGGGTCCGGATGCTGCCACCCCGCCCGAGGTGTCCGAAGGCGGTTGGCGCGACGTGCTTCACGCGCTGCGCACCCTGGTCGTCGAGTCCTTCAGGGAGTCCTGGAAACTGGCCGTGCTCGGGCTGCTGCTCGTACCCGCCGCGGCCGGACTTGCCGCCCTCCAGGCGCTGTGGTTGCAGTCCATGGCCGAGGGCGCACAACAGGAGTTGCTGGCATCCACGGTGACGGCGGCGCTCCTGCTCGTGGTGAGCCTGGGGATGTGGGAGGCGGTCGAACTGGCGGCCATCGGGGCCAGGATCGGGCTCAGCGAGCGGGTGGGCTTCGCCTTCGACCGGATGCTGGCCCGCCTCGCCGCGGGCATACCCGGCCTGCGCCACCAGGAGTCACCCGCTTTCCAGGACCGCCTCCATCTGCTGCGCGATCGCACCCTGGCCATGGGCGCCCTGCTCAACTGGGTGCTCAACCTGCTCGAACAGCTCGGCGGCTTCCTGGTGACCGCAGCGCTCCTTGCCACCGTCCACCCCGCCCTCCTTGTGCTCCCGCTCATCGGGGCTCTGGCCCTGCGTCTTCAGGTCTCCGCCCGCGGTGTCCTGGCCCGCGCCCAGCAGGCCACGGCGGCCGACTACCGGCTCGCCGCGCGTCTGGCCCGCCTGGCCACCTCGCCGGAGGCGGGCAAGGAGCTGCGCGTTTTCGACGCTGGGCCCGAACTGTGGTCCAGGGTGGGCAGGTTGCGCAGCCGCGCGGACGGTGTGACGAGCCGGGCCCAGTGGCACTTCGCCGCGATCGGCTGCGTGGCCGGGCTGCTCAACACGCTGGGTCTGATCGGCGCGGTCGCCTTCGTCGTGCATCTCGCGGTGAGCGGTCACACCGGACTCGGGGCCGTTCTGCTCGCCGTCGTTCTGGCCGGACGGTTCACCGGTCATGTCGGCGGACTCGTGCAGGCCACGGGGGCGGTCGTCGAACTCCTGCAGAGCGCCGAGCGGTTGCGCTGGCTGCGGACGTACGCGCAGCAGGCGAGCCTGGCGCCCGCGGTGACCGCCGCCGCTCCCGGTACCGCCGCAGAGGACTCCTGGTCGCCGGTGCCGTCGCGGCTGCGGCAGGGCATTGCCGTCGAAGGGATGTCCTTCCGCTACCCGGGCACTGCGGTGACCACGCTGCACGACGTCGAACTGCGGCTGCCGGCCGGGGGAGTGGTGGCTCTGGTCGGCGAGAACGGCTCGGGGAAATCGACGCTGGTCAAGTTGTTGTGCCGGATGTACGAGCCGACGCTGGGGCGCATTTCGGTCGACGGGGCCGGCCTCGACACCCTGGCCCCGGAGCGGTGGCGCGAGCGGTTGGGTGCCGCCTTCGAAGACTTCGTACGCTTCGAGTTCGTCCTGCGCGAGACGGTCGGCGTCGGGGATCTGCCGCGGATCACCGACCCGCGTGCGGTCGCGAGCGCCCTCGACCGGGGCGGTGCCGACGACCTGCCCGGCACGCTGCCGGACGGCCCGGACACCCAGCTGGGCAGCCGGTGGGAGCGCGGGATCGACCTGTCGACGGGCCAGTGGCAGAAGCTGGCGCTCGCGCGCGCTCTGATGCGTCCGGCGCCCCTGCTGCGCATCCTGGACGAGCCGACCGCGTCCCTGGACGCGGAGACCGAGCACCTCATCTTCGAGCGCTACATCGAGGCGGCACGCCGCCCTGGCCCGGACGGCAGCCGCCCGGACACGATCACACTGCTGGTCTCGCACCGCTTCTCGACCGTGCGCGGCGCCGACCTCATCGTCGTACTCGACCACGGGCGCGTCGCCGAGACGGGCCGGCACGAGGAACTCCTCGCGCGCGGCGGCCTGTACGCGCAGATGTACGGGCTACAGGCGCGCGCCTACCGCTGAAGCCGCGCGGACAGGCGGACGCACGGAAGGAGCGCCGGCCCGGGCCGGCGCTCCTCCCTGCTTGGTGCTCTGCCTGCCCAGGGGCTAGGCGGCAGTGTTCTGCGGGATCACCCACGCCGGGTCCCGCGGCTCCACCTTGTTGGCGAAGGCCACGAGCTGGGCGTAGGCGGCCAGGTCGGCCATCGCGGACTGGATGCGCGGCAGCGCGTTGTCGGCCGCCGGGTCGTCGATGCGCTCCAGCCAGTCACCGATCAGCGCGGACACCGCCAGGGTGCGCTCACGCATGTCGTGGCAGATGCCCAGCGGGCCGCCGGTGCGGGCCTGCTCGGTGAACGCCTGCCACAGCTCGGCCGACTGCGGCACCTGGCCGAGGCTGATGCCCGAGCGGTAGAGCCGCTCGTAGTCGAGCCTGCTGTACCAGGCGGCGGTCTCCTCGGTGAGGGTGCCGGTGGCGAGGATGTCGGCCACCCGGGCCAGCATCCGGGCGGCGCCGCCGAGGCGTTCGCGTGCCGCCGCGGCGTACACGGCGGCGGCGGACACCCCGTCGCCGTGCTCCGCCAGCTCAAGAGCGCGGCACAACTCGCTGGTAGCAGCGTTCAGTTCGGTCCCCGCTGCCAGCGCAAGCTGCTTCTTGTCGCGCAGGTCCTCCTCACTGAGACTGAGGAGCTTGTTGCAGACGGCGCTCATATCCCGTTCCTCCTTTCCTGTCCGCCACCGGCGACGGCGACGGCGCCGGGGGTCATGCCGAGGATGTTGATGACGGCCAGGGCCTGGCCGTAGATCCGGATGCGGTCGAAGCCGGTGAGCAACTGCCAGGCCACGCGCTGCCAGTCGGCGGCACCGGCCTGGTCGGCGTGGGCCGCGAAGCGCTCGAGGTCCGCCGAGAAGGTGGTCAGTTCGGACACGAAGTGGCCGAACGCAGCCTCGTCGCCGCCCTCTTCGTAGCGCAGCGCCACGGCCTCGATGGCGGCCTGGTCGAGCTGGACCAGATCCGCTTCGCGGGCCTCGGCGAGCGTCCGGCGCACCGGGGCGGAGCCACCGCCCGCGACCCGCAGCCGCTCGTCGTGGACGGGGTAGAAGCCCAGCTCCCGGGCGACGCGGTGCGAGGTGCGGTACTCCACCAGCGCGGCGCCCGTGGCGGCGGCGGCACAGCGCACCCGCAGGGCGGCCTGGCGTACGTCGTTGAGCTCCAGGTCGGAATGCATCAGGTGCAGTTCACTGCCCGCCCGCATGAAGTGGGCCGAGCCGGTGGCGATGGGGCCGTCCACGCGCTCGTACAGGGACTGATCGGCCACGCTGCCGTCCGGCAGGCTGGGGGCTTTGTTGCAGACCCTACTCATATAGGTCGTGCCTCCTTGGTTGTCCTGTGTCAGTCGTGCGGTGTTGCGCCGCCCGGCCTGCTGCCTCCGACGGGAAGTCGCACCAAACCGGCGGCGGACATTTGACGAATGCCGTAGTGGCAGCCGGTGCGGTGCCCGGTCGGCGGTGCGCGGGATCCGAGCGGTAGAGGGATGCTGGCAGCGCGTGGCGGGGGGAGATCCCCCAAACCGGGCAGCGCCGGACAGGTCCGGATGGCCTCGGCCAGGCGACGGTCACACCCGGTCGCCCGGCGCGGGCCGGTGCGGAGGATGCGATTCATGCCAGGGGGTACGGGGGCGGCGGGAGGTTCGCCGGAGGGGGAGTGGCGCGAGCGCGATGCGGCGGCGGAGGACGTCGGCCCGGTGGGCTCGGTGGACACGGCCGATGCGCTGGCCGCGCTGCTGCGGCAGTTGCGCAGGCGTGCCGCGCGCCGGGACGGAGGTGCCCAGCTCACCTACCGGCAGCTGGCGGCGCGTACGGGCTGGGCGCACGGGGTGATCGGTGACTACTTCGCGGGCAAGACCCTGCCGCCCACCGACCGGTTCGACACCCTGGTGCAGCTGCTCGGCGCCACCGGCCACGAGCTGCGGATGCTGGCGACGGCCCGCGACAGGGTGGAGGAGGCGCGCCGGGCCCGTCCGACGGCGGGCGGGCGTACGGGTGCGCCCGGCACGGACGGCGGCGGTCATCCGGCGCCCGTGCCGCGCCAGTTGCCCGCGGACGTCCCCGAACTGCCCGGACGGCAAGGGGAGCTGGAGGCGCTCGAGGTGATCGCTCCGACGCCGCGGGGCGGCCCCCTGGTGGTCGCGCTCGACGGCCCGGGCGGGGTGGGCAAGTCGGCCCTTGCCGTGCACGGGGCCCATCGGCTTGCCGAGAGGTTCCCCGACGGTCAGCTCTATGCGGACCTGCGGGGCTCACGCCGCGACGAGCACCCGGTGCCGGCCGCGGTCGTCCTCCGGCGTTTCCTGTGCGCGCTGGGCGTGCCGCGGCCGCATCCGGTCAGCGAGGCGGACGCGGCGGCGGCCTACCGCACGCTGCTGACCGAGCGCCGGGTGCTCGTCGTGCTCGACAACGCCCTGGACGCGGCCCAGGTGCGCCCCCTGCTGCCGGCGGGGCGCGGCTGCGCGGTCCTGGTCACCAGCCGCAGTGTCCTGGCCGCTCTCAACGGCGCCGTCCACCTGCATCTTTCGCCCCTGCCGCCGGTGGCGTCCGTGGAGGTCCTCGGCCTGTGGGCGGGGCCCGGGCGGCTGAGCGCCGAACGCGGGGCCGCCGCGGCGATCGCCCACCACTGCGGCCATCTCCCCCTGGCCCTGCGGATCGCCGGTGCCCGCCTTGCGGCGCGCCCCCGGTGGCCGGTGGCCGCACTGGCCGAGCGGCTCGCGGACCCCGCGCGCCGCCTGGCCGAACTCTCCTTCGCCGACCTGGACATGCACGCGGCCCTGGAGGCGGGCCACCGCGAGCTGCTGGCCCGCGGCCCCGCCGGCCGGGCGGCCGCGCTCGCGCTGCCCCTGCTGGCGGCAGGGCAGGGCGAGTTGACGGTGGCGCAGGCGGCCGCGACGACCGAGGGGGCGCCCTCGATGACCGAGGCGATCCTGGAGCATCTGGTGGACGTGCAGTTCCTGGAGTCGCGGGCTCCGGGCCGCTACCGCTTCCACCCGCTCACCCGGCTCTACGCCCTGCGCTCGGCCGCGGGCGGCCTCAGGCGTCCCAGTAGTTGAGCGGCGCCGAGCCCACACTGTGCCCGCGCCGGTCCAGGACGCGCCCCGCGTGCTTGACCGTGCGCAGCACCACCGCGCGCTCCGTGATGCGCAGATCCAGGTGCGCCAGGCGGCTGTTGAGCAGCGCCTCGGTGGTGTGGACCTCGGAGAGTGACGGCAGCCAGATGTCGAGCATCAGATTGTGCGCGCCCGCGGTGATGCTGCACATGCGCAGCCCGGGCAGGGTACGCAGCGCGCTGACCGTCTCCTCGAGATGCTGGGCGGGCACCGAGCCGAAGTAGACGACCGAGACGGGGAAGCCGGTCAGCGGCCGGGCAAGGGCGCAGCGCAGCGAGAGCCGCCCGGTGCCGGTCAGCACGCGCAGCCGGCGCCGGACGGTCGCGGCGGAGGCGCCGACGCGCTCGGCCAGGTCCGTCAGGGGCATCCGGCCGTCGGTGCCCAGGGCGAGGGCGATACGGCGGTCCAGGGGCCGCAGCGGTTCGTCGGGCAGCGCGGGCCGCTCCACGTTGAGCGCGGCGCGCTGCTGGCGGGTGAGGCTGCGCAGCCGCCAGGAGGCGCCCTCGAAGGGCGCCGCGGTGATGACATGGCTGCGGACGGCGCGCACGCCGGGCAGCTGCGACACCCGTTCGCCGGCGAGCCGGGCCAGGCCGTCGAGGTCGGCGGCGGCGACGATCGCCAGCATGTCGCGTTCGCCCGAGGTCTGCTTGAGGCTGAGCACCTGGGGGTCGCGGGCGAGCTGCCCGATGGTGTCCTCGCTGAGCCGTCCGCCCGTGTCGATCTCGACCTGGGCGTAGACGCCCTCGTCGTGGCCGGGCGAGAGGTAGCCGTCGACCCAGGCCACGCCCGCGTGCACCATGCGCTCCCAGCGGCGGGCGACCGTCACCGCGTCGACCTCCAGGACCTCGCCCACGCGCACCCAGGGCACCCGTGGCTGGATCTGCAGGGCGTGGACGATGGCCAGGTCCAGCTCGTCCAGGGCGGGGGTTCGCTGTGTGTCCATGAAAGGTGCCGAATCCTGCGTCGAAGGCGTCGTGGTGAAGGATTCCGGCGATTTTACACAGTTGTCATTCCTGATACCGAGGATCGTCGGCCATGAGCCACGCACAGTTCTCCTCCCTGCGCATCATCCGGGCCCGCCTTGTCGACGGCACCGGCGCGGCCCCGGTGACGGACGCCGTCATCGACATCGACGACGACGGCACCATCGCGTACGCCGGACCGGCCGCCGCGGCACCGCAGGCGCCCGCCAGGGCCCGGACGGTGGACGCCGCCGGCCGCACGGTCCTGCCGGGCTTCATCGACACGCACGTCCACCTGGCCATCGAATCGCCCCGGCAGATGGTCCGCCGGCACGAGAGCGACCAGACCCTGGAAACCTTCCGTACCGCCGAGCGGCTGCGCATCACCCTGGAGGCGGGCATCACCACCGCCCGCGACCTGGGCGGCTTGCCGGCCGGCTACCGCGACGCGGTCGCCGCGGGTCTGACCGTCGGTCCCCGTCTGCACACGGCGGTACGCATCCTCAGCCACACCGGCGGCCACGCCGACTTCCACTCGGAGTGCGGCTTCGACCCCTCCGCCGGGGTGGGCGAGATCGCCGACACCCCCGACGAGGTCCGCGTCGCGGTGCGCCGCCTGCTGCGCTCCGGCGCCGACGTGATCAAGCTGTGCGCCACCGGCGGCATGAGCAGCCCCTACGACCAGCCCGACGACGAGGGCCTGACCGTCGAGGAGATCCGTACGGTCGTCGACGAGGTGGCCCGGCACGGCGGCCGCCCCGTGGCGGCCCACGCCCAGGGCACCGCGGGCATCCTCAACGCGATCCGCGGCGGCGTCAGCAGCGTCGAGCACGGCTACGGCCTCACCGCGCAGGCGCGCGAACTGGCCGGGGAGCAGGGCACGTTCGTGGTCCCGACCCTCTCGACGGTGTTCGACGGCATCGACCGCTCGACCATGCAGCCCTTCCATTACGAGAAGAAGGTCCGCTGGTCCGGCATCACCCGCGAGAACATCGCGGCGGCCATCGCCGACGGTGTGCGCATGGCGATGGGCACCGACGCGGCGATGGTGCCGCACGGCCGCAACCTGCGTGAACTCGTCCACCTGGTGTCCCTGGGCATGACGCCGTCCCGGGCCATCGAGACGGGCACCCGCCACGCCGCCGAACTCCTCGGCCTCTCCGCCCAGATCGGCACCCTCGAGGCGGGCAAGCACGGCGACCTGGTGATGTGCGACGGAGACCCGCTCGCGGACATCGCGGTGCTGTCCGATCCGGCGCGTGTCGTGCTCGTCGCCCAGCGCGGCGCCGTACGCAAGGACACGCTCGGCCTGGCCGAGGCCGCCCCCGCGGCCGGCGGCGCGCCAGCGGACGGAGTCGCCGGATGAGCCCCTCGGTCACCACCGCGAAGACCCCGGCGGGCGGACCGCCCAAGCGAACCGCGCTCGACAAGGTCATGAGCGGCATCGAGCGCGCGGGCAACAAGCTGCCGCACCCGGTGCTGCTCTTCCTGGGCCTGTTCCTGATCATCGGCACGGTCTCGACGGTCTTCGCCGCCACCGACACCACCGTCACGGTGCCCGGAGAGAACGAGACCCTCGCGGTCAAGGGACTGTTCACCGGCGAGGGCGTGCGCTGGCTGCTCGAGAACTTCATCCCGAACTTCACCGGCTTCCCCTCCCTGGGCACCGTCCTGCTGATGATGGCCGCGGTCGGCGTGGCCGAGAAGACGGGCCTGCTCGAGACGGCCGTCCGCGCCTCCATCGCCCGGGCCCCCCGGCGGCTGCTGCCCTACCTGGTCGCCTTCGTGGCCTGCCAGGCGCACCTGATGAGCGACGTGGCGATCCTGGTGATCCCGCCGCTGGCCGCACTGGCCTTCAAGAACGCGGGCCGCAACCCGATCGCGGGCCTCATCGGCGGCTTCGCCTGTACCTGCGCGGGCTACGCGGCGGGCTTCTCGATCGGCGCGCTCGACGCGCTCTACACCGGCATCACCCACCAGGCCGCCGCGGTCGTGCCGGGCGGCGAGAACGCCCCCACGCACATCCTGATCAACTACTTCTACACGGCCGCGGCCAGCTGCGTCCTCGCCCTGATCGGCGGCTTCCTGATCTCCCGGGTGCTCGAGCCCCGGCTGCCCCAGCCGGACCCGGCCGCCCAAGCGGAGGCCGAGGCTGAGACCGGAGCCGGAGCCGGAGCCGGAGCCGGAGCCGGGGCCGAGGCCGGAGCCGGGGAGGAGAGCGAGCCCGAGGCGGCCACAGACGCAGCGACCGGACGCCCCTCGGCCACGGTCACCGTCACCGCCAGGCAGCGCACCGGCCTGCTGCGCTCAGGCCTGGCCGTCCTGCTGTATGCGGCCGTCGTGGTCACGTGCTGGCTGCTGCCGGGCTCCCCGCTGCGCGGTGAGGGTGGCGCGCTGGTGCCCTCGCCGGTCCTGGACGGCATCGTGCCGCTGCTGTTCGTCGCCTTCGTCCTGGCCGGCGTCGTCTACGGCCGCACCGTCGGCACACTCAAGCGGGCCGAGGACGCGCCCCGCATGATGGCCGAGTCGATCACCGGGATGTCCGGGTACATCGTGCTGATCCTGGTGATCTCCCAGGTCATCGGCGTGTTCGACTGGTCCAACGTCGGCACGCTGCTCGCGGTGAACGGCGCCAACCTGCTGGAGTCCGCAGGGCTCACCGGCTTCACGGGCCTGGTCCTGTTCGTCCTGCTGGTCTGCGTCCTGAACCTGTTCGTCACCTCGGGCTCGGCGCTCTGGTCCCTGGTCGCACCGGTTTTCGTCCCGGCGTTCCTGCTGCTCGGCATGGAACCGGCCGTCACCCAGGCGGCGTTCCGCATCGGCGACTCCGCAACACAGATGATCACGCCGCTCAATCCGTACGTGTTCCTGATGCTGACGATCCTGCGCCGCTACGAACCCGGCGCGCAGCTCGGCACGGTCCTCTCCCGCCTCTCGGTGTTCGTGGTCCCGTTCCTGATCGCCTGGCTCGCGGTCCTCGGCCTCTTCTACGGCCTGGACCTGCCGCTGGGCCCCGGCGCGGACATCCACCGCTGATCCGGCGCCAGAGGCGCCAGAGGCGCCAGAGGCGGCAGCGGGTGCAAGAGGCCGGACGGCCGCTCGCACCCGCTGCCGAGCTGGGGCGAAGGCCTGTGCGCCGGCTTGCCCGGCCAGGGACGTGTGACAGCGGCCCCCGGCACCCCTGCGTACCCTCTTCCCGTGCCCGCCTCACCCCTGCATCACGTCGCCGTCCTCGTACTCGAAGGCGCCAAGCCCCTCGATGTCGGCATCCCCGCGCAGGTGTTCACGACCCGCGCCAGCATGCCCTACGAGGTACGGGTGTGCGGCGCGGCGCCCGGTCCTGTGACCGGCGGCGACGGCCTGTCGTACTCCGTCGCCCACGGCCTGGAGGCGCTGGCCTGGGCCGACATCGTCTTCGTCCCCGGCTACCGCTTCCCCGACCGCGAGGACCCGCCGCGCGCCGTCGTGGAGGCGCTGATCGCCGCCCATGACCGGGGCGCACGGCTCGCCGCCATTTCCACGGGCGCCTTCGCGCTCGCCGCCACCGGCCTGCTCGACGGCCGGCGCGCCACCACACACTGGCACTACACGCGGGCCCTGGCGGCCAGACATCCCCTCGTCCAGGTCGACGAGAACGTGCTGTTCGTCGACGAGGGCAGCGTCCTCACCTCGGCCGGCGCCGCCTCCGGCATCGACCTGTGCCTGCACATCCTGCGCGGCGACCTCGGCGTGGCCGCCTCCAACCACGCGGCCCGGCGCCTGGTCGCCGCTCCCTACCGCAGCGGCGGCCAGGCCCAGTACGTGCCGCGCAGCGTCCCCGAACCGCTCGGCGAACGGTTCGCCGCCACCCGCGAGTGGGCGCTGCACCGGCTCGGGGAGCCCCTGACCCTCGACATCCTGGCGCGCCGGGCGGGGGTCTCGCCGCGCACCTTCTCCCGTCGTTTCGTGGAGGAGACCGGCTACACGCCGATGCAGTGGGTGATGCGCGCCCGCATCGACCTGGCCCGCGAACTGCTGGAGCGCTCCCAGCACAGCGTCGAACAGATCGCCGCCGAGATCGGCCTGGGCACCGGCGCGAACCTGCGCCTGCACTTCCAGCGCATCCTGGGCACCACCCCGAGCGAGTACCGGCGCACCTTCACCCGGGGCGAATAAGCCGCCCGACACAGGTGGAATAGAGCCGCCCGACACGGGTGGCGGCGGGTGGCGGGATCCTTTTGAACCATGGCGATCCTGCCACTGTCCGCGGCGCGAGCCGCGGGCGAGCCTGGTGGGAAAGGGAAGGGACCCCACTCATGACTCGCATCGCCATCAACGGATTCGGCCGCATCGGACGCAATGTGCTGCGCGCACTGCTGGAGCGCGACAGCACCCTGGAGATCGTCGCCGTCAACGACCTGACGGAGCCCGCCACTCTGGCCCGGCTGCTCGCCTTCGACAGCACGGCCGGCCGGCTCGGGCGGCCGGTGAGCGCGGACGGGGACGCCCTCGTCGTCGACGGCCGGCGCATCACGGTGCTCGCCGAGCGCGAACCGGCGCAGCTGCCGTGGGCCGAACTGGGCGTCGACATCGTGCTGGAGGCCACCGGCCGCTTCACCTCGGCCAAGGCCGCCCGCGCCCACCTCGACGCGGGCGCGAAGAAGGTACTGGTCAGTGCGCCGTCGGACGGAGCCGACGTCACCCTCGCGTTCGGGGTCAACACCGACGCCTACGACCCGGCCGTGCACACCGTCGTCTCCAACGCCTCGTGCACCACCAACGCGCTCGCCCCGCTGGCCAAGGTGCTCGACGATCTCGCCGGCATCGAGCACGGCTTCATGACGACGGTGCACGCCTACACGCAGGAGCAGAACCTGCAGGACGGCCCGCACCGCGACGCCCGCCGCGCCCGTGCCGCCGGCGTCAACATCGTGCCGACCACGACCGGCGCCGCCAAGGCGATCGGCCTCGTGCTGCCGAACCTCGACGGCAAGCTGTCCGGAGACTCGATCCGCGTGCCGGTGCCGGTGGGCTCGATCGTCGAACTCAATACGACCGTCGCCCGCGACGTGACGCGCGAGGACGTGCTTGCGGCCTACCGTGCCGCAGCCCGGGGGCCGCTCGCCGGCGTCCTGGAGTACTCCGATGACCCGCTCGTGTCGTCCGACATCACGGGCAACCCCGCCTCGGCGATCTTCGACTCGGCTCTCACCCGCGTCGACGGCCGCCACGTCAAGGTGGTCGCCTGGTACGACAACGAGTGGGGTTTCTCGAACCGCGTGATCGACACGCTCCAACTCCTCGCCGCCGGCTGACCGGAAGCACCGGTGCGGCCCTGCGTACGCCTCCGGGGCGCGGGGCCGCGGCCCTCAGACGATCAGGCGGCCGCGGTGGGAGGCGCGGCGGGCCGCGGCCAGCAGGCCGCGGATCTGTGTGCCGGCCTGGTCGATGTTGCTGAGGGGTGTGGCGAACGGCAGCCGGACATCGAGATGCGACACCGGGTACTCCAGGCGCAGCGTCACCCCGTAGCGGTCCATCGCCAGCGGGACGGCGCGCAACATGCCCTTGGCCGGCTGTGGTTGGACGAGGCGCACCAGGAGAGGGACGAGCTCCTGGTGACTGTCGACGAGGTGGGTGAGCATGTCCGCTTCGCTGCCCGTGACCGGGTCCGGGGTGACCTCGCAGAGCTGGTCCAGCGAGACGAAGTGGCGGCCCCGGTCGTCCTTGAGGAGTGCCTGGCCGAACTCCATGCAGGTGCTCTGGGCCGACTCGTCGCTGTAGGGGGTCGCCAGAAGTCCGGTGACGGTGACGCGGGCGCGCAGGCGATCTCGTACGGCGGTGGGGGCGATGTCGGTGAACTCCAGGCGGACCGGGCGGCGTTCGTGCGGCGACGGCGGGTTGTCCTGGCCCGGGGCGTGCAGGTGGATGTGGCCTGCACCCGCGCCGTCGAGCCGGTGGATCTCGGTGTGACACCCGTCGCTGATCACTGTCATCGACTGAGCCGCGTGCAGGATCGCGTGCACGCGCTCGGCGGGGGTCGGCTGCGTGATGCGGGTGCTGTGTGGGCGCATCCAAATGCTCCATGCCGTCGAAGAGACCCAAGCTCTACTTAGGTATGCCTAACCTAACTCATGAGGGTGGTCGGAGAACAGCCGGGAGTACGGGGCGGATTACGGCCAGTGGCCGGTGGTGGTGGGCGGCCGGTCGGCGGCGCTAATTTTGCATGCTCTGCATCTTTGCGTACTCTGCAAGATGTGACAGGCAACAACGCTGCGCCCGGACTCCGCGAGCGCAAAAAGCGGGCCACGCGGGCGGCGTTGGCCGACGCCGCGGTGCGTCTTGCCGCCGAGCACGGGGCGGAGAACGTGACCGTCGAGGCGATCAGCAGTGCGGCGGGAGTATCACCGCGCACCTTCTTCAACTACTTCGACAGCCACGACGACGCCTTCCTGATGATCGACGAGGAGGTCGGCGAACGGATCCGGCGCGCCGTGCGCCAGGCCCCCGCCGCCCAGCCCGTCCTGGACGTGCTGCGCGAGGCCTTCGCCGCGGAGCTGCTGGACATCGAGGAACGCCACGAGATCTGGAGCCTGCGGGCCAAGGTCTTCCAGCGCTCGCCACACCTGCTCGTCCGCGGCCTGGGGGCCCACATGGCCGAGGAGGTGGAGCTGGCGCAGGCGATCGCCGAACGCCTCGGGGGAGTACCGGGCGAGGCCGTCGGGCTCTATCCCAAACTGGTCGCCGCCGCCTCCACGACCGCCGTCCGGGTGGCCATCGAGGACTGGTGCGGGCGCACGACCGACGCCGCTTTCGTCGACGTCTTCCGCCTCGCCTTCGCGCACCTGGCCACCGGCCTTGCCGCCCCCGCAGCGGACTCCTGAGCCCGCGTCACTCCTTAAGTTCTGCCTCTGCCCGACCAGCGGACCGATTTCCAAGAGGGACATCTTGAGCACAGCAGAGGCGCCCGAACAGGCGCCCACATCCATGAGCAACAAACAGATACTCCAGGCCATGTCCGGGCTGATGGCCGGCATGTTCGTCGCCATCCTGGCCGGCACGGTCGTGGCCAACGCACTCCCGCGCATCATCGCCGACCTCGGCGCCAGCCAGTCCTCCTACACCTGGGTCGTCACCTCCGAACTGCTCGCCATGACGGCGACCGTCCCCCTGTGGGGCAAGCTCTCGGACCTCTACAACAAGAAGCTGCTCCTGCAGCTGTCCCTGGCCATGTTCATCGTCGGCTCCCTGCTCGCCGGGTTCTCGCAGGGCGTGGGGCTGCTCATCTTCAGCCGCGTCGTACAGGGCATCGGTGCCGGCGGTCTGACCGCCCTTGCGCAGGTCGTCATGGCGGCCGTCATCCCGCCGCGCAGGCTGGGCAAGTACGCGGGCATCTTCGGCGCCGTGTTCGCCGTGGGCACGGTGGCGGGACCGCTGGTCGGCGGCGTCCTGGTGGACACCTCCTGGCTGGGCTGGCGCTGGTGCTTCTTCATCGGCGTGCCGTTCGCGCTGCTCGCCATCCTCATCCTGCAGCGCACGCTCCGACTGCCGACCGTGCGCCGCGAAGTGAAGATCGACTTCCTGGGTGCCTTCCTGATCGTGGCCGGCGTCTGCGCGCTGCTGATCTGGACCTCGCTGGCGGGCCAGCAGTTCGACTGGGCGTCCTGGCAGACCGCGGCGCTCACCGGAACCGGTGTGATCCTGCTGGTGGCGGCGGTGTTCGTGGAGTCACGCGTGCCTGAGCCGATCATCCCGCTCGCCATCTTCCGCAACCGGACCGTCACGCTGACGACCGTCGCGAGCCTCCTGGTCGGCGTGGCCATGTTCGGCGGCACCGTCTTCCTCTCGCAGTACTTCCAGATCGCCCTGGGCAAGTCCCCGACGGTGGCGGGCCTGATGAGCCTGCCGATGATCCTGGGTCTGCTTGTGTCCTCCACCATCGCCGGCCAGTTCATCAGCAAGACCGGCAAGTGGAAGGCCTACCTCGTCTCGGGCGCCGTCATCATGACCGCAGGTCTGGGACTCCTCGCCACCATCGACGCCGACACCGGCTTCGGCATCCTGAGCCTGTACATGGCGGTGCTCGGCATCGGCGTCGGCATGCTGATGCAGAACCTGGTCCTGGCCGCACAGAACGACGTACCGGCCTCCGAGTTGGGCGCGGCCACCTCCGTCCTGTCGTTCTTCCGCAGCATGGGCGGCACGATCGGCACCAGCGTCCTGGGCGCCGTCCTGGCCAACCGCGTGGCGTCGGAGATCTCCAAGAGCGTGGGCGCGGCGGGCGGTGCGGCCGCCGAGGGCTCCGGTGGCGGCGAGGGTTCCGTACCCGACATGACGAAACTGCCCGCGCCGATGCGCGAGATCGTGGAGAACGCCTATGGTCTGGCCACCGCCGACCTCTTCCTGGTGGCGGCTCCGTTCGCGGCGCTCGCATTCGTCGCGGTGATCTTCATCAAGGAGAAGCCGCTGAAGACGACGAGCGGCATGGAACGACTCGCCCAGGAGGGCGGCCCGCAGTCGGACGACGACAGCAAGAGCACGGCGTCGGCGCCGGTCGCCTAGCGCCGTCACCCTCGACGAGCGGCCGCCGGACACCCCACAAGGGCTGACCGGCGGCCGCCCGCCGTTGCGGGGAAGCCACCGGACTACCGGGCGTACACCATCTTCCGCAGTGGTGCCGGCATGCAACGGGTGGGCTGTGCCAGCGATGGCCGGGTCGTGGCCGACGCCGCCTTCGCGCAGTCCTGCCCCTTCTGATCAGGCGGAGCCGAAGACTGTCTGCCCCAGCGCCCGGGCGCGGAAGGCGGCCGGAGTCGTGCCCGTGCGCAGACGGAAGAACTTCGTGAAGTCGCTCGCGTCCGCGAACCCCAGCCTCCCGGCGACCTCCTTCGCCGGGAGGCTGCTGTGCTGCAGGAGCCGCTTGGCCTCCAGGAGCACCCGCTCGTCGATGAACCTCTTCGCGCTCGCGCCGGTGACGGCCCGCGTCGCCCGGGACAGGGTGCGCGGGCTGTAGCCGAGCGCGGCCGCGTAGTCCTCCACCCGCCGGGTCACCGCGTGATCGCGCTCCACCGCGTCGTGAAGACGCCGGAACACCTCGCTGACCGGGCCCTGCGCGGGCGCCGCGCCGCGCACGGCCGCCAGGCGCAGCAGCAGGACCGACACCAGGTGCCGCACCACCTCGACGTGCGAGTCCAGCGGCAACGAGGCCATCGCGTCGTACTCGTAGGCGAGATGGTCCAGGGCGTGTCGCAGCGCCCGCGCCTGCTCGTCCGAGGGCACCAGCGGCTGCTGCTCGTAGGGCGGATCCATATGGGCGGCAGCCACCGTTGCGGGCGGCAGGAATCCGGGCTGGAACAGGACGACCACCCCGTCCGCCGCCACCAGATCCCGGCCGAACCGCTGCACCTGCCCCGGCCTGATCCACAGCCAGGAGCCGGGCGGCAACTCGTACCCGACGAAATCCACCGTGATGCGCAGCGGCCGCGTCCGCACCGCGATCAGCTGATGGAAAGCCGGGCGCAACGCCGCGTACGGGTCGTTGCCGTGGCGCCGCGAACGCTCGTACAGCGCACCGAGCTCGACCACCTCGACACCGGTGGGCGCACCCACCGCCGCCGTGTAATCGAGGTCCCTCACATCAGGGTGTCCGTTTTTTCCCATCGCGAGTCCCGAGCGTACCGCCGCCGCGCGGCATCTGCCTCCTAGCGTGAAAACAACGAGGCGCAGCAGTAAACGCGCAGGTCATCATGGTGCTAGGAGCGGACGAGTGCGGCTGATCGTGGGAATGACCGGGGCCACCGGAGCGGCCATCGGCGTACGGCTCCTGGAGAATCTGGCCCAGCTGCCGGACGTCGAGACCCATCTGGTCCTGTCCCGCTGGGCCCGCACCACCATCGAGCTGGAGACCGGCCTCCCGGTCGCCGAGGTGAGCGCGCTCGCCGACGTCACCCACCATCCCGACGACCAGGGCGCCACCATCTCCTCCGGCTCGTTCCGCACCGACGGCATGGTGATCGTGCCCTGCTCGATGAAGACACTGGCCGGTATCCGCGCCGGATACGCGGAGGGCCTGGTAGCCCGCGCCGCCGACGTCGTACTCAAGGAGCGCCGCCGCCTCGTCCTGGTCCCGCGTGAGACACCGCTGAGCGAGATCCACCTGGAGAACATGCTCGCCCTGGCCCGCCAGGGCGTGCAGATGGTGCCGCCGATGCCCGCCTTCTACAACCACCCGGCGACCGTCGACGACATCGTCGATCACATCACCGCGCGCGTCCTGGACCAGTTCGACCTGCCCGCGCCCGCCGCCAAGCGCTGGGAAGGCATGCGCGCGGCCCGCGCCGCCGCCCTGCGCCCCGCCTCGTGAAGCCCGCAGCCCAGCCCTCTGCGGCTCCCACTCCCTGAAGTCCCCACCCCCGCCCAGGAGTTACCCATGGCCCACGACGACCTGCGCAGTTTCCTCGACACCCTGAAGAAGGAGGGCCAGCTGCTGCACCTGACCGAAGAAGTCCGGCCCGAACCCGACCTGGCCGCGGCCGCCAACGCCACGGGCCGCATCGGCGAGAACGCCCCCGCCCTGTACTTCGACAACGTCACGGGCTTCACCGACGCCCGCATCGCCATGAACGTGCACGGCTCCTGGGCCAACCACGCCCTGGCCCTGGGCCTGCCCCGCACCACCCCCGTCAAGGAGCAGGTGGAAACCTTCGCCGCCCGCTGGGACGCCTTCCCCGTCGCCCCCGAACGCCGCGAGAACGCCCCCTGGCGCGAAAACACCCGGGAGGGAGCGGACGTCGACCTCTTCTCCGTCCTGCCCCTCTTCCGCCTCAACGACGGTGACGGAGGCTTCTACCTCGACAAGGCCGCCGTCGTCTCCCGCGACCCTGAGGACCCGGACGATTTCGGCAAGCAGAACGTCGGCACGTACCGCATCGAAGTCATCGGCACCGACCGCCTCGCCTTCCAGCCCGTACCCATGCACGACATCGCCCACCACCTGCGCAAGGCCGAGGAAGCGGGCGAGGACCTGCCCGTTGCCATCACGCTCGGCAACGACCCCGTGATGACGATCGTGGCCGGCATGCCGATGGCCTACGACCAGAGCGAGTACGAGATGGCCGGCGCCCTGCGCGGTGCGCCCGCCCCCATCGCCACCGCACCGCTGACCGGCTTCGACGTGCCCTGGGGGAGTGAGGTGGTCATCGAGGGCGTCATCGAGTCCCGCAAGCGCCAGATCGAGGGCCCCTTCGGCGAGTTCACCGGCCACTACTCGGGCGGGCGCCGCATGCCCGTCATCCGCGTCGACCGCGTCTCCTACCGTACGAACCCGGTCTTCGAGTCCCTCTACCTGGGCATGCCGTGGACCGAGGTCGACTACCTGGTGGGCCCCAACACCTGTGTCCCGCTGCTCAAGCAACTGCGCGCCGAATACCCCGAAGTGCAGGCGGTCAACGCCATGTACACACACGGCCTGATGGTCATCATCTCCACGGCCAAGCGCTACGGAGGCTTCGCCAAGGCCGTCGGCATGCGCGCGATGACCACACCCCACGGCCTGGGATACGTGGCCCAGGTGATCCTCGTCGACGAGGACGTCGACCCCTTCAATCTGCCGCAAGTCATGTGGGCCATGTCGGCCAAGGTCAACCCCAAGGACGACGTCGTCGTCATCCCCAACCTGTCCGTCCTGGAACTCGCCCCCGCAGCCCAGCCGGCCGGCATCACCAGCAAGATGATCATCGACGCGACCACCCCGGTCGCCCCCGACGTACGCGGCAACTTCTCCACCCCGGCCAAGGATCTGCCCGAGACCAAGGAATGGGCGGCCAAACTCCAGCGGCTCATCGCGGCCCGCCCCTGACCCCCGCAGCCTCAGCTCTCCCTTTCGGAAGGAACCCGGCCATCACCATGACCGACATGACCGACGAACACACCACTCCCTGCATCTGCCCGCGCTGCGCCTTCGAGACGATCGACCAACTGGCGACCTCACCCGTACCCGGCGTCTGGGACGTCCTGCAGTGCCGCCAGTGCCTCTACACCTGGCGCACCACCGAGCCCGCCCGCCGCACCCGGCGCGACGCCTATCCCGAACAGTTCAAGATGACGGTCTCCGACATCGACAACGCCATCGAGGTCCCGGCCGTACCGCCGCTGCGCAGCGCCGGCTGACGCCGGGCGATGCGGGGGTTCCCCCGCACTCGCGTCCGGCTGTCATGCCGCCAGAAGGGCGACCAACTCCGGGACAGGCGCGGCGGGGCGGGCCGGGTGCAGCGCTTCGGTGCGGTGGACCAGGCGGGGTGCGGACAGGGGGACTGCTGACGTGCCCGGCAGCTCGGCAGCCGCCGTGAGGGGCAGGACCGCCAGGCCGTGTCCGCCGGCGACGAGTGTTCCCACTCCCTTGATGTCTGTTCCCCGGTAGGTGACTTGGGGACAAAAGCCGTCGGTACGGGCGGCTGCGCGCAGCTGCGTCAGGGGGATGGCGGCATCGGGCGCGTCCAGCCACTGCGCGTCGGTCAGGTCCGGGAGCCGGAGGGCGCTGCGGCGTGCCAGCGGGTGGCCGGCCGGGAGCAGGACGGCCAGGGGCTGTTCGGGGGCGGCCAGGGCGGCGGTGGTCAGAGGGCCCGGGTCGGGCAACGGCAGCGGATCGGTGGGCGCCGCCGCCCCGTCCACCAGTCCGAGCCCGGCATCCCCGGCCATGACGGCCCCCACCACGGCATCCCGACCCAGGACGCGGAGCGACACCTCAAGGCCGGGGGAGGACCGGCGGATACGGGCCAGGGCGTGGGTGAAAGCGGACGTCAGCGCGAGCGGGCTGACGGCGACGGTGAGCTGCGCCGAGCGTGCTGCGTGAAGCCGGACGATGTCGGCACGGGCCGCGGCCAGGCGCAGCAGCAGCGGCCGCGCATGTTCCATCAGGCGCTCGCCCGCCCCGGTGGGCCCCACCGGCCGGCGCTCCACGAGTTGCGTGCCGAGGTCGGCCTCGAGCGCTGCGATGTGCTGCGAGACGGCGGACTGGGTGTAGCCAAGCACCCCGGCGGCCGCGGAGAAGGAGCGGTTGTCGACGACGGCGACGAAGGTCCGCAGGAGGTGTGGATCCATGCGCATCAGTATTGCTTGCGCATCAGTATTGCTAATGCGGAGTGCGGAAATCATCGTTGGACGTGATGAACCGGCTCCGCCGACGATGAGTCCATGACACCCGAATCCACGACGCCCGCCGCGACACATCCCGAGTCGGTTACGCCTCCTGCCGCCCGCATCGCCCTCGTCGCGGACCGCTCCGACCACGTCCGCTCCCACACCCGCATCCCAGCCCTCCTCCAGGCCTTGCGCGCCCGTGAGGGCCTCAACCTCGACGCCTACTGGATCCCCACCCACGAGGCCCACGCCGGGGTCGAGGGCTTCGACGCCGTCTGGGTGCTGCCCGGCAGCCCCTACCGCAGCGAAGCCGGAGCGCTCGCAGCCATCCGTACGGCCCGGGAGCAGGACATCCCCTTCCTGGGAACCTGCGGCGGCTTCCAGCACATGCTCCTGGAGTACGCACGGTCGGTGTGCGGCCTCGGCCGGGCCGTGCACGCCGAGAACACCCCGCGCGACGACCACGCCGGCGACGGTGAGATGACCGGGAGCGGCGACGAGGTGATCGTCCCGCTGGCGTGCTCACTGGTCGGCCACGAAGGCGCGATCCTCCTGGCGGAGGACTCGCACGCGGCCCGACTCATCGGCGCCCGCAAGACGGTGGAGCGCTACCACTGCAACTACGGACCCAACCCCGCCCACGTGGAGACACTGCGCGCCCACGGGCTGCGCTTCACCGGCACGGACGCAAGCGGGGACATCCGCATCGCCGAACTGCCCGGCCATCCCTTCTTCCTGGCCACCCTGTTCCAGCCCGAACTGCACGGTGACGGCACCCGTCCCCACCCGCTGATCACGGGGCTCGCACGGGCCGCGGTACGACACTCGGCGGCGATCGGCAGCTGAGCCGACGCGGCGGTTGGACATATCGGTTGCCGGTCATGGTGCCGTGAAGCAGGATGCGGGGATGCGCTTCTCGGTGAACATTCCGAACTTCGGCGACTTCGCCGATCCCCGGACCGTTGCGAAGGTGGCCGCGGCGGCGGAGCAGGCGGGCTGGGACGGGTTGTTCGTCTGGGATCACGTGCTGCACCGCAAGTACACGGGCAGGCCCTTCGGGGACCCCTGGATGCTGCTGACCGCAGCCGCTCTCGCGACCTCCCGGATCAGGCTGGGCACGCTGGTCACCCCGGTGGCCCGCCGGCGCCCGCAGCAACTCGCCCGCCAGGTGGCGACCCTGGACGTCCTCAGCGGCGGCCGGGTCACCTTCGGCGCCGGTCTGGGCGGGCCCATCGAGGACGAGTACGGCAGCTTCGGTGACACCACGGACCCGAAAGTCCTTGCCGAGCGCCTAGACGAGGGCCTGGACCTCCTCCAGCGCTACTGGTCGGGCGAGCCGGTGCACCACGACGGACGGCACTACCAGGCACGCGACGTGAGACTGCTGCCCGCCGCCGTGCAGCGCCCCCGGCCGCCGATCTGGGTCGCCGGCTTCTGGCCCAACCGCCCGCCCATGCGCCGGGCGGCCCGCTGGGACGGCGCGGTCCCGCTGTTCACCGACGCCAAGCACGGCCACGTGCCGCCCCTCGACCAGGTCCGTGACCTGGTGGCGTACCTGCACGAGCAACGCGCGGACCGGTCGCCCGACACCCCCTTCGACATCGTCCTCGGCGGTGCCACGCCGGGCGACGACACCGCCGGGACCCGCGACCTGATCGGACCGCTGGCCGAGGCCGGAGCCACGTGGTGGGACGAACGCCAGATCCAGACGGGCGACGACCTCGACCGGCTCACCCCGGTGCTGCGCCGCATCGAGCAGGGCCCGCCGGTCCTGTAGTGCCCTGCCTCAGGGCGCCGACCGGTGGGGCGCACGAACGAGGCAGGTGAGAAGCCGTGCCGCGTGCTCGTAGCGGCGTACCTCGCTGTCGGTCTCGGTGTCGTGGGTGGCATCGACCGGCAGGGCACGGATGCGCTCGCTGCTGGTGACGAGACGGAAGACGAGGGCGCGGGCGACGTACTCGACGAAGTCGGGACCGCTCGCGGAAGCGGCCTCGTGAAGCAGCTCCGGGCCCGCACCGTGCCAGATCAGGGCGTCACCCACGACGACCGCCTCGCCGAAGGCCGGCGGCCGCCAGTAGGGCGAGAAGTCGATGACCGCGGGCGCCAGCCCCGGCGCGAACAGGACGTTGCCCGTCAGGTCGCCGTGGACGAGCTGGGGCCGCACCCGCGGCATCGGACCGAGCAACGCAGCCAACTCGTCGTAGGGCTCGCGCAGAGCGGGCAGCAGATCGGCCTTCTCCTCCTGCCAGGCAACACGGTCACCGATCGCCCACCAGTCGCGACGCCGGTCGAGGAAACCGGGGCGGGGCACGTCGGCCAGCGCGCGGTGGAAGGCGCGCCCCGCAGCGACGACCTCGAGCCAGCGGGGCGCCGCCGCGTGATCAGGTTCGGCGCCGGCGACGAAACGGGAGGCGGCCCAGCCGTCGTGGCTCCAGGCACCCGTGATGGCCCGCAGGGGCCGCGCGACGCGGAAACCGTCCTCCGTAAGCGATTCCATGACGTCGCCCAGCCACTCGGCGAACTCACCGTCCGGGCCGGTGGGCTTGAGCACCACGTCGCCCACGCGGACAGAGTTGCCTTCCCCGCCGGGCAGACGAACGGTGCGGCCGGTGAGTCGAAAGGCGTTGAGTACATCGCGTCCGGGGAGCGTCATGACCGATGATTGTCGTCGGGGCCCAGGCGGACGTCGCGGCATTTTGGTGAGCGGGCCTGAGCGCAGGTGAACACACGCCTGAGTAAGGCCAGGGCTTCGCCGGCAGCGTCGTCAAGGGCATGCCCAGGGCAAGACCTTGGTCTGCGAAAACGCGGTGCGGCCCCAGCTCGGCAGGCCGTAGCGTCCCTGTGGTGAGCAGCTTCAATACACACCAGAGACGGGTCTACGACGAGAGGCTGATCGCGCGGGTTCGGCACACGAACCTGCGCTCCTGCCTCGTGAACTTCGCGCCCTACGGCTTCCGGGCCACCTATCACCACCTCTGCATCAGTGCGGGCATCCCCAGGAACGTGGAGAAGGACCCGAACTCGCTCGTACGAGCCGTCAAGGAGTTGCACCAGGCCCGGCTGATCTGGCTCGCTGCCGAACGTGCCTTCGCCAGCAGTCGCCGGACGGACAAGGCACATGGCTTTCGGCAGGTGCGAGCAGATGAGGCTTGGCGCGGCTGGCAGCGCGGGTGGGGCAACATCGCCTACTGCCCCGAGCCGACGATGCACCCCGACGAGCCGCTGCCTGTCGTCGTCGAGCGGGTCCTGCGATCGGCGGTCCCGGCGGATGGAGCCCTCGCGCTGACGTGCCGGGTATGCGGGAACCGCGGCAACACCAAGGCCTGGCACGACGGTATCCGCAGGATCCATCAGTTGTGCAGAGCATGCGGGGTCACCCTCGCGGCGGAGCAGGCCGACGCGCCCGACCCCCTGCTGGCAGCCGACCACGCCCGGCAATGGAAGGAGATCTGGAGGCTGCGCAACGAGTCTCCTCGCCATCCGGGCTGAGTACGGCACGCTCACTGCAGTAGCGCCACGCTCACTGCATCAAAGGGGTTGCGAATCCGTACTCGGAGAAGGCGAACGAGAACAAGCCCCCGCAGACCGGCGGGCAGTCAGACCGGCAGGCCGGTAGACAGTCAGGCACTCGTCCGCAACGCGGCGACCCCTGGCCCCTCAAGCTCCTCCAGCGCTGCCTGCCGCCCGGAGATGGCCAGCAGCAGGGAAAGTGCGGTCCCGTGCACTTTCGGACCCTCCCCGATCGACAAGTCGGCGTCCGTCGGAGCCAGTTGAAGGCCGGCCACCCGCTCCTTGGCGCCGCCGAAGGAAGCGGAGGTGCGAGCCTGCAGGCGCAGAGATCTGACGACGGCTTCCGTCGGGTAGGAGCGGCTGAGCCCCAGGGGCCGCCGGATGTCCTCACCATGGACGATCTCCTCGACGAGCCGGGTGTCGAGGGGTGCCGGAGGGCCCGTCTTCCGTGAGGCAACCTGACGCAGCCGCTCCAGCGTCTCGCGCGGCGACGCACCGCGCTCGCGTTCCACCCCGCGGGCGTTTTGCCGGTCGAAGTCGAAACGTGCCCGGACCATGGCACCGACGAACCCCAGACGCGTCGCACGAGCGGTGTCCACCAGATGGGCGGCCACATCGTGCACGGTCCACCCCTCACACAGCGAGGGCTGCTCCCACTGCGAGTCGTCGAGACGCGCCAGGTCCTCGATCAGCGCCGCGCGCTCCGCGTGTACCAGTGCCCAGACATCTTCGTTCACGGCGGTTCCTTTGCTCGTCTCCAGTGTCTGCCAGGGGAGACCCGCGGCGCGACAGGAACTCATCGCCGGGGGAGCGGGGCATCGTGACGACGGCGCCACCCGACGCCACACCGAACGGTCCCGGCAAGCACCATTGAGGCACGCGGTGGAATTCCTCAGGAAAATGTCGCCCGCCGATGTCGAGAACCCGAAACCGGCTCCGTCCCGGCAGTGAACGCGACCACAATGGCCGCACCAGTACCGAGGAGACACATCATGGCCAAGTACCTGCTGCTGAAGCACTACCGCGGCGCGCCGGCATCGGTCAACGACGCCCCGATGGAGCAGTGGACGCCGGAGGAGATCTCGGCCCACGTGCAGTACATGAACGACTTCGCGGACCGGCTGGAGAAGACCGGCGAGTTCGTCGACAGCAAGGCGTTGGCCCCGCAGGGGACGTTCGTGCGGTACGACGGCGAGGGGCGCCCGCCGGTCACCGACGGCCCCTTCGCCGAGACCAAGGACCTCATCGCGGGCTGGATGATCATTGACGTCGACACCTACGAGCGCGCCCTCGAACTGGCCGGTGAACTCTCGGCCGCCCCCGGCGCGGGCGGCAAGCCGATCCACGAGTGGCTCGAACTGCGCCCCCTCCTGGGCGGCCACTCCACGGACACGGATTGCCCTTCCCACCGGTGAACGACGCCCTGCTGCGCAGCCTCACACCCGGCGTGCTCGCCGTCCTCGTCCGCCGCGGCGCCGACTTCGCGGCGGCCGAGGACGCCGTGCAGGACGCCCTCCTCGAAGCGGTCCGCGTCTGGCCGGACGACCCGCCGCGGGATGCGAAGGGCTGGCTGATCACCGTGGCCTGGCGCAAGTTCCTCGACGCGACCCGCTCGGAGGCATCCCGCCGCCGGCGTGAGGACCGCATCGACGAGGAGCCGGCGCCCGGCCCCGCGCCCGGCGTGGACGACACGCTCCAGCTCTACTTCCTGTGCGCCCACCCCTCGCTCACCCCGTCCTCCGCCGTCGCGCTCACGCTGCGCGCCGTCGGCGGGCTGACCACGCGCCAGATCGCCCGGGCCTACCTGGTGCCCGAGGCGACCATGGCGCAGCGCATCAGCCGGGCCAAGCGCACCGTCTCCGGCATACGGTTCGACAAGCCCGGCGACGTCGCCACCGTGCTGCGCGTCCTCTACCTGGTCTTCAACGAGGGCTACTCCGGCGACGTCGACCTCGCCGCCGAGGCCATCCGCCTCACCCGGCAGCTCGCGGCCGCCATCGACCACCCCGAGGTGGCCGGGCTGCTCGCCCTCATGCTGATCCACCACGCCCGGCGCGCCGCCCGGACCGCGCCCGACGGCAGTCTGGTGCCGCTCGCCGAGCAGGATCGCGGCCGGTGGGACACGGATTCCATCGCCGAGGGCATCCAGATCCTGCAGGCGGCCCTCGTCCGCGATCGCCCGGGCGAGTTCCAGGCGCAGGCCGCCATCGCGGCCCTGCACGCCGACGCGCCCACCGCGGAGGAGACCGACTGGGTGCAGATCGTCGAGTGGTACGACGAGCTCGCGGGCCTGACCGACAGCCCCGTCGTCCGCCTGAACCGCGCGGTGGCCGTAGGCGAGGCGGACGGCCCGCGCGCCGGCCTTGCGGCGCTGGCGGAGCTGGACGACGCACTGCCGCGCCACACCGCGGTGGCGGCCTATCTCCACGAGCGCGACGGCGATCTGGATACGGCGGCACGGCTGTACGCCGAGGCGGCCCAGAAGGCACCCAACCTCCCCGAGCGCGACCACCTGACGCGCCAGGCCGCCCGGCTCAACGTGCGCCGCTCGCGGTGACGGGCTTTCGCGGTGACGGGCTCAGGAGCGGCAGGCCTGCTCCACGAGCTGCTGGATGAGGGGAGCGATGTCCTCGGCGGGGCACACGAAGTCGACTTTGCCGGTTTCGATGGCCGCTTTGGGCATCCCGCGGAACGCCGCCGTCGCGGGGTCTTCCACGATGACGATGCCCCCGTGCGACTTGACCACTTCCACTCCCCGGGCGCCGTCGCCGTCGGATCCGGTGAGCACGCAGGCCACCAGCAGCGGCCCGCACGCCTTCGATGCCGACGCGAAGAGCGGGTCGGCGGCCGGGCGCGAGAAGTTGACCGGGTCTTCCTTGGACAGGGAGAGCACACCGCCCGTATCCACACACAGATGGTGATCGGGCGGTGCGATGTAGACACTTCCCGCCGTCGGGCGCTCGCCGTCTTCCGCCAGTTTGACGCGAAGGCCGGTGTGGGGCGACAGGATGTTGACGATGCGCGTCTCGCGGGAACGGCGCAGGTGCTGGACCACCAGCACGGCCGCCCGGATCCCGGCGTCCAGGCCGCCCAGCAACGTCTTCAGGCCCTCGATGCCCCCGGCGGAGGAGGCCACCATCACGGTCGCGCAGCGGTCATCGGGTTCGTGCGGCTGCCTGCTGTTCACGCGAGGACCCTAGCCCGGCCGTCGCCTCTTCGGGAGCCATTGCGGTTGAGGGGGAGCTGAGTGTCGGCGAGACCGTGTGAGGCCGGAGGGGTCAGGCACAGCAGATGGCGGAGACTTGGCCAAGGTGGACAGTGGTGAAGCGGGCGCCGGCGGTGGCCTGTACGCACGGTACGCAAGTCGCTTCCGTGGATGAGGAGTTGGTGCGGGCATGAGTTTCCGGCTGGCGGCGTACGCCGTGTGCATCGAGGACGGGCGGGTCCTGCTCGCCCGTCACGTGTCACGTCTCCGAGAGTCCAACTGGACTCTTCCGGGCGGCAGAGTCGAGCACGGAGAGGATCCGTTCGAGGCGGTGACCCGGGAGGTCGCTGAGGAGACTGGCTGCGACGCGGTGGTGCAACGCCTGCTGGGTGTGGACTCACGGGTGATCTCCGCGGCCGACCGCACCGTTCCCGGCGGACCGGAGCATCAGAATGTCGGCATCTTCTACCAGGTCAGTATTACCGGTGGTCAGCTCCGGCCCGAGCCGAACGGCGAGATCGCCGAGTCGGTCTGGACCGCGATCCCCGACGTCGCTTGCCTGCCCCGTTCGTCGCTGGTGGACATCGGACTCGCCCTGGCACAGACCCGCCCGGCAACCGGCCATGTCGATCCCGTCCCGGTCGGCGGACTGATCCGGCACTGACACGGAGAACGGGGACCGCCTCGGCTCCGCCGTCAAGCCATCTCCGGTGGCTCCCAGACCGAGCAGTCGTGTGCGAAGAGCACTCTGCGCGGGTCGAACGCGAGCAACCGCTCCATCCAGGGAAGACAGGCAGGAAGCGGTGGTTCGAGGCCGTCCTCGGTTGCCCGGTGGGCCATGTGATCCGAAGCGAAGTGGGAGGCGAAATCGTGTGCCTGCCCGGCCAGGATGGCTGTGCCGTCATCCTGCTGGACCACCAGGGACTGGTGTCCTTCGGTGTGACCAGGGGTGGGAATGATCCATACGCCGGGCCAGAGTTCCGTTTCGCCGGTGAGCTCCTCGTAGTCGGCGCCGGGAAAGTCGACGAGGTCGTCGATGGTGTAGTCGCCCCGGCGGGCCGTGGCCAACTCCGTGGCCTGTACGACGATGGGCGTGCCGCTCAGCAGGGGATTGCCGCCGCAGTGGTCGAAATGAAGGTGGCAGTTCACCACCATGGAGATGTCGGCGGGGGTGATTCCCGAGGCCGCGAGGGCGTACTCCAGGGGCCTGCGCCGGGGACGGTAGTGGCTTTCGGTTGCGGGGTCGACCGCGCCGATGCCGGTATCGAAGAGAATCAGTCCCTCCGGGCGCCGGACCAGGTAGCCGAAGACGGGTTCTGCGCGTGGCCGTGCGGTTCCGGCTTCTGCGGCAGGACGGACGACATAGCCCAGATCGAGTCGACGAACTTCCGCGTCCTTGTGCACCATCGGATCATGCTCGCAGGCCGCGTGTCTCTCGTCCCGAAGGTTCTGCCGACAGCAGACCGGGCGGGCGGCACCGCCGCTATCGCGTCCTTACCGGATCCCCGCACAAACCCGCTGGTGGGCCAGGTCTAGGCTCACGCTTGCCGAGTGCTCACCGAGCAAAGGGGATAGCGCGATGAAGGTAGTGCTGGCAGGAGGCACCGGGCAGGTCGGAGCCGTTCTGGAGCGTGCGTTGACCGCCGGCGGACATGACGTCGTAGTCCTGACCCGCAACCCTGTGCGTGCGCGGCAAGTCGCTTGGGACGGGCGCACATCGGGCCCCTGGGCTGCCGAGATCGACGGCAGTGACGTGGTGGTCAACCTGGCGGGACGCAGTGTCAGCTGCCGCTACACCGAGACCAATCTGCGGGACATGATGGACTCGCGGGTCCACTCCGCCGAGGCCGTCGGCGCGGCGATATCCGCCGCGGCGAAACCTCCGGCGCTCTGGCTCCAGATGAGCACCGCCACGATCTACGCCCACCGCTACGACGCACCGCACGACGAGGCCACCGGTGTCATCGGCGGTAGGGAGAGCGGGGTCCCGGACTACTGGGAGTACAGCGTGCGGATCGCCAGGAACTGGGAGCGGGCCCAGCAGGAGGCCGCCACCCCGCACACCCGCAAAGTCGCTCTGCGTGCGGCCATGGTGATGAGTCCCGACCGGGGCGGTGTCTTCGACGTGCTGCTGAAGATGGCCCGGCTGGGCCTCGGCGGGCCGGTCGCGGGCGGAGCCCAGTACTTGTCCTGGATCCATGACCGCGACTTCGTCCGCGCGGTGGAGTTCCTCATCGGACGCGACGACATCGAGGGTCCGGTGAACCTGGCCGCCCCCGGCCCACTCCCGCACCGCGCGTTCATGCGGCAACTGCGGTCGGCGGCACGCGTCCCCGTGGGGCTCCCGGCCACCAAGTGGATGGCGGAAATCGGCGCACTCGCGCTGCGCACGGACACGGAACTACTCCTCAAGAGCCGCCGCGTCGTGCCCGGCCGGCTGCTCGACGAGGGGTTCGCCTTCGAGTACCCCGCGTGGCCGGAGGCGGCAGCAGATCTCGTACGACGGGCACGGGAGCAGCGCCGCGGCCGGAATTCGGCAGCATAGGACGGCCCTGAACTGTCCCGTGCCGGCACGGGACGGGCATACCTGGAGCCGGAATTGGGTTGCTGTCATCCAGGTCGGCAGGCAGGCTCTGGATCATGATTGAACTGCGTACGTTGGAAGCCGACGACTGGCTTCTCTGGCGGGAGTTGCGTCTGGCGGCGCTTGCCGAGGAGCCCTCCGCATTCGGATCGACACTGGCGCAGTGGCAGGGATCCGGCGACCAGGAGGAACGCTGGCGTGCCCGGCTGTCGATTCCTGGCGCACGCGATCTCGTGGCGCTGCTGGACGGCCGCCCGGTGGGGATGGTCAGTGGGGTTCCGGGCGAGGGGGACTGCGTCGAGCTGATCTCGATGTGGGTCGATGCTGCGGCGCGGGGCCGGGGCGTGGGGGACTGTCTGGTCCAGGGTGTGGAGCGGTGGGGTGCGGAGCGCGGCGCAGGGACGCTGCGGTTGTGCGTGATGCCGGACAACCTCAACGCCACCGCGCTCTACGAGCGGCACGGCTTCGCCGACACCGGTGAGCTCGGCGACCTGCTCTCCGACGGCGTGCGCAGAGAGCGTGTCATGGCGAAGAGCCTGACTGTGGTGTGACCTCCGCACCAAGGGGCGCGGGATATTCCACGTGCCTTTGCCGCGACGGTCGAGACATGTGAGGCGGCCCCGCGCAGGACGTCCCGCTCGCTGCACACATGGCACATCACGAGGGAACGTCCTGCCGGCTGCGCCGGGTTGGGCGGCGGGGCGGTCACCAGCGGTGTCGCCCGCGGGCCGTTCAGCTGGTGACGGCCTCCGACTTCGGCGCCGCGGAGGAATCTGCCGAGGCGGCGGCGGTGTAGAAGACGGAGGAACCCTGCTTGGTGCGCAGGGCACGGCCCTTGGCGACCAGGCCTTCCACCGTGGTGCGCACGACAGTGGTCTTCAGGACGCGCTCGGGGCGGGCCTTGGCGAGCGCGGTGGTGATCTCGGCGGCGGAGCGCGGTTCCTTCTGCTGGCCGAGGTGGTTGTCGATCAGTTCGACCAGCGTGGGGCCCGCTGCCGGAGCGGCAGGCTTCTTAGCGGCGGCCTTGGGCGCACTCTTGGCCGCCTTTTCCTTGTCCTTGCCCCCGCTCTTGTCCTTGGCCTTGGTGGCGGCGGCCTTGGTGGCGGCCGGCTTCTTGGCGCGGGCGGCACCGGAGTTGTTCGGCCGCGGAGCGGGTACGGCCGCCTTGCGGGGGGCTGCCTTCTTGGCGGTGGTCTCCGCGGCGGAGGGGGAGCCCAGCGCCTGCTGCATGCTCAGCAGCACCGCGTGGTCGGCCTCCAGTTCCTGCAGCTGCTCCTGGAGCGTTGCCACCTCGGTCCCGATGCGCTCTTGTTCCTTGCGGTTGTTCTCGAGGTCCTCGGCTACGCGCACGGCGTACTGGGCCTGAACTCCGGCAGTTTCCGGCTTAACGTCTGACATGGCAGTGACCTTTTCGTGGGCGCACGCAGTCGTGCGGGTGGCGGGGCGTGCTCACGACCGAGCACTCCTGGTGAGGGTGCATGTTTGCACCTCTTAATGTTGACTGCCCAACCTGCAACAGCAGTAACTCATGTGCCGGTAGCGAAGGTTACGTGTTTGTGTTCGCTCGCGGGTGCATTAGATGAAGTCTCGGGCCTCCCAAGTACAAACGTTGCCTCCAGGTCTGCACCAATGTCGGCACCGCATGCGCGCACTCATGTGCGGCACATGGGGTCAGCCGACGGCCGATGCCATGCGCCGTACGGCCTGGGTGAGGACGTCCGGAGAGGCGGCCAGATTGAGTCGCACGAAGCCCTCCGCGCCGGTCCCGAACGGCCTTCCTGAGCTCAGAGCGACACGGCCGCGCTGCAGGAAAGCCTCGGCCGGGTCGTCGCCCAGGCCCAGTTCCCGGCAGTCGAGCCAGGCCAGGAACGTGCCCCGGGCAGGCGTGTAGCCGACGGCGGGCAGGTGTTCGGACAACAGCGCGGACAGCAGCCGGCGGTTGTCGTCGAGACCGCACAGCAGTGCGTCCAGCCACTCGCCGCCATCACGCAGGGCCGCCGTGTGGGCGATGATGCCGAGATGGCTGGGGCCGTGGCTGACCTCTTCGGGGATGCGGGCGAGGTCGTCTGCGGCTTCGGGGCCCGCGACGGCGAGGGCGGCCTTGAGTCCGGCCAGGTTCCAGGCCTTGGACGCCGACATCAGGGACAGCCCGTTCTCGGCACCGGGCACGCTCAGGAAGGGCACGAACGATGTGCCTGTCGCCACGATCGGGGCATGGATCTCGTCCGCCACGACACGCACGCCGTGTGTGCGTGCCAGGTGTGCCACCCGCGTCAATTCGGCCGTGGTGTGCACGGTCCCGGTCGGGTTGTGCGGGCTGCACAGCAGGTACACCGGCCGGCGCGCGCCGCCGGCAGCGCGAGCGAACACCTCCTCGAGGACGGTGAAGTCGATGCGCATGTCGGGGCCCAGTGGTGCCTCGACGACGGGCCGGTCCAGGTTGCCGGCGAACTGGTAGAAGGGCGGGTAGACGGGACAGTTGACGATGACGGGGTCGCCGGGCACGGAGAGCAGCTTGAGCATCTCGACGATGCCCAGCATCACGTCGGGCACGATCGCGGTGCGCTCGACGGCAAGGCCGTCCCAGCCCCACCGCTTGTGGGCGAACTCGGCCAGTGCCTCGGCGTAGGCGGTTCCGGCGGGATAGCCGGTGTCACCGAGCGCCACGGCCTCGGTTATCGCCTCGGCGACCGGCCGGGCCAGCGGGACGTCCATCTCGGCCACCCACAGCGGCAGCACGTCCTGCGGATAGGTCCGCCACTTCATGCTCGTACGCCGCCGCAGTTGTTCCAGCGAGAGCCGGCTCAGCGGGTTGGCGCCCTCGGGCGCGGTGAGATCACGCGACACATTGTCCATACGTCAAAAGTAGGCAGGCCCAAGCGGGTTCCTGCCTACTTCTGACGTACTCGGGTGTCGGCCCGGCGGGTGCGGTGCGGTGCGGTGCGGTGCGGTCAGCGGAGCGCCTCGGCGAACTCGGGGACGACCTTGTCCAGGGCGTAGGAGACGGAGAGGACCGAGTCGGCGGCGAAGGCGGAGCTGAGCGTGGACTTCGGGTCGAAGACGACGTCATGTCCGGCCTTGACGGCAGGAATCTCCTTGTAGAGCGGGTCGTTCTCGATCTTCGACTTGGGGATGCCGATCGACGACATGACCAGCAAGTCGGAGTCGAGCATGTCGAGCCTCTCGCGGGAGACCGTGACGGAGAAGGACTTGCCGGCCTTGGCGTCGACCTTGGGGTTGTTCTTGAAGCCGAGCCGCTCCAGGAAGTCGACGCGTCCGCCGCCCGTCACGTAGGCGCCGTAGCCGACGCTGGTGCGCGCGCCGGAGGTGGCGGTCTTGCCCTTGAACTCGGGGTGCTGCGCGGTGGCGGACTTGAACTTCTTCTCCGTCTTGGCGATCAGCTCCTGGCCCTTGTCGTGCAGGCCGAGGGCGTCCGCGACCATCGTGGTCTGCGTCTCCCAGTTGGTCAGGTACTGGTCGCCGCCCTTGGGCACGCCGACGGTGGTGGCGAGCTTGCTCAGGGTGTCGTAACGCTTCTGGTCGCCGCTGGACTTGGTGTCCAGGATCAGGTCGGGCTTGAGGGAGGCGATCTTCTCGTACTCCGGCTCCAGCGTGCCGATCTTGGTCGGGCTCTTCTTGTACAGGCCCTTGGCCCACGGCCCGACACCGTCACCGCCGAAGGCGAGCCAGTCGCTGGCGCCCACCGGCTGGACGCCGAGGGCGAGCGCGGTCTCCGCGTCGCCCCAGCCGAGCGCCACCACGCGCTGCGGCTTCTTCTTCACGGAGATCTCGCCGAACTTGGTGGCGACCTTCGCCGGGAAGCCCGCCGTCGAGGCGGCCGAGCCGCCTCCCTCGTCGTCGGAGGACGAGCACGCGGTCAGCGTGCCGGTGAGGGCGAGGGCCGCCGTGAGCGCGACGACGGTGTTGCGGCGCGCGGGGCGGAGGGAGCGGGCATCACGCGAGGCCCGCGTGAACGGCGACTTGACTCTAAGGGGCATGAACTTAGGCTACCCTAACCTAAGTGGTGACTGGAACCCGGTGTTCCGTTCCGCTGGCCGCCTGCGCAGGGCGGGCGTACGCCAATCCGCATACGCCGACAGGCCCGTAGCCAACCCGCATATGCCGACGGGCCCGTACGCCGCCCCGCGTCCGTCCGCTCAGCCCACCCGGTGGCGGCCGATGGGCACGATGAGCGGTGTGCCCGACACCGGGTCGGCCACCAGCGAAGAGCGCATCCCGAACGCCTCGTTGACCAGTTCCTCGGTGACGACGTCGCCCGGCCTGCCCTCCGCGATGACATGGCCGTCGCGCATCGCCACCAGGTGATCGGCGTAGCGGCAGGCCAGGTTCAGGTCGTGCAGGACCACCACGATCGTGGTGCCGTGCTCCTGGTTGAGATCGACCAGGAGGTCGAGCACGTCCAGTTGATGGCTCACGTCCAGGTAAGTGGTCGGTTCGTCCAGCAGGAGGATGTCGGTGCGCTGGGCCAGCGCCATGGCGATCCACACACGCTGGCGCTGGCCGCCCGAGAGCTCGTCGACCGGACGCCCGGCCAGGTCCAGGACGTCCGTGGCGAGCAGCGCGTCGGCCACGGCCGCATCGTCCTC
Organism: Streptomyces sp. NPDC055189; assembly: GCF_053606765.1. Classification (NCBI taxonomy): domain Bacteria; kingdom Bacillati; phylum Actinomycetota; class Actinomycetes; order Kitasatosporales; family Streptomycetaceae; genus Streptomyces; species Streptomyces sp. NPDC055189. The sequence goes on from NZ_JBSGSG010000041.1 coordinate 70,477, forward strand.
GGCGGTCCAGCGCCGAAACCAGCCCTGGTGCGGATACCGGCCGCGGCCCACCAGATCGCTCACCGTGATGCCGTCGGGCGCCACCGGGGTCTGCGGCAGGATGCCCAGGCGTGCGGCGACCTCGCGGGTGGGCATCGTGTGGATGCTGCGCCCGTCGAGCAGGGCGGAGCCGGAGGTCGGGGTGAGCAGGCGGGCCATGGCGCGCAGCAGCGTCGACTTCCCGCACGCATTGGGACCGACGATCATGGTGATGCTGCCGGGCGGGATGTCCAGGCTCAGACCGTGGACGACCTCGCGGCCGTCGTAGCCCAGGTGGATGTCCTGTGTGCCCAGGGTGTGTCCGCCGGCGCCCATGTCCTCGTCCTTGTCCTTGTGCTCGTCCTTGTCTTTGTGTGCGTCTGCCACCGTCATCCGGCCCTTCCCGTGCGATTGGCGCGGGCCAGCAGCCACAGCAGGTAGGGGGCCCCGATCAGGCTGGTGACCACGCCGACGGGGAACTGGCTGGACCACAGCAGGTGCTGGGCGGCGAAGTCGGCCACCGTCACCAGCAGCGCGCCGGTCAGCGCGGCGGGTATCAGTGCGGCGCCCGCGCCCGGTACCAGACGCCGGGCCACCGGCGCCGAGACGAACGCGACGAAGGCGACCGGTCCGGCCGCCGCCGTGGCGACCCCGGCCAGCGCCACCGCGCAGCCGAGCAGCGCCAGCCGGCTGCGGCCCACGCGGGTACCGAGCCCGGCCGCGGTGTCGTCGCCCAGTTGCAGCGGGCCGAGGTCCCGCGCGGCGAGAACGGTCAGCGGCAGCAGGAGCGCCAGCGCGCCGAGCAGTGGCCACACCTGCTCCAGGGTGCTGCCGTTGAGGCTGCCGGTGAGCCACACCAGGGCGTTCTGCGCCTCGGTCACCTCGGAGTTGGTCAGCAGGTACGACGTGACGCTGGAGAGCCCCGCGCCGATGCCGATGCCCACGAGCACGAAGCGCTGACCGGAGACGTTGCGACGCCAGGCGAAGGCGTAGATGACCGCCGCACTCAGCAGCGCACCGCCCAGCGCGGCAGCGGACAGGGCGATGCCACTGACCGCGAAGCCCAGCGAGGCAAGTACGGCCGCGGCGCTCGCACCCTGGCTGATGCCGATCACGTCGGGGCTGGCGAGGGGATTGCGCAGCAGTGCCTGGAACAACGCCCCGCTGAGACCGAAGGCGACACCGACCAGCAGACCAAGGAGCACACGCGGCAGCCGCAGCTCCACCACCACGAAGTGCGAGCCGGCATCACCGCCGCCGCTCAGGGCGCCGATCACATCGCCCAGCGGCACGGACATGTCGCCGTAGCTCAGCGCGGCACCGAACACCGCCGCGATCGCCGCCAGAAGCAGCCCCTGCACCAGCACCGTGCGCGCCCGGCGGGCCCGCCGCACGCCGTGGACGCGGCGCACCGCGTCGGCCCGCGACACGGTGCTCACGGCGCCGCTCCCGGCCGCTGCAGCGCTCACCTCGGCCGGTCCCGCCGCGCCCATACCCGCCTTCTCCATGTGCTCGCCCACTACTTCCGCCACCCGCTCACAGCTCGGACACCTTCCGGCGGCGCACAAGCACCACGAACGGAATCGCACCGATCGCGGCGGTCACGATGCCCGCCTGCACCTCTCCGGGAGGAGCGATCACCCGCCCCACGATGTCCGCGGTCAGCAGCAAGGACGGGGCGATCAGCGCGCTGTACGGCAGCACCCAGCGGTAGTCCGGGCCGGTGAACAGCCGGGCGGCGTGCGGGACGACGAGCCCCAGGAACGCGATCGGCCCGGCCACGACCGTCGCGGCACCGCACAGCAGCACCACGGCCACCGCGCAGGCGGCGCGCGCCAGACCGATCCGCTGGCCCAGGCCGCGCGCCAGGTCATCACCCAGGGACAGGGCGTTCAGCCGCGGACCCAGCAGCAGCGCCAGGACGATCCCGGCCGCGATGAACGGCAGGGCCTGCCACAGCACGGCGGCCTCGCGCCCGGTGAGTGAACCGACCTGCCAGAAGCGGTACTGGTCATACGACTTGGAGTCGGTCAGCAGCATCGACGTGGTCAGCGACAGCAGCGCCGCCCCGGTCGCCGCCCCGGCAAGGGCCAGCTTGACCGGCGTGGCGCCCTCCCGGCCCATGGAGCCGATGCCGAACACGACGAGCGAGGCGACCAGGGCGCCGAGGAAGCCGAACCAGATGTAGTGAGCGGGGTCGGACATGCCCAGGATGCTGATCGCGAAGACGACGGCGGCGGAGGCGCCGGAGTTGACGCCAAGTACGCCCGGATCGGCGAGGGGATTGCGGGCCACGCCCTGCATCACCGTGCCGGCCAGGCCGAGCGCGACCCCGGCGAGAAGGCCTGCCGCCGTGCGCGGCAGCCGCACCTCCTGCAAGATCAGCTGACCCTTGTCGGAGAGGTCGGGGTCGAAGATGCCGGGCAGCAGATCACCGGCACCGACATCACCCGAGCCCACCAGCAGACTCGCCCACATGACGAGCAGCAGGACGGCGACCAGCAGGACGAGACCGGCAGCCAGGGCAGGGGCTCGGTGCCCGCCGCCGCGGGGACGCTTCGCGGAGTTCGGTTCCCCTGTGGCCGTATCGCTGCCCGAGGTGCCCGAGGTGCCCAACGTGCCCGAGGAGTGGGCAGTGGAGGATGCCTTCATGGCCGTCGCCTCCGGGACACACACCCAGTGCGGCTGCTCCCAGCCATGAATCAACCGCTCCCTGTTCAGGCAGGGGCGCACTCACCTGCCGTTTTCCACTCCAGTAAGGTGAGCCTAACATTACATAATCGCCAGTCTGTTCGTCTGCTCGCCGATCTGTGAGGACCCCCGTGCCCGACGCCGCGATACCCGCAACCGCCCCGTCCCCCGGCGGTAGCGCCCCGGCCCCGCATACCTGGCAGGAGCTCGGCTCGGAAGACGAGCTGAGCGAACTGCTCGGCGAGCCCCACCCGATCGTCATCGACAAGGTCCACGACGAGCTGACCGAGCAGGACCTGGCGATTCTGGCCCGCTCGCCGTTCTGTGCCGTCTCCACCTCGGACGCGGAAGGCAACTGCGACACCTCACCGCGCGGCGGCGCCCCGGGCTTCATCCACGTGCTCGACGCGCGCACCGTCGTCCTGCCCGACCGCCCCGGCAACCGGCGCGGCGACAGCTTCCGCAACATCCTCAAGAACCCGCACGTGGGTCTGCTGCACCTGGTGCCGGGCAGCGGCGAGATCCTGCGCATCAACGGCCGGGCGCGCATCCTGACGGACGCCCCGTTCTTCGACCTGATGACCGTCAAGGGCCAGCGCCCGCGCCTGGCGCTGGTCGTCGACATCGACGAGATCTACCTGCACTGCTCCCAGTCCCTGCGCCGCTCGGGCCTCTGGCAGCCGGACACTTGGCCGCAGGATGAGCCCCGCTCCCGCTCCTGAGTCCGCCGACCGGGGGGCATCGCCCGCCCGGAACCGGGGTCATGGAGCAACGGCGGCCTCCGCCGGTTTCGCCCGCAGCGCGACCGACGTCGGCACCAGGATCGTCGCGAAGGTCAGCGCCACCGCAGTGCCGACGATCATCAGGTAGATCCACAACGGCCCGCTCGGCAGCACCGATCCGTCCAGGGCAAGTCCGAAGGGGACCAGCGACCCGGCGGCCACCCCGGTGCCGAGCGCGATGCCGACCAGCGCCGTCACCAATGCCTCCACCGACATCATCCACATCACCTGGCCGCGGGTCGAGCCGATCAACCGTTGCAGCGCGAACTCACTGCGCCGCTCGGCGGTCGCCACGATCAGCGAGTTGATCAGGGCGATCACCGCATAGCCGACCACGACCGCGGCCAGCAGGAAGCTGGCCACCCGGCCGCTCTCATCGCTCTGCGCGTGCGCGGCGGTTGCTTGCGCACGGTCCACGACAAGGACTCCGGGCACGCTGCCGGCCGCCTTGCGCACCGCCGCCTTCAGCTCCTGGGACGACACCCCCGGCTTCGCCTTCACCAGGATCTGCGGCAGTACGCCGGTCGTCGTACGAGGCAGCAACTCGGCAGCGGGCACCATCGCGTAGGCGAACCCGCGCGGCGGCGTGAACGACCCGACGACCGTCATCGTGGTCGCCTCCGCGTTGCCCCAGCGCAGCCTCACCCGGTCGCCGACGTCCTTGCCGCTGTCCTTGAGCACCTCCGTGGGCAGCACGATGCTGTCGCCGGTCAGGCGCCCGTAGTCGCCCCGCACCGTCGGGTACCCGATCGTCTGGCGGGCGCCGGACGCCGTGACCCCTTGCACGTCGATCCGGCTCGGCTCGACCCGGCGCCCGGCCGTCGTGCCGTTGCTGTCCTTGCCCGGGTCGAGGACGGTCTCCAGACGCGCCTCGCCGGACACCGAAGCGGACGCCCCGGCGACCTGCGGCAGGCCGGAGAGCGTGTCCACAAGCGCCGGTGACAGAGCCCCGCTCTGCGAACTGACCACCGCGTCCGCCGCCAGTCCGTCGGCGAACATCCGGCTGCCGGCTTCGTCCTGACTGGTCTGCAGGTAGATCAGTGCCGTGGCAAGACCGGTCGCCAGCATGATGGGGATCACCGCCGAGGCCAGCCGCACTTTGCGCACCGATGCGTTCTCCATCGCGAGGCGCCCTGGCAAACCGGTGAGCCCGCCCACCGGCCACCGCAACAGCGCCGCCAGCCAGCGGCACAGGCCCGGAGACACCAGGGCGACCCCGACCGCCCACAGCATCGCTGCCGGGCCCGCCGTGCTCGCCGCGATCGGCCCGGTCATCACCGACGCCGTCACGATCGCCAGCGCGGTCGCGCCGCCCAGGAACAGGAACGCCAGGACCATGCGGATCGGGCTGATCCAGCGGGTCTGCAGGGTCGCGTCGGCCATCGCTTCGGTCGGCCGGACCTTCGACACCCGGCGCGAGGCGATGAACGCGGCGGCCAGCGCGGCGAACAGCGTGGCGCCGAATCCGGCGAGCTTCGGGATGGCCCCCTGAGTGAAGACCATCTCGGCCGGTATCAAGTCCTGGTCCACCAGGACGTCGTACATGAAGCGACCGAACACCGGCCCCGGCACGAGCGACAGACCGGCCGCGAGCAGCGCGATCACACACGTCTCCGCCATCACCAGGCGTCGCAACTGCCCCGGCGTGACCCCCGTCGTGCGCAGCAGCGCCATCTCCCTGCGGCGCTGCTGCATCAGCATGCCCACGGTGCTGCCCACCACGAAGATCGCGACCATGGTGGACAGGCCGCCGAACGCACCCGCGACCGGAATCAGGTTCTGCCGGCCGCTGATCGCGTCCGGGAACTCGGCCACCCCCCGGTCGTCGCCGCGGAGCACCCGGCCACCACGGTCCGCGACCACCTCATCGATCGCGTCGGCGAGCTTCGCCGCGTCGGCGCCCGGGGCGGCGAGCACTCCGATGGCGTCGATCTTTCCGGGCCGCTGGTACAGACGCGCTGCCTCGCGGTCGGAGAACAGCAGCGCGGAGCTAGTGGCGACAGGGCTCTCGGCGATTCCGCTGACCCGGAACACGTGCGGGATGCCGCGTACCGCCGCCTTCATCTGCGCGCCCGGCCGCACACGCAGTCTCTTCGCGGTGGTGCTGTCCACCACGACCTCGCCGGACACGGCCGGCTCGGCACCCGCAACCAGCCGGTAGGGCGAGAGCGGTGCGCTGGACCAGCCGTGCCCGGACGCGGAGACCGGCCGACCGGCCAGCGCGGTGATCGGCACCGAGATGTCCGGCACCGCCTCGGCCACACCGGGCACCTCGGCCACGGCGTCCACCAGCTTCTCGTCCAGCAGCACTCGCTCGGTCATCGGATCGGTCGCGGAGCCGACCGCGTGGCCGGGGTAGTCCTGACTGCCGGTCACCACGACCGGTGCCGCGGCCAGCCGCTCGGCTTTGACGTCAGCGCGGATACCGGTCTCCAGCAGACCGCCGCAGCCCTGGACGACGACGGCGCCGACGAACAGTGCGACAAGCGAAGCGAGAAATCCGCCCTTGCGATAGCGCAGGGTCTTGAGCGCGAGACGCAGCACTAGATCACCCGTTCCGGGCGCACCGGCTGCTGCATCCGCGCCCACGCGCCCAGTTGCGTCATCTGTTCGGCCACCTGCTGGACGGAGGGCCGCTCGAGCTCGGAGCTCACCCGGCCGTCCACGAGGAAGACCACGCGGTCGGCGTGCGAGGCGGCCACCGGATCGTGCGTCACGATCACGGCGGTCTGCTCGCCGGAATCCACCGCCTCGCGCAGCAGCCCCAGGACCTCCAGCGCGGTCTCGGTGTCCAGGGCGCCTGTCGGCTCGTCCCCGAACAGCAGAACCGGCCGGGTGACCAGGGCCCGGGCGATCGCCACGCGCTGCTGCTGACCGCCGGAGAGCTCGCCAGGGCGGTGCTTGCGGCGGGGCGCGAGGCCGGTCCGCTCGATGACGTCGTCCACCAGCCGGCGGTCGGGCCGCTTACCCGCCAGACGCAGCGGCAGCGTGACGTTGTCCACGACGTTCAGCGCGGGCAGCAGATTGAAACTCTGGAAGACGAACCCGATCCGGTTCCTGCGCAGCTTGGTCAACGAGCGCTCGTTCATCGCTGTCAGATCCTGGCCCTCCAGGAAGACGCTGCCCGAAGTCGGCCGGTCCAGGAGGGCCGCACAGTGCAGGAAGGTGCTCTTGCCGGAGCCGGAGGGGCCCATCACGGCGGTGAAGGTGTGACGCCGGAAGCCGAGCGACACCCCCGCCAGCGCCGCCACGCTGTTGCGCGAACGCCCGTACACCTTGCGGACATCCTGTAAGCGCAGCAGCTCATCCGTGGGTAGCCGCTCATGCTTCGAACGCATCAAAATCTCCAAAGAACGGCTGGGCCGGGTGCTGAAGCTAATTGATCCGCGCCGCTCCGGAACATGGGGCTAGCCCTACCTGTGATCCGGTGGATAACCCGCTGATGTCTCGTCAGCCGCAGCTCTGCCCGCCCGGCCCGCCGAACTGCACCGAGCTCAGAAAGTCCCGGTAGGCAGGAAAGAAGTTCCCCTTGCCGGTCGGGCCGGAAGAGGTCACGACGGTGCAGCCGCTGTAGTTCGCCTCGGACCAGAGGTAGATGGTCGAAGAGGTCCGGTTCCAGTCGGACTTGGCCCGGTCGTCCATGCCGAGCGCCGCGAGGTCCGGGGTGTTCCCCTTGAGAGTGATCATGTCGCCGGTTCCGTCGAGTCCCGAGAACATGCAGTAGGAGCCGTCGGGACACCGGTCGTACCCCTCGGCCGCGTGTGCCGTGGAGACCGGCAGCAATGCGGCGCTGCCCGCGGCCAGCGCCACGAGGAGAACCGAGAGCCTGTTCTTCGTGCTCATTGCCCTGCGCATACTGATCCACCTTTGTCGTTGGGATCTGTCGGTTGCCACGTCAGGATCGTTGTCCGGTCCGGTGATCGGTTATCCGCCGCGGGGCGGTGGCACCGGGTGGTTAGGCCCGGCTCGCGCCCCGCGCGCCCGCGCTCCCCGGGCC